>NZ_CP075185.1:2716000-3032000 GCF_020510685.1 Dechloromonas denitrificans
CCGAGGAGTTTGCCGGCAACATCCAGAAATTCCTCGATCACTTCGAGCGAACCGCCAAGAAGAATGACTTCAGCGCCGAGGACATCTTCGATGCGAAATACGCTTTCTGTGCCGCCGCCGACGAAGCCGTCCTGAATTCCCAGATGAATATCCGCGAAGTCTGGGCGCGCCGGCCTCTGCAACTCGTTCTCTTTGGCGACCAACTGGCCGGCGAACATTTTTTCGACAAGCTTGAAGTGGCCCGCAACGGAGGCGCCAGACGGATCAATGCGCTGGAAGTCTTCCACATGTGCCTGCTCGTCGGCTTCAAGGGACGCTACCTGCTGGAAGGGCCGGAGAAGCTCAAGTATTTGACTTCGCAGCTTGGCGAACATATCGCCCACATCAAGGGCAAGGCGGCTCCCTTCGCCCCGCACTGGGCTGCCCCTGACAGCATTTCGAACGCCCTCAAGCGTGACATTCCCTTCTGGGTCATCGTCTCCGTGCTTGCCCTGTTCGGCCTGGTCGCCTATGTCGGCCTGGACTGGCATGCCAGACACACCGTTCAGGAAATCCTGTCACCGTTCAAGAGCATCGTTCAGTTGGCACCGCGTGCCCCGACGCTGACCATCACCCTGCCCTGAACCGGGCATATTTTGACAAAGGCCAACTACGATGGATTTTGAGCATCTGGTCCGCCCACTGGAATCCGCATCGGGTCCATGCGGCGAGGATTTGATTTTTTCTGCTGAATTCGATGCGATTCAGGAGGCCCGGCGTTTCGAGGATCCGTCGCTCGCCCAGGGAGAATGGGTAACTGAGGTCAAGGAGGCGGACTGGGAAAACGTGATCCGCGTCTGCGAAACGCTACTGGCCAACAAAGCCAAGGATCTCCGGGTAATTGCCTGGCTCACCGAAGCCCGCGGCAAAATTGGCGGGCTGGCCGGACTGGCCGAGGGATATTCGCTGCTCGGATATTTATGCGATGCATTCTGGGATGACATTCATCCGCAACCCGAGGACGGCGATCTCGAGCAGCGGGTCGGGGTCCTCGACTGGCTGGTCAATCAGACCGCACGGCTGATTCGCGAAACACCGCTGACTCATTCCGCCAAGGGAAATTTTTCGGCGATCGATCAGGAATCGGCCCGGGCGATGGCCAAGAACATCGAACGCAATCCGGGCATGGCCGACGAATTGGGGCGTACCGCCCGTGTCACCCTCGACACGTTCGAAAGCGCTCTGAAAGATACCCCAACGCGTCATTTCGTTGACGGCATGCAGGATGCGGAGCGCCTGAAGGATGCGATGAAGGCTCTGCAAATGGTGCTTGACCAGCGCATGGGCCAACAGGCACCGGCCTTTGGCCCAACCTTCGATGCGCTGGAAGATGTTTTCCGCTTTTTCCGGCGCCATGCCGGAGAGGCCTCCGACAGCAGGACGCCGGAGGTATCCGGAACAGCTGCAACTCCGACCAATACCCCGCCACATTTCGATGGAACGGGGCGCATCGAGCCATCCTTTGGCAATTCCCCTCCGGCCAATGGCCAGATCCAGTCCCGCGAGCAGGCCATCCGTCAATTGCAGGACATTGCCGCGTTTTTCCGCCGGACCGAACCGCACAGCCCGGTCGCCTATCTGGCCGACAAGGCGGCAAAATGGGGCACGATGCCACTGCACGAATGGCTGCGCACCGTCCTCAAGGAGGATGCCGCGCTGTCCCGGATGGAGGAGTTGCTCGGCGTCGAAGCCGGCCAATTGGAACACGGCCAGGGCTGACGCCTTGGCGTAGCCGGCGCTCACCGATGGATGATTACCGGCCCGGCTGACAGGTCGTCAGCCGGCCAGCCGGAACTCGATACGACGGTTCTTGGCCCGGCCCTCCAGCGTGTCGTTCGTCATCACCGGGTGATCGGGGCCGGAACCGACCGCACTCAATGAATCGGCCGGAATCCCTTTTTCAATCAGATAGGCCCGTACGCTGTTGGCCCTGGCCAGGCTAAGGCCGACATTGGCGAGGCGATTGCCGACGCTGTCGGTATGCCCGATGACTTGCACCTTCGGCGTGCCGATCTGTTTGATCGCCGCAGCCATTTCATCGAGGATCACGCGACCGACCGGCGTCAGTGTCGCCGAGCCGCTCTCGAACTCGACAACGCGGTTGGACAAGGTCTTGTCGAGCACGGTCTGCGCCGATCCAGCGGCGACGACAAGCCCATTATCAACGGTGTAGGTCGGGTTGAGAGAGGTCGCCATTTGGCTGACCACTTGCTGGCGCAAAGCCTCATTGGCGACATTCCCCTTAATCGCAACCTGGGTGCCATTGACCTGCATTTGCCCCTTGTGTACCTGCTGAAGATTGGCACTGAGCAGCTTGGTCATGTGCTCGGCCCAGTTGGGCGGCGGCACGACGCCGCCCACTTCCAGCCGATCAGTGATATTTGCCGCGCCGTAGAGATCGCGCAATTTTCCGAGAATGGCGGCGCGCGCAGCCTCGTCGGGAACGGTACCGGAAGCGACGACTTTGCCGGGCTCTTCGGGGGCTGCCACTGCGGCCGATTGCACTATCGCAGTACTGAATGCAAAAGCCAGTGAGCTAAAAAAGATGCGGATTTTCATGCCTATTCCCCGAGGAAAACTTCTCTGAATGTAGTGATCGCCAGTTCCAGCGTAATCGCCGGTTGCGCGAGATAGGTGGAGAGCTTGGCGACGCCGTAGTCGTTGCTCAGCGCGGCTTGATCGTCGATCCACTCCGGATCGACCAACGCGATGATCCTGTCGACGCTGGTTTCCGGCGAAATGGCCGCGAGCAGTGTGCTCGGTGCGGCACCATTGAAGCCCAGGATCAAGTGCGGAGATTCGGCGCGTCGTTCGATGATCAGCTGCAATTCGACGGTCGTCTTGCGCAGAAAGGCCGAGACAAGATAGAGCCACAGGCCGGCGACCAGATTCCGATAACGTTCGTCGACCGGCAATGGCAAAACGAGATCCTTGTCGATGGCAACCGAGCCCTGCCCCAGGACGGGACGCATCAGCAAGCCGATGGCCAGAATGATCCGCCGCAGTTGCTCGGCACCCGACCAGCCCAGCATGGCCGCCAGCGATTCGAGAGACGTCCGGCGCACGAAATTACCGAGCGGATCGGTCTGGATCGCGGTTTCAAAATCAGCCGCACAATTGACCGTGTCGAGCTCCGCCAGCAAGGTAGCCACTTCGCCCCCCTTGACGCCGGATTCCGAAATTCTGGCCAATGCGGCGTAGGAGTAGGCCAGACCAACCGGTGCGCAACGGAACATCAGCGAATCGTCGCGTTCAATGGTTGCGGCGGTAATGAACGGGAAGTGCCGTCCCGAGGAATCGGTACTCGGCCGCAGATGACCGGCGACCGACAGTCGGCTATGGGCGCCGATAAAGGCGAAATCGACCGCGCAGGCACTGTCGTAAACGATCTTCCAGCGCGGGTCTTCGGATAGCTGCTCCATGGCCCGCGAGACCCAGCGATCAAGAACGGTGATCAACTGGTGCTGGCCGGCGCCCTTGACGAAGTCGCCGCGCGACGGAATCTTGCCGAAACAGGTTGCCGGCGAGGCAATCACATTGCTCATTGCCCACTCCCTGGCAACTTTGCGGCGGCCAGCCCGGGTGGTGCAACGCCGGCCGGTGCGGCTGGCGGCACGACGGGAGGCGTGGCGGCATTGGCAACCGGGGACTCTGCCGCGTTGGCCACACTGGAAGGCGCCGTGGCAACCGCTACGGTACGCGGCAGCACCAGGCCGCTCAGCCCACGCATACCGCCACCCGCCTCGCTCTTGGCCGATGCGACCTGAGCCTGGGCACTGCTGACCAGACGCATATCAACATCGATCTCGACACCATCCGTCACCCAGGACAGTCGGAAAGTGCCGTCCGGTTGCCGGGCACGCTTGGCCGAGTTGAGCATTTTCTCCAGGCCGAAACGCCCCGGAATATTGATGATTTCGACGATCTTGCCTTCGAAGGTTGTGGCCGTGATGCGCGCACCGGGTGTCCCGCTGGCATTCGGCCAGACAAAATTGGCCCACTGCGCCACGCCATTACGGTAATTCAGTTTTTGCCCATCGATTTCAATGACATAGCCGGTGGTTCCTGGCGAGGGTTGCGGACGCACCATGAAGACCGTTTGCGCCTGACTGGCGCCGCCGGCCCCGGCTCCGGCATCGGAGGCGGCGCCCCCTTCGAGCGGCGAGACCCAGCGGGCGAAGTCGTTCATGAACTCGGCCTGCAGGACCAAGCCAAGATCACCCCAGGTGCGCGGCGTGACAGTGTTGCCTCGGCGCACGACGAGCGACCCCATGGCCGATTCGACATACTTGGCGATAGCGCCTTCCGGTCCGAATACCTGGGCAATTTCGGCCGGCGAGGCCTCGATGTTCGAGCCTGCAGCAAACGGATACTTGATCGCCAGCTTGCGATTGAATGGCTCGTATACTTGGGCCTCCCAAGTCTTGTTGAGCTCCTCCGAAGCCGGCTTGATGATCGCTGCGTAGGACTGCAGCAAGGGCCGCAGCAACAACGGGCGAAGCACTGCCCGCTGGTTGTCCGGCATCCCGGTC
The DNA here is from genome assembly GCF_020510685.1 of Dechloromonas denitrificans. Taxonomy (NCBI): domain Bacteria; kingdom Pseudomonadati; phylum Pseudomonadota; class Betaproteobacteria; order Rhodocyclales; family Azonexaceae; genus Dechloromonas; species Dechloromonas denitrificans. The sequence goes on from NZ_CP075185.1 coordinate 2,720,572, forward strand.
AGCATCTGTTCATCAACAAAACGCAGGGTTTCCGAAAGCTCCGAGGAGCCGCCGTCGATCGTCTCGCGCATCAGCTTGAGCGCCCCGGTCCCGGCATCGCCCTGGTTTTTCAACTGGTTCAATCGGGTACGTATCTTGGAAAGCTGCTTCAGATAGGTGTCGAGCAAGGGGTCTGACTTGTCACGCGGCATGACCAGTCGGCCGACCCCCGCAAACTCCTTGCCGATCGGCCCCATCGGCACCTCTGCGGTTTTCGCCGAAACATTGAGGTCGACCTGGACACGGCTCGGCGACATCTGCAGTACCGACCGCTTGAACCATTCGATAAAGCCCTTTTGTGCTTTATCCAGTCCCAGATTGGCCATCGCCGGATGGTCCCAGGCCGTTTGATCGAAAATCACCTTGATCAGCGTCCCGACCGGCGAAGTTTGGGCATCGCCCAGGCGGTTCATTGCCGCCACCGCCGCCGGGAAGGTTTCGAAGGAAGCCACCGTGATGCCCTGGACAAATTGTTTCCATTCCTCGGCGTAGTCGCGCTTGTACATGGCGATCAGCGATTTCTGAATCTGCTCGGGGCTGCCTTCTAGCGTCAGGTCGTCCTTGGTCGATGTCTGCAGCACCCAGTCCGCATTTTTCTGCTCGCTGGTCGCCGCGTCCTTGATTGCCGGCTGGACATACTCCCGCCATGCCTCGACGGTAAAGGCGCCGGAAACGACATGGCTACCGGCGACCAATGCGGCATTGTCGGGCCCCACGAGATTGGCCACCGTTACCGGGGCGAAGCGCGTCGACGCCCGCGCCTTGATCTCGGCATAAACACGCTCGGCGGCCGGCATGCCGCGCACCACCTGGCGCAGCTTGTCGCGCACTTCGTCGACCAGCGCCAGATTGTTCTCGATGGTCGGCCAGGCCGGATCGTTCGCATGTTCCAAATGGAAAGAAAGAATCCGGCCGGCCGAACGGATCATCTGCTCGCGGCTCATCGTGCCCCGGTTGGCCTCGAGCCAGCCGCGCCAGAAACGAGTGATCTGGTCAGACAGGTGACCGACATCGATATGTTCGCGACTGGACAACATCAGATAGGTCTTCAGCGCGTTGTAGCCATCTTCCACATCGGAAGGCGTGGCATCCTTGTAAGGCTTCGGACCCGATGGCCGAACGGCCGAGTTGCCGACGGCCTCGGCCTGCGGTTTCAGATGGTCGCCATGCGCATTCACTTCATGGAGGAAAGCTTCAAGGTTTTCCCGAACCGGCACCAGCATCACATTACTGACCCCGGCCATGTATTCGCGGCGCAAGTGATCGGCCATCTGCTCGCCCTGGTAGAGACCCAAGCCGATCGATATCGGATGATCCTCGTTGAAGCGCTCGAGCTGCCCGAGGCGATCCTGCAAAATCTCAAGGGCTTCGAGACGCGACTGGAGATCGATCCGTCCCTCCTGTACCCGCACCGCCTTGGCGACATCCTGCGCGACATTCTCGAGCAGGCTGCGATTGTTGAGATAAGACCAGCTCCACCCGCCGATAGCGAGTCCGAGCAGACACAAGGCGCCGAGCACGGCGAACTGGCGCAACTGAAGCTTGGCTTTGCTGGTGTGCTGGCGAACCAGATTGCGGTCGGGAAAGACGACACTCGAGAAGAGTTCCTTGAGAAAGTAACCGTGGTTGAGCGCCGCCCGAACCGGCGGCGTTCCACCCCCGGCCAGCGCGAACTTCCGCATGATCCGGTCGTTGGACAGCGGTTTGATGTCGGCCGACTGGATTGCCGAAGTAATGTAGAAACCGCGGAAAACCGGCTTGAACTGGAAGGGATTGTCTTCAAACAGCGTAGCCAGGAAGGCTTGCAGGGCGGGCTTGATGGCCGCGAATTCGGAGGGAAATGTGAGCAGCCCGGGTAGGGAGTTCTCGCCCTGCACCCGCGACAACTGGGCGACGCTCATCGCCCGCAGCCCCTCGTAGAGTTCGTCGAAATGCCGGTCGAACAGCGTGATCAGTTCATTGCCGTTCGATTTGTCGTAGGGAATGGTCGCCCCCCACACCCGGTCACGCTCGTTCCAGTCGAGATCGAGGAAGAAGTCATGGAAGCCGGGGATCAGGTCAACCTTGGTGAACAGGACATAGACCGGAGCGAAAACTTCCAGTTTTTCGGTCAGCTCCTGGACGCGCTGGCGCAGGCTCTTGGCCAGATTGACTGCGAAGGTCGGCGAATTGCCCATCAGTTCGCCGATGCTGACGGTGACGATGATTCCGTTGATCGGCGCGCGCGGCCGGTGCTTTTTCAGCAAGCCGAGAAAACCCAGCCACTCTTCGCGGTCTTCTTCATGCACTGAGTAGCGCCCCGCCGTGTCGAGCAAGATGCCTTCGGTGGTAAAGAACCAGTCGCAATTGCGCGTCCCGCCGATGCCCTTGATGATCGCGTTGCCACCGTCATCATAGGGAAACTTCAGTCCGGAATTGACGATGGCGGTGCTTTTCCCGGCGGCCGGGTTGCCGATGGTGATGTACCAGGGCAACTCGTAGAGCGCCTCCGAACCGGACAGCTGACCGAGCTTCGACGTTTTGATCGTCTTGACCGCTTCCTGCATCCGCTGCTTCAGCGTTTCGATCTCCGCACCGGCCGCTGCGCCGGCCCGCTTCTGTGCGGCCTCGCCCTGCTGTTCGAGCATCGAACCGATCGCCTCGCCGGCCTTCCGGGCCCGTTGTCGGCGGATCAGCCAGACGGCGATCCAGGCGACCAGGATAACGGCACTGGCCAGCGCCGCCCAGATCATCGCCACCTTCAGCGTCTTGGCGCCGAGGAAGAAGAAGGCAGCGACAGCGGCCACGCCAACGAAAGAAAGAAAACGGGAGTCGGTCAGGAGGGAACGGATTCGGGACATCATGGATGGACTTTGCTCAAATGCTACTGGGTTCGGTTTTATTTGCGGCGACAAAAGGCATGGCGAGAAGCACAGCCCGGTCGAGTTCGTGCTGGTTGCTGACACAGAGCACCGGCGCCTGATCGGCCAGCACCTTGGCCCTGGCGCAGGCCAGCGCAACCAGGCTGCCGATCGGCGAAAGGGCGCCATTGACTGTTCCGATGGCAAGGCAGTCCTTGGCCGGATCAAGATGCTCGAACGCCTCGCCCAAACCTTCCATCGCTTCGGCCACATGATTGGCGCGGTGGTCGCTATCGAATACCGCCGACTTGATCTGCGTGCTGTCGATAGTCGTGACATCGAGCAGACCAGCAACCAATTGGGTGATCAACTTGCCGCCGATGCGGCCACCGGCATCCAGCGATTTGTCCCGAGCGCCATGACTGACCCGGCTGATCACCGAGGCCCCGTCGAGGTGAAGACGCTCGACCAGATGCCGCGTGGCGAATAGCAGGGCAATAGCCCCCTCGCCTGGAATCCGCCGGTCCTGGTGCTGGGCAGAGAACAACCGGTTACCGGCCGCCCAGGATTCGACGGTCAGCTCGTCCACCGCCGAAACTGCGCCGACGATCAGGACCAGTTCATTAGGCGACGGGTCGCGGTTGGCCCGCAGGATAATCTCATCCACCTGGCGCATGGCGTCGGCCTCGTTGGCCGCCGGGACCAGCGTGATATCCAGATCGGTTTTATCCAGCTTTGACCAGTAATTCAGCTGCAGCCAAATACGCATGCCGGGAAAATGCGCTGGATTGCAGTCGGCCGGCACTAGCCAGAGGAGATGGAGGCGGAGCTTTTCCGCACTTTGCGCAAAAATCGCTTCGACCGACTCCCGCGCTCTTACCATCGTGCCATCGAGCAGCGCCAACGCCCGCACCATGCTTGGCTGGTCAACCAACTGACGAATCGGCCCGGCATCTTCGGACAACTTTTCCGTCATCGCATCGACATCGATATCCTGCACCTCGGCAAGAAACACGGGAAAACCGGCATCGTCGCTCAGCCGCGAACTAGGCCCTGGACGCTTGCCGGCCTCAATGGCAGACAGAATTTCATCATCCGAAGCCCCAGCCGGCAACGTCATGCAGGTCTCGACCAGACACAGCGAGAAAGTGCGCTCGGCCGCTGCAGTCTTGGCCCGAGTGCCGGCCAACGGATCATCATCGCTGACGGACGATGGGGCTGCAGGACTAACAACCGGCGGAGGTGCCTTGATATGCTCGATGAAACCGCGCAGCAACAAGTAGCCACCGACCAGCGCGAGCGGCAAGGCGCCGAGGTATAGCGCCAGATCGACCTTGCTCGGCTCGTAGTCGTTCGACTGCCACCAGGCCAGGACGAGCGCCCAAACAATGGCAAAAGTCAGCAGGCTGCCGCCAAGTATTCTGAATAGCGAAGAGCGCATAGTGGTGAGTTGCTATTCGTCAGTCGGTCGTCAGCGACTGGCTGGCGATCAAGGTCGCCCCGCAGGCGGTTTTGTCGCCATGGCGGGCCGCCGGGCGGCCATCGATGAGCGCAGTGGCATCACCCGTGACAATTGTCGTAACACTACCGTGGCCTTTTTTCGGGCAGGTAACCCGATCGCCGATGCGGGCAATCCCCTTGCCATCGCAGTCGCTCGACTCGGAGGCCGAGATAACAACACCGCCGTGATCGGTCTTGTCGCCCAAAAGAATAAAAGGTCTGGTCATTTATTACTCCGACTAGGTCGCGAATGTCCGGCCAACGGACAGCTATTGGGCAGGCCGCCCGAGAACGCCCTTGCGGCGCAGCTCAACATGCCCGTAATCCTGCATCTTCCACCGCCCCCCCCAGGTCAGCCCGACCTGCTCGGCAACCTGGCCATAGAGTTCATAGCCACGCATCGCCCATGGATCGCGCTCGGAAATGACCACTTTGCCGTCCCTGAAAAAAGCAGAATCGGCAGCCAAACCGTGCTGGTGATAGCTCATGTTGGCCCCGACCTGCGTCACATGACCTCCTTGCTCCAGCAACTTGGCCTGCCGTTCGGGACTGCGATAGCCCTCGATCAGCACCATCTCGTAGCCGTGGCGCTCCTTCATCAGCTTGAACACCACCAGCAGACGCTGGGTGAACTCCTGATCCATCAAATTCCAGTTGCGACTGGCATGGACGACATCCGGACGCACCTGCTCCACCTCGCGTGTCGTAAAGACGTCCGGGGGGAGCGGCGGTGGCGGCACCAGTTGTTCCCCCTCGAGCAGGACGGCAATCTGCCGGTCAGTTATTCCTGCATCGTCAGCAAAATCGAAAACCGCCGGCCCGCGAAGCAGCACGGCGAGCAATGAAGGGGCCACGATCATCAGCAAGGCACTCCCCACCAGGAGCGGATGCGCCGCGATGAATCTCCCATACCCGCCGAGGCGGTGCTCCCCGCCCGAATACATCAACTGAAGGAATCGCCCAAACCTTTGTGCCAGGTTGGCTAAGGGGGCCCATCCGTTACTGATGACGAGCCACAACGTAGTCACGACACGCGACCGGTAGCCTGGAAAAACGAACAGCACGACGCCAATCGAAACAAGTAAAAAATAGGCAAAACTGGTGGCCAAGATCACGCGCAAACCTTTATGAGAATTGACATGGAACCCTGTTTGCGAACATAAAAAACAGCAGAACAAATCAAAAGGCCAGCAATTTTAGTACAAATGAATACCCGAATGGTATTGCTAACGGCATATTATAGTAAAATTTAATTCCAGATGCATCTTCATGACCAACTCACGGCACAATTCCGGCCTGGAACAGAATGAAAGCAAATCGATGAGTATCCTGCGCGACCTCGACCCCCAGAACGCAACGATTCACCACAACGCTCGCGTCGCGAGCAAGGGCAATAAAACTGTCTGGATGCTTGTCCTGCTCCTGCTCTCAGGCGGTGCGATCGGGCTATTTCTGACCAATCAATCGGGCCAGCACCTCCCTGCGACCAATGACACCGTGGCGACCGCAGTCAGCACAGCCGAATCCTCAGCCTCAGCCGCATCGGCGCCCAGCAATCTGGCACCGCCCCCCGCCGCGCCAGGAACTGCGGAAATCCGCGAAAACCAAGGCGAGCGAAAATTAAACAAGGCCAGCGAGCAGAGCGCCTTGCTGGCAATGCAGATGGAACTGGAAAAAACACGGGGAGAACAGCCAACCGGAAATACGCCCGCACCGGTCAGCAAACAAAAAACGGTCGCTACCGATCAACACCCGAAGACAACGAACAGCTCAGCCAAATCGTCAAGAAACACGGCAAAGCGCTCAACTGCCGATGGCACACGCACTGCCAAAGCCGAAAAGAAGCCTGCCGAGCGGGATATCGATATCATTACGGCCATTGTGAAATAAGGCGACGCACTCGCCGAGCGCGGCGACTGCAGCCTGCAGAGAGACATTCGCTCGAACGCCCTCCCCGCCTCAACGAATGGAGGCGGACTAATAGAAGCGAAAGCACAGTTTGGGGGAAAACGCTTCCCAATTCCGCCCCCAGAAAAGCAAAAAGGCCAATCAGAGATTGGCCTAAATGCTTTTCTTTTGGTGCGCCCGGAGCGATTCGAACGCCCGACCCCTTGGTTCGTAGCCAAGTACTCTATCCAGCTGAGCTACGGGCGCACTGCAAGAGCGCCGCATTATACGGATGCGAGCGTAGAATGCAACAGTTTCCCCGGAAAAAATTTGATGAGCGCCCTCTCCATTCGCATGCCCAAGTATCCCGAGTGCTGGCAAAGCTGCGGCTCATGCGCCAGTGGCAACGTATTTATTCTCGAGACACTGGTCAATGTCGGCGACTTGATCGAACGTGACGACAATATCCTGACTCTGGAAACCGGCAAGGTGGCGCTCGACATTCCGAGCCCCTACGCTGGCCGGGTTCTTGAACTGCATGTCACAGCGGGCGATACAGTTGACGAGGGAGCGCTGCTGGTAACGCTGGAATCAGCCTGAGCAAGGCCATCCAGAACGGCAGGGAAGCGTCCCCCGGCATCATTTTGGGGATTCGATCTCCATCGCATTGCGCACCTCGCGAACGCCGCGTACCCCGCTGGCCAGATCGAGCGCCCGGCGCAACGAATGCTCGTCGGGAACAGTGCCGCCGACGGTGACCACCCCCGTCCGGGCGTTCACGCGAAACTGCGATCCGGCCAGCCCGACATCCGTGCGCAACAAGGTGTCCACCTTGTCGTGCAGCGTCGAATCGAGCACATCGCCGGCCGCCCCAAGGGCTGCGATAGTTGGCGGATTGTCGGTGGCAAAGGCAGTCAAGCCCAGACTACCCAGGACGATGGCGAGCACAAGGCCGGCCAGAACAAGACTACGTTTGATCATCGCTTACTCCTAGAAAGATTCAACACGACAGGAGTAACGCGAAGTTCATGCCATGATTACTTATAAACAATTAATCAATTACTTACAGAAAAATCAAAAATCAATAACGGTGATTCCGTCGCCGGCTGGCGACATTGATTCGCCCATCCGGACAACCACAAGGGCTCGATGGGGCTTCCAGCCATCAGCGTTCGGCGACAGCGTCGCCATCGCTGCGAAACATGGCCGGGGTCAGATCGTGTTTTTGCAGCAGCCGGTAGAACTCGGTACGGTTGCGGTCGGCAATCCGGGCCGCATCGGCGACACTGCCATCGGTCAGCTTGAGGAGTTGAACCAGATAGTTGCGCTCGAAACGCTGCTTCGCGTCGGCATAGCTCAGCGCCTCCATGGCCGGCACCCGCAGGGCGCGCTGCGCCAGCGAGAGCGGAATGAGCGGTGTCGATGTCAGCGCGCAGCTTTGCTCGACGACATTGTAGAGCTGCCGAACGTTGCCCGGCCAGGCCGCAGTAGCCAGTGCCTCGAGCGCATCCGGCGCAAAGCCGGTAATCGACTTGCCATACTTGGCCGCAATGAGCTGGACGAAATGGGCGGCCAGCAACGGGATGTCTTCGCGCCGCTCTTCCAGGCGTGGCAGCGTCAATGACACAACGTCGAGCCGGTAATACAGGTCTTCCCGGAACTGTCCCTGCGCCATCGCGGCATCAAGATCGCGATGCGTCGCTGAAAGCAGACGGACATCGACAGGCTCGGAATGCGTCGCCCCGACCGGTCGCACGACCCGCTCCTGAAGAACGCGCAGCAACTTGACCTGCAGGGAGAGCGGCATGTCACCGATTTCATCGAGAAACAGCGTCCCGCCATTGGCCGCCTGAATCAGCCCGACCCGGTTGTTGCCGGCACCGGTGAAGGCCCCTTTGACGTGTCCGAACAGTTCGGACTCCAGCAATTGTTCGGGAATGGCGCCGCAATTGATGGCGATGAAAGGCCCCTTGCCGCGCGGACTGGCGCGGTGGATTGCCCGAGCCAGGACCTCCTTGCCGGTGCCGCTTTCGCCGCGGATCAGCACACTGGCTTCGGAAGCAGCAACCATCCGCGCTTCAGCCATCAGCTCCGCCATCTGGCTGCTACGAAAAACGATACCGTCCTGCCAATCTTCGGAACGACTACCGGCCCCGCTGCCGACGGACGCGTCGACCGGCAGGGCCGGGGCCGACAGCTGCAGCGCCTGGTCGATTTTTCCGAGCAGTATCTGACTGTCGAAAGGCTTGGTCAGATAGCCGAATACCCCTCGCGAAGTGGCATCGACCGCGTCCGGAATCGAGCCGTGGGCCGTCAGCAGGATGACCGGCAAGCTGGGACGCGTCGCCCGGATTTCCTCGTACAGCGCCAGACCGTCACGGCCCGGCAAACGAACATCGCTGATCACGATACGCGGCGGATCGACCGCCAGGCGAGCCAAGGCCTCCTCGGCCGAACCCGCCCCCGACACCCGAAAGCCACGGGCCCGCAGACGCATCGAGAGCAGGCGGAGAATATCCTCGTCATCATCGACGACCAGAATATGGGCGCCGGCCATTTCCGATTCCGCCTTCACCGGACAGCTCCTGCCGACCGGCCGGAGCGCGAACGCGCCGGCAAGGTGCGTTCGATATCGGCCAGACCATCGAGCTTTTCCTGCAACTCGACCGCCTTGCGCTGGCTTTCCTTGAACTGCTGAGTCTGACGGTCGACCTGCCCTTCCAGTTTCTGGCGCTCGCTGTAATTGTCGGCCAGCATGCGGGCCAGCGGCTGCAGACCGATGGCCGCCGGATCGCTGGATTTCAGCAAGTGATCGAGCAAGCCGAGCGATTTGCCAAGATCCTGCGGGGCCCGGGGGTGACCAAACAGCATGGCCATCCGGAGCTGGGTATTGGGATTCGGCGGCAGCGCCGCCAGCACCATGCGCTCCCGCGCCAGTTCGGCTGGCGTCATGCGGGAAAGCAATTGGTAATAGGCAAGGACGGGAAGTGCTCCCGGCTCGTCGAAACGGAGCGGACGCGGTGCCGGAGGACTAACGGCGCACGCGGCCAGCGAGAGGCTCAGGACAAGCGCCGAAATGCTCGGCCACCATGCCGAACGGTCGCGCCAGAAATTACTGTTCATCAGGTAGTTCCACACAAAAATGAGCGCCTTTCTCGGCGGGAAGCAGTGAGACCTTACCGCCCATCGCACGGACGAGGTCACGAACGATGGAAAGCCCTACCCCGCTCCCCTGGCGTTGTGCCGGCGCCTGCCGCTGGCCCTGAACGAAGGGATCGAAAATTCGCAGCCGGTCCTCGCTGGCAACACCGGGCCCCTGGTCGATGCATTCAAAATGCAGGCAGGCGTCGGAGCGGGTAACCACGAGCCGGACCTCGCCACCTTCGGGGCTGAAGTCGATTGCATTCGACAGCAGATTATCAAGTACCACGGCCATTTTTTCGGCGTCGAGCATTACGTTGTCCAGTTTGAGTGCTTCGACCAGCACCTTCAAATGCCGCGATTGAGCATGAAAGTCCCGACGTTGCACGACACTGGCCATGAATTTCGGCAAGTCGACACGCGCCAGGCGAAGCCGACGCGCCTCGAATGCTGCGGCATTGAGGCTGAGCAGGCTCTCGATTTGTTGCTGCAAGCTGACGACATTGTGCTGAAGAATATCGACGACCTCGCGCTGATTGCCGGCCAACGGCCCCGGCACTTCTTCCCGAAGCAGCGCAACCCCCTCCTTCAGCGCGGTGAGCGGTGTTTTCAGCTCATGCGAGACATGCCGCAAGGTCCTTTCGCGGTCCGTTTCCAGTTCGGACAAGCGCTGCCTGAGCCAGTCAAGGCGTACGCCGAGCTGCCGGAGGTCAGCCGGCCCGCCAACGGTAATGGTCTCATTGAAGCGATTGGCGCCAAGCCGGATGATCGCCTGCTCCAGTTGCCGGACCGGCCGGACCAGCCACCAGCCCATGACCAGCGCGACCAGAAAGGCGCCGGCCAGGGCAAGCGCAATCTGCCCCCCGAGATGCAGGCGGTTCGCCTCCAGATCTTCGAGAAGGCGGGTTTTCTCGGCCTCTATCCAGCGCTGCCCGGCCTGTTTCAGCAATCCATTCAGCTCAACCAGACGGCCCAGCAAAGGCGCCAGCTCGCCCTTGCTGATCCGGTTCTCGAGTCCTCCCTTCAGCGCTTCGGAAACCATCCGCCAACCGCCGAGCAAAGGCGACAAAGGTTCTGCCGCCAGCGTATCCAGTCGGTCGACGAGGGCAAGAGAGAGCGCCAGATGTTCGTCAAAGCGTTGGCGAAAAGCCGGGTCGTCGAGCACCAGATATTGACGGGCACTCCGCTCGATATCGATGGTGCGCTCCGCCAGTTCCTGAATTGCCGCAGTCAACTGGATCGCCTGCTCGCTGCTCGTTCGACTCTGCGCGACCAGACGCTCGACGACCAGCCAACTTCGCAACGCAGCCCCGCCCAGGAGCAGAACGATGACGGCAAAGCCGATCAGCATGCCCAGACGAAATGAAATTCGGTTCATCCCAGAGGTTTTCCTGAAAATTGAAGTGTACACCGCAGCGGCGCCTTCTCGAGGAGTAACGCCGGCACAGAAAACCACTAACCCTGAGCTACACAAAACAAACTTAACAACATAAAATCAATTACTTACAAAACATGTCGCCAAATTGCGACAAGCTGCAGTCACAGCCTATCCGGTTTTCCGGGAAAAGCGAAAAATACCTGTCGCCAAACAGCGACATATCCCCCGTCGGATTAAAGAACCCAAATTAGATAACTCATGCAACGACATGTTTTATATGGAAATAATCCTCATGGCACGGTTATCGCATTTGACCCTCGACGATTCATCATGCCAACCACTCCAGCGAGGAATTTCATGTTCAACAAACCCAGCCTAGGCAATCGTAACGACCTGATCACCCGCAAGGATGTCAGTTCCGTGCTCGGCAACAACGCGGCGGTTAACAATGCGGATCTCACCACGAAGAGTGCACTCGAAGCCGCAGCCAAGCAGCCGGCCGCCGTCAGCAAAGCGCCGCAGGTCGAGCCGGCCGGCAATCCCGAAAACGTCATGGGAGCCCGCCTGATCGTCGGTCCCGACGTCAAGCTGAAAGGGGCGGAAATTCTCGATTGCGATACGCTGGTCGTCGAAGGTCGCGTCGAAGCGACCATGGATAGCCGTGTCATCCGGATTGCCGACCAGGGCTCGTTTGCCGGTAAAGTCAGTATCGATATCGCCGAGATTCATGGCGCCTTCGAAGGCGAACTAACCGCCCGCTCCCAACTGATCATTCACGCCACCGGCCGGGTCAGCGGCAAGATCCGTTACGGCAAGCTGGTCATCGACGAAGGCGGTGAACTATGTGGCGATATCAACGCCATCTCGGCAGAAAATCGTACTCCGCCTCGCCCAGTCAGCGACTTTGTGCCAACCCTCAACGCAGTTGCTGGTTGAATCAACTCACCTCCCGACATAGAATCCGTGCCATGCAAAGTGCATCACTCCATTACACTGCCGGCAAGCAAGCTCCCGTTATAGCGACATTGTCGTCAACGACGCGGCTCCGCTCGGCGGGACTGGTCGTTCGCCGGGTCAGCAGCACCGAGGAAAGACTTGCCTCTGACCTGCTCGTTCGCCGCATGTATGCCTGGCGCGGCTATCGTGCCGAACCCCTCGCGCCGTCGCCGGGTCACGCCGAGCGGATCACGATTGCCGCCTGGCAGGATGATGAACTGGCCGCAACCCTGACCCTGTCGCCCGACAACGGTACGGAGCTTCTTTGCGAAACGCTGTACAGGGACGAAATTGCCGCGCTACGCGCAAAGCAGCTGCGGATTTGCGAATACTCCCGGCTGGCTACCGATCCGGAATTCAGTTCGCCGGCCCTTCTGCAGAAACTTTTCCACACCGCGTACTTGCTGTCACGTTCGCACTTCGACGCGAGCGACGCGGTCGTCGAAGTCAATCCGCGGCATAGCCGCTATTACCAGCGCGAATGGGGCTTCTCGCGCATCGGGCCATTGCGCATTTGCCCGCGAGTTGAAGCGCCGGCCATCCTGCTTCATCGCAACCTGCAGCACACGATCCCCGAATCATTCGCCGCCGCAAAGGCCGCCTAAACCGCCTGCGGCCAAGCAAATTGCCGCGCCGCTGCAGAATGGTGTTCGGGCAGCGGCTTCTTGGGTAAACTGGCGGTCTTTCAACGCCCCCAGACGGACCCATGGCCCAATATGTAATGTCGATGCTGCGCGTCAGCAAGATCGTGCCGCCCAAGCGGCAGATCATCAAGGATATTTCCCTTTCCTTCTTCCCGGGTGCCAAGATCGGCCTGCTCGGCCTGAATGGCTCCGGCAAGTCGACCGTCCTGAAGATCATGGCCGGCGTGGACAAGGAATACGACGGTGAAGTCCAGCATCTGGCCGGCGTCTCGATCGGCTACCTGCCGCAGGAACCACAGCTCGACCCAGCCAAGACCGTCAAGGAAGAAGTCGAATCGGCGCTCGGCGAAGTGATGCAGGCCCAAGCCAAGCTCGACGAGGTTTATGCCGCCTACGCCGACCCGGAAGCCGATTTCGACAAGCTGGCCGAAGAACAGGCCCGCCTCGAAGCGATCATCGCCACCGCTGGCGCCGACACCGGTAACCAGATGGAACTGGCCGCCGACGCACTGCGCCTGCCGCCCTGGGAGGCCGTGATCGGCAACCTGTCGGGCGGTGAAAAGCGCCGCGTCGCGCTGTGCAAGCTGCTGCTCGCCAAGCCGGACATGCTGCTGCTCGACGAACCGACCAACCACCTCGACGCCGAATCGGTCGAATGGCTGGAGCAATTCCTCGTCCGCTTCCCGGGCACCGTGGTCGCCGTCACCCACGACCGCTACTTCCTCGACAACGCCGCAGAATGGATTCTCGAACTCGACCGCGGTCACGGCATCCCGTACAAGGGCAATTACTCGTCCTGGCTGGAGCAGAAGGAAGCCCGCCTGGAGACCGAAAACAAGCAGATCGACGCCCACATGAAGGCGATGAAGCAGGAACTGGAATGGGTGCGCAGCAACCCAAAGGCGCGTCAGGCCAAGTCCAAGTCGCGTCTCGCCCGCTTCGAGGAACTGTCCAGCCAGGAATACCAGAAGCGCAACGAAACCCAGGAAATCTTCATTCCGGTCGGCGAGCGTCTGGGCGACAAGGTCATCGAATTCAACGGCGTCACCAAGTCATTCGGCGACAAGCTGCTGATGGACAACGTCAGCTTCAACATCCCGGCCGGCGCCATCGTCGGCATCATCGGCCCGAACGGCGCCGGTAAATCGACGCTATTCAAGATGATCACCGACCAGCAACAGCCGGATGCCGGCGAAGTCGTCATCGGACCCACGGTCAAGATGGCTTATGTCGACCAGTCGCGCGACTGCCTCGACGGCAACAAGACGGTGTTCGACGAACTGGCCCAGGGCAGCGACATCCTGCAGATCGGCAAATTCGAAATGCCGAGCCGCGCCTATATCGGCCGCTTCAACTTCAAGGGCGGCGATCAAGGCAAGCTGGTCGGCAATCTGTCCGGCGGCGAACGTGGCCGGTTGCACCTGGCCAAGACGCTGATGACCGGCGGCAACGTCCTGCTGCTTGACGAGCCGTCCAACGACCTCGACGTCGAAACCCTGCGCGCCCTGGAAGACGCCCTGCTCGAGTTCCCCGGCTGTGCGATGGTCATTTCGCACGATCGCTGGTTCCTCGACCGGATCTGTACGCACATCCTGGCGGCCGAAGGCGATTCGCAGTGGAATTTCTTTACCGGCAACTTCCAGGAATACGAGGAAGACAAGAAGAAGCGCCTCGGCGAAGAAGGTGCCAAGCCAAAGCGCATCCGCTACAAGCCGATTACCCGCTAAAGCCATGCAAAACGGGCGCCATTTGGCGCCCGTTCTTTCTTGTGCCCCGCTGTAGCGCGAGGCGCGGTAAACTTTTTAGTGCTTCAGGTTGGCGGAAAAGACTGCCTTGGTCTTTTCGGAAAACTGGAATTCGTTGAAAGTGCGATCGATCTCGGCTTCGTTGCCACCGGCGGAATGATCTTCGAAACTGATACCGATGGTCTTGCCATTGGCAGCCAGTGTCTGGAAGGCATAACGCCAGCGTTGAGCTTCAGCCAGCCGCTCGCGCAGTTCGATTTCGTTGGAAATCGTGATGCCGGCTTTCTTCAAGGAATCCAGGAATTGTTCGAAAGACTCTGTGCTCAGACTGCCCATTTATTTCTCCGTTTGAAGTGCGGTGTTGGATCACCATGAGCCTAATAACGAGGGGATTTCAATTCGGTTGACACGAAAGTCATAGAAGTTTGAATGCGATAATCACGCCCCATGAAAAAGCAAAACATTCCCGCCGAGATTCCGGAAATCCGTCCCGGGCAGTCGATAGAACTGCTCAAGGAACTGCACATCCTGACCCGCGACGGCAAACTCAATCAGGACACCCGCCGCAAGCTGAAGCAGGTGTATCACCTGGTCCAGTTCATCGAACCGCTGCTGGCGGAAGCCGAGACGCTGGTCGACCATGGCGCCGGCAAGTCCTATCTCGGTTTCATCCTTTACGATCTGTGTATCAAGAACCGGGCCATCGGTGACATCATCGGTATCGAAAGCCGCCCGGAGCTCGTCGACAAATCCCGCGCACTGGCCGCCCGGCTTGGCTTTGAGCGCATGCGCTTCCTCGCCTGCACGGTCGAGGATTCGCTAACCTCGCCGGAGCTGCCGGCCCGAGTGGATGTCGTCACCGCGCTACACGCCTGCAACACGGCGACCGACGACGCGATCCGTTTTGCGCTGACCAAGGAAGCCCGCCATGTCGTCCTCGTCCCTTGCTGCCAGGCCGAAGTCGCCGCTGCGATGCGGGCCGGAAAGAACGACGCACTGGCCCAAAAACCGCTGTCCGAACTTTGGCGACACCCGATCCATACCCGCGAGCTGGGCAGCCACCTGACCAACGTGCTGCGTTGCCTTCTGCTCGAGTCGCATGGTTACGACGTGACGGTCACCGAACTGGTCGGTTGGGAGCACTCGATGAAGAACGAGCTGATCATCGCCTCGAAGGCAGCCGCCAAGAAGGGACGTCAGACGATCGCCCGCGAGCGGGCCGAAGCCATCCTGCGCGAGTTCAATATCGAGGAACTTGCGGCGCGCTTCACCTACTAAGTCACCCATGACCCGCATCCAACACCCGCTCGAACTGCTCGCCCCGGCCAAGAACGCCGATTTCGGCATTGAAGCCATCAAGCACGGCGCCGACGCCGTCTATATCGGCGGCCCGGCTTTCGGCGCCCGCTACGGCGCCGGCAATACGCTCGCCGACATCGAACGCCTGTGCGCCTTCGCCCACCGCTACCACGCCAAGGTGTTCGTCGCCCTGAACACCATCCTGCGCGACGACGAGCTGGAAGAAGCCCGCCAACTCGCCTGGCAGATTTACCAGGCCGGCGCCGATGCCCTGATCATTCAGGACATGGGTCTGCTGGAACTGGATCTGCCGCCGATCCAGCTGCACGCCAGCACGCAGACCGACAACCGCAACCCGGCCAAGGTCAGATTCCTTGAAGATGCCGGCTTCTCGCAGGTGGTGCTGGCGCGCGAGATGACCATCAAGGAAGTCGAGAAGGTCGCCGCCGAGACAACGCTCGCCCTCGAATATTTCGTCCATGGCGCGCTCTGTGTCGCCTACAGCGGCCAGTGCTTCATCAGCCACGCCCATACCGGACGCAGCGCCAATCGCGGCGAATGCTCGCAGGCCTGTCGCCTGCCCTACACGCTGGTCGACGACAAGGGCAAGGTGATCACCGAGAACCAGCACCTGCTGTCGATGAAGGACAACAACCAGAGCGCCAACATCCTGGCGCTGGCCCAGGCCGGGGTCAGTTCGTTCAAGATCGAAGGGCGCCTGAAAGACCTCAGCTACGTCAAGAACATCACCGCGCACTATCGCTCGCTGCTCGATGCCGTCATCGCCCAACACCCGGAATTCCGCCGCGCTTCCTCGGGGCGCAGCACCTACACCTTCACGCCCCATCCGGAAAAGACCTACAACCGCGGCTACACTGATTATTTTGCCAATGACCGGCAGGACGACATCGGCGCCTTCGACTCGCCAAGTTTTGTCGGCGAACCGATCGGCGAAGTCGTCGCGATCGGCCCCGGCCATTTCACCGTCAATGCCGAGATCGATTTCAACAATGGCGATGGCGTCTGCTTCTACGATGCCCATGGCGAGGTCGTCGGCGTGCGGATCAATCGCGTCGAAGGCAACAAGCTCTTCCCGGTCGAAGTCCCGGCCGAGCTGACCGAAGGCGCGACCTTGTTCCGCAATCACGACCAGCATTTCGAACGGGCCTTGGAAAAGGAATCGGCCGAGCGCCACGTCTCGGTGCAGCCGGTGTTTGCCGAAACCGCCGACGGTTTTGCGCTGACCCTGCGCGACGAAGATGGCATCAGCGTCACGGTAGACCTGCCACACGCCAAGGAAGCCGCCAAGAACGCCGAACGCGCCGTCGCCGGTCTGAGCGAACAACTGGCCAAGTTCGGCAACACGATGTTCGTCGCCGCATTACCCGAACTGCAGTTGTCGCAAGCCTGGTTCCTGCCCACCGGGGCGATCAACGCGCTGCGCCGGGAAGCCACCGAGCAGCTGGAGGCGGCCCGCCTGGCCGCCCACCCGCGGCCGCCGCGCGCCACGCCGGCAGCCAACCCGGTCACCTACCCGCAGGACGAACTGACTTACCTCGGCAACGTCTTCAACGCCAAGGCCCGCCAGTTTTACGAGAAACACGGCGTCAAACTGATTGCCGATGCCTACGAGGCCAACCAGGAAAAAGGCATGGTCTCGCTGATGATCACCCGCCACTGCCTGCGTTACAGTTTCAATCTCTGTCCGAAGGAAGTGAAGCACCTGAAGCCCGACCCGATGACACTGGTCAACGGCAACGAAAAACTGATCCTGAAATTCGACTGCAAGGCCTGCGAAATGCACGTTATCGGCAAGATGAAAAAGGGCGTCAAACTCAACCTCGGCACCATCCGCCCGGCATGAATCCGCCGGCCCACTGCCCGTCCTGTCGGCAGCCAATGGTGCAGAAAATCTTCGCGCGCCAGTTGTACGGCGAAGTCGAGCTCGACTTCTGCTTCGCCTGCCAGGGCATCTGGTTCGACGACTTCGAGAGCGTGCAGATTACGCCGGGCGGCATCATCGAGCTGTTCAAGCTGATCCACCAGCACCGCGACGAGCCGCGCCTGCCGCTCAGTGAGCCGTTGCATTGCCCGCGCTGCAACGAGCGCCTGCTGCATGGCCTGGATGTCGCCAAGGGCGGCCATTTCAATTACCACCGCTGCCTGCAGAAACACGGCCGGTTCACCACCTTTGCCCAGTTCATGATCGAAAAGGGCTTTGTCCGGCAATTGAGCGCCGCGGAAATCGATGCGCTGAGCGCCAAGATCGGCATCGTGCGCTGTACCGGCTGCGGCGCCCCGGTCGACATCCGCCAGGAGCACGCCTGCGGCCATTGCCGCTCGCCGATTGCCATCCTCGACCCGGCAGCCGTCGAGCAGGCGCTGGCCCGCTATCAGCAGGCCGAAGTCAAACGCACGACGCCCGACGTCGAAGCGCTGGGCGACGCCATCGTCATGCGCGAGAAGGAGCGCTCACGCTACCAGCGCGAACGCCAGGCCGATACGCTGGACACTCTCGACGTGGGCGACCTGATCGCCTCCGGCGCCGAACTGGTGTGGAACCTGATTCGTCACTGAAGCCTGACCGGTTTCAGCTCCAGCCCGTCAAAATAAATCGTCCCTTCCTGGACAGTGCACGCCAGCTTCATGTTGCGTTGCGCCAGGCCGGCCAGCGCCGCCCCTTCCTCGCTCGACAGCTGCCAGACTTGCAGATTGTCGAAGCGCTTCAGGGCATCGGCATTCGCCTTCCACCACATGTCGACCGCCCGCCCGCCATAGGTCAGCAAGACGGCCCGGTCGGCCTTGTGCGAAGCCTTGCGGATGCGCGTTTCGTCGGGCAGGCCGACCTCGATCCACAAGCGGATGACACCGGCCGGATCGACCTCCCACAGCGCCGGCTCTTCGTCGGTCGAAATACCCTTGCCGAAGCGCAGGTCCTGACCGGCGTAAAGGGCAAAGGCGAGCAGGCGCACCATCATCCGCTCGTCGGTTTCCGAGGGATGGCGAGCGACGGTCAATGCGTAGTCGGCAAAGTGCCCGCGATCAAGGTCGGCCACCTGCAGATCGACCTTGAAGATGGTGGATTTAATAGCCATGCCCGTCCTCGAAAAAGCGGCGATTATCCCATGCCGACCGCCTCGAAGAAGGCCAGGATTGACGCTATTCGCTGCCCGCTCAAGCATCGCCGACCAAGCCGTTGATCCGGCTCTATAATCAGCGTTCTCTAATCCTTCGGAGTCTGCCATGCGCCGCCTGATCCTGACCTGTTGCCTCGGCCTTGCCTCGCTGCTTGCGCACGCCGAAGTCATCGACATCGACAATGCCGAGCTCGCCAGACTACTGAAGGATGGTGTGCCGGTGATCGATATTCGCCTGCAATCGGAGTGGGAGGAAACCGGCATCGTCGGCGGCAGCGCGCTGCTCACCTTCTTCGACGAACGCGGCCGCCACAACGCCCCGGCCTGGCTGGAAAAGGTCGCGCCGATCGCCAAGCCGAACGAGCCGGTCATCGTCATCTGCCGCACCGGCAACCGGACCAAGGCGGTCAGCCAGTTCCTGTCGCAACAGGCTGGCTACGCCACGGTTTACAACGTCAAAGCGGGCATCAAGGGCTGGATCGCCAGTGGCGCTCCGGTGGTGCCGGCCAGCCAAAGCATCGCGGCTTGCCGCTCGGCGAAAACTTGCTGAGCCAAGCCGTCGACCGCCAGCGCTGCGCCAGTTGTGCCTGCTGGCAAGGCGCGCGCCAGCCCGGCGCACAACCGGGTACGGTCGATATCGAAGCGGAAACCGTCAGCGGCCTTTGTCTGGATGGCGGCTGGCACGACTCCGAGCGGCGTGCCCGCTCGGCCTGCGGGCACTGGCGCATCTGGCCGGTCCTCAACAAACCGGACGGGGCCGGCAAGCTCCGGTAGAATGCCCGGCTTCTCGGCTTTCCGGCAGCACTGACTGCACTGATGGCTGCAAATCACCGGAAATCATCATGCCCGAAGCAAGCCTTACCTCTTTGCTGGAAGCGGCCTTCATCGCCCGCCAGCCGCTCATCGAACGTCTGCAGGCCGAAGATACCAATGGCTACCGGCTGTTCAACGGCAGTACGGAAGGCCGCCCCGGCCTGACTATCGACCGCTACGGCGACCTGCTGCTGACCCAGACTTTCCACGAAGCGATTGATGGCCACGATCGCGTCGAAATCGAGAACTTCTACGCCGCCGCCCTGCCCGGCCTGGTCGCCGTCTATAACGACCGCAGCCACGCCAACTCGCGCATCTGCAATCCGCTGCCGGCCGAGGTGCTGGTCGAAGCCCACAAGCCACGTGAATTTCACGAAATGGGTGTCCGTTACCTGGTCCAGGCCCGCCACGCCGGTCAGGATCCTTGGCTCTTCCTCGACATGCGCGCCGGGCGGCGACGGATCATGCAGGAAGCCGCCGGCAAATCAGTGCTCAACTTGTTTGCCTATACCTGCGGCGCTGGTGTGGTGGCGGCCAAGGCCGGTGCCACGCATGTCGTGAATGTCGATTTTTCCGAATCCAACATCAAGGTCGGCAAGGACAATGCCCGCCTGAACGACCTGCCGATCCGCCTGCGTTTCGTGCAGAGCGATGCCTTTGCCGCGATGCGCCAGCTGGCCGGACTCGGCCAGGCGGCGATGGTGCGCGGCAAGAAAATGCCGGCCTTCCCGAAACTCCAGCCGCACGCCTTCGATCTGGTGTTCCTCGATCCGCCGCGCTACGCCAAAAGCGCCTTCGGGGTGGTCGACATCATCAACGACTACGCGGCGCTGATGAAGCTGGCGCTGCAATGCACGGCCGAAGGCGGCACGCTGATCTGCTGCAACAACGCCGCACAAATCTCGCGCGAGGTCTGGGCCGATCAACTGCAACGCTGCGCGACCAAAGCCGGCCGGACCATCCGCGAACTGGAATGGATCACGCCGGAAGAAGATTTCCCCAGCCACGACGGCCAGCCGCCGCTGAAAATCGCCCTGCTGCGGGTTTAAGGAACGGCCGGCCGAGGCCGGCCAAGGCCTTACTCGGCGAGCTGGCCCATATCCTTGAGCACTTCATGCGCCGAACGGAAGGCGTCGATAGCCAAGGGCATGCCGCAGTAAATGGCGGCATGCAGCAGCACTTCCTGGATTTCCTGCGGCGTCGCCCCGTTGTTGATCGCGCCGCGCACGTGGCCCTTGATCTCGTGCGCCCGGCCGAGTGCCGTCAGCATCGACAGCGTCAGCAGGCTGCGCGTCTTCAGATCAAGGCCTTCACGGCACCAGGTGGTGCCCCAGGCATTGCGGGTGACGAACTCCTGCAAGGGCGCGGTGAAGGCATCGACATTGGCGAAAGCCTGGTCGACAAAAGCCTCGCCCATCACCTGCTTGCGCATCCGCAAGCCCTGCTCGAATTGCTCGTCCCTGGCCACTTTCAGTCTTCCGGGGTATCGACGACCACTGCCGCCTTGGCCAGTTGCTCGGCGCGGGCTTCGCGCAGTGCCGGCGTTTCCAGGCTGATCCGGCCGATGGCGCCGGTCCGGTAGTCGGTGAGCAGAATGCCGGCCGCTTTTTCCAGATCCAGTTCGCCGCCCCGCCCTTTCATCAGGCAGCCGCGCTTCTTGGCGACGGCTGCGATAACCGCGACGCCATCCAGCCCGTCGGTGGCAAAGCCATAGCGGGCGCTGAGCATGGCCGGGTAGTGCTCGACCAGGAAGTCGGCGAGAAAAGTCGCGACTTCTTCATCGATGTAGGCATTGACGCCGACCGCGTGGCTGGCCGCCAGCATCAGACCGTCGATCGGATGGGCAATGCGTGGCCAGAGCATGCCCGGCGTGTCGTAGATCGTCAGCCGCGAGCTGATGTCGATGCGCTGCTGGCTCTTGGTCACCGCCGGCTGGTCGCCGACCGCCGCTACCCGCTTCTTGACCAGCGCGTTCATCAGCGTCGATTTGCCGACGTTGGGAATGCCCATGATCATCAGGCGCAGCGGCTTGATCGCATCGCAGCGATGCGGCGCCAGCTTCTGCGCCAGCCCCGGAATGCGCGCCACGTCGCTGGCCTTCTTGCAGGAAATGGCCACCGCCATCACCCCCGGCTGCTTGGCGAAATAGTCGAGCCAGGCCTTGGTCGCCACCGGATCGGCCATGTCGGCCTTGTTCAGCAGCTTCAGGCAGGGGCGCTGGCGGAAGGCGCGCAGCTCGTGAATCATCGGATTACTGCTCGCCTGCGGCAGGCGGGCATCGAGCACCTCGACCACGACGTCGGCCATGGCCAGCGTCTCGCCGGCCTTCTTGCGGGCCTGGGTCATATGCCCGGGGAACCATTGAATAGACATTGTATTTCCTAATTAACCGCCGGTAACCGGCGGAAAGAAGGCGATCTCGTCGCCCTCCCTGACCGGTGCATCGAGCCCGGCCATATCCTGATTGACAGCGCAGCGCAGATTTTTGGCGCTCGCCAGTTTTTCCCGACCGCGGCCGACCAGCCAATCGCGCAAGGCGCCGACGGTAGCCACGCCGGCCGGCAGCTCGACGGATTCGCCGGCCATGCCGAGCGCCTCCTTGAGACTCGCGAAATAGAGAATTTTGACGCTCACGACAGCAACTCCGCGTAGGGCACGAAGCACACGCTGTCACCCTGGTTGATGGCCAGCCCCGGCTTGTTGAACACCAGGCCATCGCCCCAGCACAGCGAGGTGAGGACGCCGGCGCCCTGATTCGGGTAGAGCTCGACGCCGCCCTTGTCGTTCATCCGGGCCCGCAGGAATTCGGCACGGACATCCGGCCGCAGCCAGGCGAAATCGGCGCGCAGGCTGAAGGAGCGCGGCGTGACATCGCTCACCCCCTGCAAACGCAGCACGAAGGGGCGAACCATGATCAGGAAAGTGACGATGGCCGACACCGGATTGCCCGGCAGGCCGATGAACCAGGCCTTGCCGCCGGGCCGGCGGACTTCGCCGAAAGCCAGCGGCTTGCCCGGCTTGATGGCAAGCTTCCACATGTCGATCCGGCCTTCCGCTTCGACCGCCGGCTTGACGTGATCTTCCTCGCCGACCGAAACGCCGCCGCTGGTGACGATCAGGTCATTGTCGGCGGCCGCCTTGCGCAGGGCTTCGCGGGTCGATGCCAGATTGTCCGGCACGGTGCCGAGATCGCGCACTTCGCAGCCCAGCCCTTCGAGCAGGGCGCGCAACGCGTAGCGGTTGGAATTGTAGATGGCGCCCGGCGGCAAAGGATCGCCGGGCTGGACCAGTTCGTTGCCGGTAAAGAAGACGCCGACACGGACCCGGCGATAGACCGGCAACTCGGGCAGCCCGGCCGATGCGGCGAGGGCAATGTCCTGCGGCCGCAGCTTGCTGCCCGACGTCAGGATGTCGGCGCCGAGCGCGATGTCTTCGCCGGCCCGGCGAATGTTTTCGCCCAGACGCGGCTGATGGTTGATGACGACACCGTTTTCGCCATGCGCGCAGAGCTCCTGCATGACCACGGCGTCGGCCCCGGCCGGCACCGGGGCGCCGGTAAAGATCCGGGCGGCGGTACCGGGTTGCAGCGCGGTACCGACCGTGCCCGCCGGAATCCGCTGGCTGACCGGCAGACAGACGCCGGCTGCCGACAGGTCGGCAATCCGCACGGCGTAACCATCCATCGCCGAATTGTCGAGCGGCGGAACGGCCACGGTGGACTGCTGGGCAGCGGCCAGGACGCGGCCGGCGGCGGCGGTCAGCGGTAGCGAGCGGACCTCTTCGACCGGCAGGGCAGCGGCGAGCAGTTTTTCCAGGGCTTGTTCAAAGGTCAGCATGGGCGCTCCGACAATTGGAGGGTATCGATAATAAAAGTGGCAATCGCCGCCATGTCGTTCAGCGGCAGTTTCGGCAAGGAGGTGACAATGTCGGCATCGGTGGCCAGCGCGACGATATCGCTGCGCTCCGGAAAGAGCGGCGGCTTGCCGTTCTCCGGGCGGTAGACTTCCAGCTTGGGCACCGGTTCCTGCTTGAAGCCTTCGATCAGCACCAGATCGCAGGGCGACAGGCGGCCGATCAGCTCGTCGAGGGTCACCTCGCCTTCGCTGCGGCGCTCGTGCATCAAGGCCCAGCGGTCGTTGCAGGACAACAGCACTTCGTGGGCACCCGCTTCGCGGTGGCGGTAGGAGTCCTTTCCCGGCCGGTCGATATCGAAGCCGTGATGGGCATGTTTGATCACCGCGACCTTGATGCCGCGGGCGGTGAGTTGGGGAATCAATTTTTCCAGCAAAGTCGTCTTGCCGGAGCCGGAATAGCCGGCAATACCAAAAACTTTCATGGCCGGATTTTACCCGCTTAAGCCGGGAAAACCGGCGCGAAACCACCGCCCGGCGTCCGGAAATTGGTCGTCTGGCCCTGGTATAGACGAGCCACGAACAATTGCACCTCGGCCTGATAGACAAAGGCGCGAATATCGGCCTTCATCAACTGCATTTCGTCCTCGACCAGCACCGCGTGCTCGGATGGCGGGACAATTTGCTGGGCGATGTAACCGCCCTGGCAGATTTCTTCGAAGACACGCTTGGTCAGTTTGTCGCCACGGTAGGCGGCACGACTGCCGAAACCGGCAGCCGGCTTGAAGAACCAGCGTTTACGCTCGGCCCAGAAGCGCTCGCCCTCCGCCGTGCCGACCGCAACCGTGCGCGGGATGCCGGCCAGCAAGGTGCGCCGGGTCGCTGCCGGCACGTCGAGCTCGATCAGCGTGGCCTCGTCGGACAGCAGCACCAGGTTGCGTTTGTCGGCATAGAGGGCGTGGGCGCGCGGATGCGGCGTGACGACCACGCCATCGGCGGCGAAAACGGCCTGGATATCGGCATTGGCCGCGGCATCGAGCGAAAAATCGGTCAGCCGGTTGTAGATCAAGTCTACGACTTCGCCGCGGTAGAGCAGCCGATTGCCGTCGCGGGTGAACTCACCTGGGTCGGCGATCACCGCCGCAATGCCGTTGGCCTCGAACAACTGACGGAACAGTTCGAATTCCGGTGCCAGATATTGCCGGTCCGGATTTTCGTCAACGATGGCGATGCGCTTAAGCGGCGCCGCACCACGCATCAGCCGCCATTCCTCGCGGAACATCGCGACAAAGGCCTGCTCGACGCGGCGCGCCGCTTCGGTCTCGCCGTGGGCCATCAACAGTCGGCTGTTCAACATCCCGCCGCCGGCATTGGTGTTTATTTCGATCAGCCGCGGGCCGCTCTCGGCCAGATGAAAGTCATAGCCGAAAAAGACGCTGCGCGCCGCCACTGGCTTCTGCGCGCTGGCCGGCGCCCAGGCCAGCACCCGTTGCTGGTAGGCCGGTAGGGCAATCACCGATTCGATGGCGGCGACCAGATCGGCCATCGCCTGCAGCGTCGCCGGGGCGATATGCAGTTCAGCCGGCGAGAACAACGACGGGTGCGAACTGGACAGGCTTTCGAAATCCAGCGGAGCCCCCTCCTCCAGCGCCGCCTTCAAGGCCTGCCGGTCAAACATCACGGTTCCTGCTGGCAAAGAAATTGATCACTTCGGAAAGCTCCTTGGTCCGCTTCATCGGGGGCAGACTTTGCCAGACCCGGCGGCCGTAAGGCTTTGATAAAAGTCGTGGATCGCAAATCATCAGCACCCCGGTATCGGTTTCATCGCGAATCAGCCGGCCGGCCCCCTGCTTGACGTTGATCACGGCACGCGGCAACTGGTATTCCATGAAGGCGTTGCGCCCCTGCTGCCGCATTTGCTCGATGCGCGCCGAGAGTACCGGATCGTCAGGCGGCGCGAAGGGGATCTTGTCGATGACGACCAGCGACAAGGCTTCACCGCGCACATCGACGCCTTCCCAGAAGCTCTGGCTGCCGACCAGGATGGCGTTGCCGAGGTGGCGGAAGCGTTGCAGCAGATCGTTCTTGCTGCCCTCGCCCTGCATCAGCAGCGGCATGTCGTGGCCTTCGTCTTCCAGCCGCGCCTTGATCAGCTCATGCGTCCGGCGCATGGCGCGCAAGCTGGTGCACAGGAAGAAAGCCCCGCCGCCGGCCGCCACCACCGCCGGGAAGGCGGCATCGACGACGGCGTCGGTGTAGCCGTAGGAGTTCGGTTCCGGCATGCCGAGCGGCGCGTAGAGCAAGGCCTGCCGGCCATAATCGAAGGGACTTTGCCAGCAGGCGGATTCCGGCTCGCCAAGACCGAGTTCGGCGCAGTAATGGTGAAACTTGCCCTGCACGGCGAGCGTCGCCGAGGTAAAGATCCAGGCGCGCGGATGGCCACCCATCTGCTTGCGGAAAATCTCCGCGACATCGAGCGGCGTCGAATTCAGCTGCAGCGAATGGGTGAAGGCTTCGGCCCAGCGCACATAACCGTCATCACTGACTTTCTGCCACTGACCAAGCCGCTGCACCAGTTCGACCGCCCGCTGCCAGCATTTCTCAAGTCCCTCGGCGCGCTCGGCCTGGGTTTCCAGAATGGCGGCAAACTTCGTTACCTCCTCTTCCAGTTCCTTCAAGGCCGGGGCAAATTCGGGCTTTTCGAGCAGCTGGCCATAGGAGAAACGCCCGGCATCGAGACCGACGGCCAACCGCAGGTCCTTGGCAATTTTTTCCATTTCCCGGGCGCCGGACTGCAGTTCAAGACAATCGCGGGCATTGGTCAGCCCTTCGGAACGGGCATCGCGGGCCAGATCGAGGATCTGCGCCGTCGATACAGTATCGCCGAAGAACAGCGTCGCCACTTCCGGCAACTGGTGTGCCTCGTCGAAGATCACCGTGTTGCAGGCCGGCAGCAGTTCGGCCATACCTTCGTCACGCAGCATCACGTCGGCGAAGAACAGGTGGTGATTGACCACCACCAGATCGGCCGCCATCGCCTCGCGCCGCGCCAACATCACAAAGCAGTCCTTGTAATCCGGGCAGTCCTGGCCGAGGCAGTTTTCGCGGGTCGAGGTGACGTGATTCCAGACCGGCGAGTTTTCCGAGACTTCCAGGCATTCCGCCTTGTCGCCGGTATGCGTCACCTTGGCGAAGACCGAGATGCGGCGGGCGTCGGCAGCATCTTCGCGGGTCAGGAAGCGGCCGTCGGCCAGCGAGCGTTCGAGATGGTAGGGACAAACGTAATTGGCCCGTCCCTTGAGCAAGGCGATCTTGACCGGCGCCTTCAGCGCATCGCGGACCATCGGCAGGTCCTTGTTGAAAAGCTGGTCCTGCAGCGTCTTGGTACCGGTCGAGACAATCACCTTGCCGCCCGAGCGCAGGGCCGGCACCAGATAGGCAAAGGTTTTGCCCGTGCCGGTACCCGCTTCGGCGATGAAGACCGAGCAGCTGTTGATGGCGGCGGCGATACGCTCGGCCATTTCGACCTGCTGATCGCGCACGCGATAGCCGCTGATGCCTTGGGCCAGCGGACCATCGGGAGAGAATATTTCGGGAAGGGAAGACAAGGAGCAAGACCTGATGAATGCGGGCCGAATCTTAACAGATGCCGCCCACCATCTTCGAGCACATCGCCGGCATCTGACAGTTCAAACAAAGACATCCGACAATAACCGGACAGGCCTCCATCTCCAGGACGATTTTGATGCAGCGCAAAAATACTCACGGAATAGCCGAAAACCTTTTTGCTGCATGCCTTACAAAAGCCTTACAAAACGCAAAAAAACAAATATATGTTGCGTTGCAGCAATAGCGCAAACCTCTGTGCTACAGTCAAATTCGATAGTAAAAACAAGATGAATGTCGCCCCTCTCTTCCGGACATCCGGCAAGAAACCGGATTTCGACATCGACCTTCAACAGAGAGAAAGATTTTGCAACGGGAAGCGATGATGGCCAGCCTGACAGGGCGTAGCAAAGCCTGCCACAAACCGACCAACCCGGATGACAGCGGTCCGTCGTCCGTCGCCCCGCCAACCCGGCTCGACGTCCTGCAGACTGTCTCCGGACTGCTCCTGGCGGTGTTCCTGTTGGCACACCTGTTATTCGTCACATCCTTACTGATCAGCCAGAATGCTTTTTATACCGTCGCCCGGTTATTTGAAGGCGCCTACCATCTTGGTAAACCCTATCCCGTTCTGGTATCAGGTGTCGCCACCGTCATTCTGGTGATCTTCATTTCCCACGTCTGGCTGGCGATGCGCAAGTTTCCCGCCGGCTATCGTCAGTACCGCGCCGCCACCCCGACCAAGAACGACTTGCATCATGACCATACCTCGCTGTGGTGGCTGCAGATCTGGACCGGCTTCGCGCTGTTTTTCATGGCCACCATCCACCTTTACGACATGCTGACTCAACCGTCGATGAGCAACCCTTTCGAAGCTGCCGACCGGGTATGGACCGGTAATCTGTGGCCGCTCTACCTGATGCTGCTGTTCGCCGCCGAACTGCATGCCAGCATCGGCCTCTACCGGTTGGCGATCAAGCGGGGCTGGTTCGTGGCCAACCGATCGAATATCAGCCGTCGTCGGCAACACTTGGCCAAACATGGGATCAGCGCTTTCTTCGTTACCCTCGGCCTGGTCACACTAGCAGCCTACATTGAACTTGGCCGCAATCATGCCGCACATGTCGGCGAGTACTACGCACCGACTTACCAAAGCACCCTGCCCGCCACCGAAATCGACTGAGAGCATCGTCGTTCATATACGAGACCCTCATCATCGGTGACGGGTTGGCCGGCCAAAAATGAAGCTACAGGACAAACGGCCCGATCAACAGCCATAGCGCGGTGCTCAGCAGCATCCAGGCAAACGCCGCGCGCATGCGTTTTTCGGGCAAGCGGTGGGCCAGTGCCACGCCAGCTGAGACAGTGAATAAGCCGCCAATTGCCAGCGGCAAACCCATCGTCCAGTCCACCCGCTGGGCGCCGGCGTAGGTCGCCAGGGCGACCACCGAACTCGGGGCAACCAGGGCCAGCGACAGACTTTGCGCCATCGCCTGACGTTGCCCCAGCCAACCCGACAGCAGCGGCGTCGCGACCAGTCCGCCACCGATACCGAGCAGGCCCATGCTGCTGCCGCCCATGATGCCGACGAGCGGTAGGCAGCGGACATCCAAGGGCTGCTCGCCGGCGTCGCCGAGGGTCCGACGACGGATCAGCAAGCGCAAAGCCAGCAGGCCGATGAAGAGACTGAACAGCCAGCGCAGGATCAGCGGATCGAGCCGGGTGGCAAAATGGGCGACCAGCCAGGTGGTCAAGGTGCCGGAAAGCGCCATCAACAGGGCATTGCCCAAGGCCAGCGGATGGCGCTGGCTGTAACGCCACCAGCCAACCAGCAGATTCGGCACCATCAGGACCAGCGCCGTGCCTTGAGCCAGCGGCTGCTCCATGCCAAAACCGAGGACCAGTAGCGGAATGGCGATGATGCCGCCACCGATGCCGAACAGGCCGCCAAAAAATCCGAGCCCGGCGCCGAGGGCCAGGGTCAGCAAGAGTTCGGAGAACGGAAGAAGATGCATGATGCTTCGCTTGGCGGTGGAAAACACATCATATTCAACCCACCCAAAGCTACAATGGCTGACCGATCAATTCATTATTAACTTTTACGCACTAATGGCCGACGCCACCGATCTTGGTTTTTTCAGCTTGCTTGCCCGCCAGCCGAGCCTGGCTGCGGCCGCCCAGGCTCTCGGCGTGACGCCGCCGGCGGTCAGCCGCCGCCTGGCGGCGCTAGAAAAACGCCTCGGCGTCCGCTTGCTCAACCGGACGACGCGCCGCCTCAGCCTAACCCCGGAAGGTGAAAGTTATCTCGAAGACGGCGAGCAGATCCTGCGCGACATCGAGCGTCTTGAGCGCTCGCTGACCGAAAGCCGCGATACGCCGCGCGGCCTGCTGCGGATCAATGCCGGATTCGGCTTCGGCCGCCGCCACCTCGGGCCGCTGATTTCCGATTTTGTTCGAAGCTATCCGGAAGTCGATGTCGTTCTGCATCTGTCGGATCGCGCCCTCGACCTGACCGAACACGCCCTGGATATCGGCATCCGCTTCGGACCGCCACCGGATGCCCGCATCCTCGCCCGTAAAATTGCCGCCAACCGCCGCCTGCTGTGCGCCGCTCCGGCCTACCTTGCCGAACGCGGCAGGCCGGCCGAACCGCGCGATCTGCAAGGCCATTCCTGCATCGTCATTCGCGAAAGCACTGCCGCCTTCAACAACTGGCAGCTCGCCGACGGCAAGCAGCAAGTGATGATCAAGGTGCGCAGCCCGCTCGCCGTCAATCACGGCGAAATCGCCGTCGACTGGGCCTTGGCCGGACACGGCATCGTACTGCGCTCGGAATGGGATATCGCCGGCTACCTGCGCAGCGGCGAACTGGTCCGGGTGCTCGAACCATGGGTCGGCAGCGCCGCCGACATCCACGCCATCTACCCGCAGCGCCACCAGTTGTCGGCCAAGGTGCGGATCTTCATCGACTTTCTCGCCGAACGCTTTGCCGCTTACCGGGCCGACGACACCTCGCGCCCCGCATCCTGGTGAAACACCGGCACCGGAGCTGCCAATGACCGAGCCGATACGCAACGCCCTCTACCTGATCGAACTGTGCAGCGGCGAACAGCAGCACTGGCGCTATCGCGGCCCCGATGCGCGCGGCGATATCTGGTGGCAGGACAGCGCAAGCGGCCGGGAATTCAGCGAGACGAGCCTGATGTATGCCTGGAAAATTATCGGGCGAGCCGACGAAGCGCCGACTGAAAGCCAGGGATAAGCTGATTTGCCCTGTCGTGCCAGCGCATGTGCCCCGACTCGAGATGAAAACTGCCGACCCGACTCAACGGCCCACCGATTTCCGAAGGCGCATAGCTCATCAGACTGACCCGCTCGACCCGGCAACGCAGCTGCTCCCCGACAGCAAAGCAGGCCAGGCGGGAATGCACCATGGCGGCCGGCCAGGCGTCGGCATAAAGGCCAACCGTCAGATGCGGCGTAAACGCGCCGGTCAGCCGGTTTGTGCCATTGACAGCCAGGCATCTCCGGACGGCGGCAAGACCGCCGCCGTGGTCAACCAGGGCCAGATAGGGCGCCGAGGAAAAGCTCGCCAACCCGCCGATTTCAATCTCGAAGCAAGCCAGGCGCGCTGCACGCAGGGCCAGGCATTGGGCATGCACCAACTCCGGGCCGAAATCATCGGGATAGCGCGGCTCGCCGCTGGGAAAACCGCAGACGTCGAGCGTGACATGCGGCTGACGGCAATAAGTATCGAGTAGCAGACCATCAAGCTGCATCGCGGCGCGATCGATCCGCTGTCGCACAACGGGCGTATCGAGATCGACCGCCCAGAACAGATAGGGTGAGCGCCCGAGATGCCATTCGACAAAATCACGGCATTCGCTGGGCAAGGTAAAGGACTCTTGAAACAAAGTCATGGCGGCGAAATGATCGTCGGCAGCGGTTGATCGCCGCGACTCAGGTTCCGAGATAGCGCCCGGCCTTGTGATTGACGGCCAGCACCAGATTTAGCGCCAGGGCGCCGACAATCGACAGACCGATACTGAGCGGGTCACGAATCACCAGGCCAACCACCAGAATCAACGCGTCGGCTACCATCTGGACCTTGCCGGCCGGCCAGCCACGGGTGTTCTGAAAGTACAGCGCCAGCACGCCCAGACCGCCAAGGCTGGCCTTGTGGCGGACGATCATCAGCAATCCGACGCCAATCAAGAAACCGCCCATCACCGCGGCAAACAGCCGGTCGACCGACTGCAGCACAATCACCTGCGGCAACAGCGCGGTGTAGAGCGACAGCAAGCCGACGCAGATAAAGGTCTTGATGGTGAACACCCAGCCCATTGCCCGCCAGGCAAAGAGGTAAAACGGCAGATTCAGCACGAAGACGATCCACGCCATCGACCACCCCATCAGGTAGTGCAACAGGAAGGCCAGGCCGACCGTGCCGCCGGTCAGCAAGCCGGCCTGCTGAAAAAGCAGGACGGCGAAGGCGACGAACATCGGCCCGACCAGCAAGGCCTGGACGTCTTCGAAAAGACTGTGGCGGGTGATCTGTTCGGTCTGCATAGCGGGCATCAAGCGTTTTGTCGTTGGCAATGGAGGGACAAATGTTAGTCCATCAAGATCGCTTACTGCCGGCTGTTTTCCCGAAAGATCGCATCTTCTGGCGGTTTTCCGCAGCCAACGGTGGCGGGCCAAGCATTTGGCCCTTTTATTGCTAACAGGAAGCTTTGCCCCGGAATATTTCGTTTTTTGTAATCAAGACGACAATTTTCCGCAAACCAACCGCTCTTTCCACCCACATCACCGTTCAGGAGAACCATAGATGTCCATTGCCCCGATCAAGGCCTTCGCCGAAAAAGCCAAAACCGATGCCGAGCTGACAGAAAAACTCAAAGCCTGCCAGAAGATCAAGGAACTGCGTGCCCTGGCTCAGGAACACGGTTTCGCTATCGAAGAGAACTCCCTTTACCCACCGAACGAAGCCCAGTTCACCGAGGATCAACTCTCCGAACGCCTGGTCAAGGCACTGCTCCGCGTCTGATCGACAAGGCTGCCGGCGCAACGAAGAAGGCCGGGATTTCCCGGCCCTCTTCACTTCTGATGGTCAGTTATCCGAGCTGACAAAGCCACCGCTCGCCAGATTTTCGAAACGTGTGTATTCGCCGATGAAGGCCATGCGCACGGTGCCGGTCGGGCCGTTACGCTGCTTGCCGATAATCACTTCGGCCATGCCCTTGTTGTCCTGGCTTTCCTTGTTGTAGTACTCGTCGCGGTACATCATCAGGATCACGTCGGCATCCTGCTCGATAGCGCCGGATTCGCGCAAGTCGGACATCATCGGCCGCTTGTCCGTCCGCTCCTCGACTTTCCGCGAAAGCTGCGACAGCGCGACGATGGGTACTTGCAATTCCTTGGCCAGCGACTTGATCGAACGGGAGATTTCCGAGACTTCGGTCGCCCGGTTTTCACCCTGCCGGTTGCCGCTCATCAGCTGGATGTAGTCGATCACCAGCAGACCGAGCTTGCCGCCGTACTGGCGGGCCAGGCGTCGGGCGCGAGCGCGCAGGTTGGCCGGACTGAGGCCGCCGGTCTCGTCGATGTAGAGCGGCGCCTCATGCAGCTTGCCAAGGGCGAAGGAGAGCTTAGCCCACTCATCGTCGTTCATCCGCCCAGTCCGCAGACTCTGCGAATTCAGGCGGCCGATCGAGGCCAGCATCCGCATGGCCAACTGGGCACCGCCCATTTCCATCGAGAATACGCCGACCGGCAGTCCCGACTCGACCGCGACGTTTTCGGCAATGTTCAGGGCAAAGGCCGTCTTGCCCATCGACGGGCGGCCGGCGACGATGATCAGGTCGCCCGGCTGGAAGCCCGAGGTTTTCTGATCGAGATCGATGAAGCCGGTCGGCACCCCGGTAATGTCTGACGGGTTATCGCGATCGTGCAATTCCTGAATCCGCTCGACAACCTGGGTCAGCAGCGGATTGATATGAACGAAGCCTTCGTTGTGTCCAGCGCCGGCTTCGGCAATCTTGAAGATCTTCGATTCCGCTTCATCAAGCAGCGTTTCGGCATCCCGGCCGAGCGGATTCAGCGCATCGGAAGCGATTTCGTCGGCCGTCGCCACCAGCTGGCGCAAAACCGAACGCTCACGAACAATCTCCGCATAGCGCTTGATATTCGCCGCCGAGGGCGTGTTGGCGGCCAATTCGCCAAGATAGACCAGGCCGCCGGTCCGCTCACCATCGCCGGCCGCATCGAGCGCCTCCGCCACGGTAATGACGTCGGCCGGCTTGGCGCGCTCCAGCAGGCTGCGAATCTGGCGGAAGATACGCCGGTGCTCGTCGCGATAGAAGTCCGTATCGACGATCATGTCGCCGATCCGGTCCCAGGCCTGGTTATCAAGCAACAAACCACCGAGAACCGACTGCTCGGCCTCTACGGAATGCGGCGGAACACGCAGGTGGTCCAGGGAAGAATCGGTAACACGGGGTTTCTGTGGGCGCTGGTTCATGGGATCGAGTTTAAAGTAAAAAGGCCTCGCTACTGCGAGGCCTTTTGTCGTGAGGCGTGGCCGGAATTACTCGGCAACCACCGCCACGTTGATGCTGGCCAGCACGTCGGTGTGCAGCGCAACGTCGAGCGGGAAATCGCCAATCGTCTTCAGCGGACCATCCGGCAGGCGGATAGCCGACTTGTCGACCACGAAACCGGCAGCCTTCAGTGCTTCGGCGATGTCGGCATTGCCGACGGAACCGAACAAGCGACCGTCCAGACCGGCCTTGCGGGCAACCGACACGGAAACACCGGTCAGCTTTTCAGCAACGCCTTGAGCAGCGACGAGCTTGTCAGCGGCGATCTTTTCCAGTTCGGCGCG
This sequence comes from Dechloromonas denitrificans, assembly GCF_020510685.1. Classification (NCBI taxonomy): domain Bacteria; kingdom Pseudomonadati; phylum Pseudomonadota; class Betaproteobacteria; order Rhodocyclales; family Azonexaceae; genus Dechloromonas; species Dechloromonas denitrificans. The sequence continues at coordinate 2,754,331 of NZ_CP075185.1, forward strand.
ACGGACTTCGAACTCGGCCTTGGCAGCCGGCGTGGCGCGCTTGGCAATCTTTTTCGGGATCAGGAAGTTACGGGCGTAGCCATCCTTGACCTTGACGATATCGCCGAGGTTACCGAGGTTAACAACCTTTTCGAGCAGAATGATTTGCATGTTTCGTCTCCTCGAGAATTATTGATGGTTGTCGGTGTAAGGCAGCAGAGCCAGGAAGCGGGCGCGCTTGATGGCGGTGCCCAGCTGACGCTGATAGCCGGCCTTGGTGCCGGTCAGACGAGCCGGCATGATCTTGGCGTTTTCCTGGATGAATTCCTTCAGGACATCCACATCCTTGTAGTCGATCTGTTCGACTTTTTCTGCCGTGAAGCGGCAGAACTTACGGCGCTTGAAGAGACCACCGCCGCGTTTCTTTTTCTTGTCATCATCCTTCTTCTTGAAGAATCGAGCCATTTTCGTTTCCTTCCAAAAATTCTATTGAATTCACATGTAGCACGGGCGCTTTGCTGTTGCGGCTTCTGGCAGCAAGAAATCCAGTCAGTTTGACGGCCCCGCCGAGGGGTGCTGCTTGTAGCCAGCGGGCGGATTCGCCCAAGGCCAGAACAGCAATTTCCACTTCCACCAGACGCTCTGCACCGCCTTCAATCTGCGAGGAGCTGTGTTGCAAGCGCCCTTCACTGACTGGCACGCCGGCCGGGGTGTAGCGCAAGGCTTTGCGCTCGACCAATTGACCGGAGAGTTCGATACAGTTCAGCCGTAATTCCCGTGCAAATATGTTTTAGGCAGCAGCCGGAGCAGCTTGTTCAGCAGCAACCGGAGCCACGTCGCCAGCCAGCAGGGACTTGGACTTCTCTTCCTTCATCATCGGGGAAGGAGTCGTCACAGCGGCTTTCATCTTGACGGTGAGGTGGCGCAGCACGGCATCGTTGAACTTGAATGAATGCTCGAGTTCGTTCAGCGTTTCGCCGTCGATCTCGATGTTCATCAGAACATAGTGAGCCTTGTGGATCTTCTGGATCGGGTAAGCCAATTGGCGACGGCCCCAGTCTTCCAGACGATGGATCACGCCGCCCTTGGCAGCGACGATGGCACGATAGCGCTCGACCATGCCGGGCACTTGTTCGCTTTGGTCCGGATGGACGATAAAGACGATTTCATAATGGCGCATGCAAACTCCTTTTGGGATGAACCCTCCACCATGCGAATGCGGTAGGGCAAGGTTGAAAAGCCCACGATTATAACAGCAATCGTGGGCTTACGGGGATCCGATGCAGCTTAATTAGAAGCAGTCGTCAGCCATTTCCAACGCCCCGCCGGCACCGGCCACAACCGACTCGGCCAGACCAGCCGCCTGAACCAGGAAATGATCGGCGAAAAAACGCGTGGTCGCCAGCTTTGCCGCCCAGAACGGGTCGCCGTCACCGGCCGCGATCCGGGCCCGGGCAATCACTGCCGCGCGCCCCATTTGCCAGCCGCCAGCCACGATACCGAGCAGATACAGGAACGGTACGGCGCCGGCATGCACCGCCTTTGGCTCACCGGAAAAATTGGCGACGATCCAGGCAACCGCTTTCTCCAGGGCGTCGATCGCGGCATTCTGCCGTGCTCCAATCGGAGCCAGATCGCCATCGAGCCGGGCGGCAGCAGCCCGCATGTCGGCGATTACCGCCAGGATGGTCAGCCCTTTCTCGCGGGCGATCTTGCGGCCGATCAGGTCGTTCGCCTGAATCGCCGTCGTTCCTTCATAGATCGCCGTGATGCGGGCATCGCGCAGATGCTGGGCGGCGCCGGTTTCTTCGATGTAACCCATCCCGCCATGCACCTGAACACCGAGCGAGGCGATGTCGATGGCGCTTTCGGTACTCCAGCCTTTAACCACCGGAATCATCAGTTCGGCAAACGCCTGCCCCTTCTTGCGCGCCGCCTCGTCCGGGTTGGCATGGGCATTGTCCTGTGCCGCAGCGGTGACATAAGCCAGCGCGCGCATGGCTTCGATGCGGGAACGCATCGACATCAACATGCGACGAACGTCGGGATGCTTGATGATCGGCACTTTCGGACCGCCCCGCACGCCGACTTCGGTTCCCTGGACGCGCTCCTTGGCATAGACGGCAGCGCGCTGATAGGCCCGCTCGGCATCGCCCAGACCTTCCAGGCCGACGTTGAAGCGGGCGGCGTTCATCATGATGAACATGTACTCCAGGCCGCGATTCTCCTCACCGACCAGCGTACCGATCGCCCCGCCGTTGTCGCCAAAGGCGAGTACCGCCGTCGGACTACCGTGAATGCCCAGCTTGTGTTCGATCGAGACGCAGTAGACGTCATTACGTTCGCCGGGCGTACCGTCGGCCTTGAGCAGGAATTTCGGCACGACGAACAGCGAAATTCCCTTGACTCCTTCCGGCGCATTCGGCGTCCGGGCGAGCACCAGATGGACGATGTTGTCCGTCATGTCATGCTCGCCATAGGTGATGAAGATCTTCTGGCCGAAAACCTTGTAGGTGCCGTCACCGACCGGCTCGGCGCGCGTCCGCACGGCGGCCAGATCGGAACCGGCCGAAGGCTCGGTCAGATTCATCGTCCCGGTCCATTCGCCGGAAACCAGGTTCGGCAGGTAGGCCGCCTTCTGCTCGTCGGTACCGGCGATCATCAGCGCCTCAATGGCCCCCTGCGTCAGCATCGGACACAGCGAGAAAGCATGGTTGGCCGCTTTCCACATTTCGCTGACCGCGGTGGACAGCAGCTTGGGCAAGCCCTGGCCGCCAAACTCCGGATCGCAACCGAGACCGTTCCAGCCGTTGTCGACAAATTGCCGATAGGCTTCCTTGAAACCAGGCGACGTGGTCACCACCGTGTCTTTCCACTTGGCGCCATCCTGGTCACCAACGCGATTGAGCGGCGAAAGCACCGCCCCGGCAAATTTGGCTGCCTCTTCGAGAATGGCATCGACGACGTCCGGCGTCGCCTCCTCGCACCCCGGCAAAGCAACGACCCGGTCGAGATCGGCCAGATCCTGCATGACGAAACGAATATCTTTTAACGGCGCAACGTATTCACTCATGGGATCGCATCTTTCTATTGAATTCGGTTGGAGGTTTCCTTGAGTTCAATCAGGAAAAGTATTTCCTCGACGACGGGAAGCGCGAAACCAAGACGCTGACCACCGCGGTTGTCACGTAACAACTGGTAAAGATAACCGACGACATCGCCACCCGGCCACATCTCGCAGATCATGCCGATGATGCGCGGCATCTGTTCCAGCGACTCCGGACGCGGCGCAACCGGGACCGTGGCGGAATCGTCAACGAGCAGATCGACGACCTGAAGGCCGGGCGTCGCTTGCGCCGGATCCCAATGTTGAATTTCAACGTTGAAGTTCTGATTCAGGTTGCGCGCCACAGTTTCGAATTCATCCTGCATACCGGCCATGCGATAGACATCCATCAGCCTGATCCATGGCTGCAGCGCCTCCTGCGGGTTGTTGTCGATATATTCCTGCAAGGCCTGCGCCGCCCCTTTGACCCGACCAAAGGAGAGCATGATGTCGGCCAGTTCCATCACGGGATTGGCTTCAAAATGCTCGTCAACCGGGGCAACATCGATCGCCGCCGCTGAATCGGTGGCATCCACCGGGGTATCGGATAGAGCCGCCGGGTGCCCAAGGAGGCTAGGCTCGCCGCCATCGAGTTCGACATCGACCTGGATCGGCGAACTGCCGGTCGGCATATCGAAATGCAGATCTACGCCACCCAGCCCAGCGGATTCTTTGTCCAGCTCAGCCGTCGAGGTAATTTTCGGGGCGAGCGGCACACGCTTTTCATCAGCCAGTCGCTGCCGACGTTCGCGATAATTTTTCCAGCCGAGCCAGCCACCAATGCCCAAAAGCGCACCGAGCAAGACACCGTAGAGGCTCCACTCGGAAAGACCAGCGGAAGTCTCCGCCCTCCCCGCAACCGAGGGTTTGGCTGGACGAGCCGAAGTATCGGTCGGCACAGGTCGCACCGGCGTCTGGTCGGCAACGACCGGCGACTCGTTTGAAGCACCACCTTTTTCGATGCGCTGGGCAAACTCTCCCGCGCGTTGCTGCAATTCGCCGAGAGTATCTTCCATGTTGCGCAGCTTTTCCGCTGTCGCCAACTGCGATGTCGCCTGCTCGTTGAGCGCCATCAGCATCCGGAATTCCAGGCGAAGAATGTCGCGTCGCGCCTCTGCCGCCTCGCCACCAGGCGTGGCAAAGATATCGGTGGCCAGACGCAATGAAGGTTCGCCAACCTCGTTGCCGCTCGACAACATCACGCGATCCGGCAAGCCACGCGGTGCCGAACGCCGCTCGGCCCGCCGTGGCGCCAGACGCGGAGGCGACTCCAGCACGTCCGGCTGTGCGGGACGCGGCGCCTTGGTTTGCGGCGTGATTCGCGGAGTACGGGATGGCACATCGTCAGGCAAGGAACGTTGAATGGCCGGCGGCGCCGCAACATTCTTTTCTGGCGAGGCCAGAAGCATGTATTCCCGGGAAACTTCGTGGCCACAACTCAACTGTACCGCCAGCTGCAAAATCGGCTCGCGCAGGATGACGTCGGAACGAATCTCAAGAACCGGCGGGTTTCCCTTGCGCAGACTGAAAGTGGCTTTTTTCAGCCAGGGCAGATCGTTACCGCCTTCCGGCTGCACCAAGCGGAAGCAATTCGCATCGAGGCCCTGTTTGCCGGCACCGAGAATCGTGATTTCCAACCGCAGTTGCTCACCAAGATTCGGTTGCCCGCGCAATTCGCCCAAACCAACCGCGGAAGCGCTACCCGACAGAACCCAAAAGGTCAGCGGCAAACAATAGCGAAAAGCCAGAGAATTCAAGGACACATGCCTCAGCAAAGACAAATCGCTTGAATTGTAACGGCTATTTGTCTGCCAGATAGCGGGAATCATCGAAGGTGATCACCCAGTTGGGGCGATAAACGACAAATAAGGTCATCACCATGCCGGACAACCAGGCTTCCGAAAAAGCCAACAGGAAGAAATAGGGGAAATATTCACTGATCAGATATTCCCACTCGTAAACACCGGCCACCGCGAGAAAGAGCGTGACAGAGAAGCCGACACCGATAATCGTCAGCGCCGAACCAAAAAAACCATTAACAAAAATGTAAACAAAGAAGTGTCGGGGCAGTAGCGGCGACAAGAAACGATAGAAACCCTGACTGAACGCCACGCCCAGCCCGCCCAGCAACAGGGCGTTGGCCGCAAAGGCCAGCGGTCCGCCGGCACCGTTCAGGGTAATACCGGCGGTTACCAGCGACAAACCGATAAAGGCCAGATGCGGCCCGCAACTCAGCGTAAAGACCGTCGCCCCCAGCAGATGAAAACCGAGGCCGGGCTTGACGCCGGCTTTCAGGCTCCAGACCAGGGTCAGCAAGACGATCATGCCGAGCCAGAGATTCAGTTGCTCGCTGTCCTTCAGCCGCCCCCACGGGGCACGCCAAACGCTGCGGGCGAAGAACAGCAGCCAGACGACCCAAGCCGCCCAGTACCATTCTTCGCCCAGCAAGGTATCCGGTAGATTCACCCGGCAAGTTTAGCCGACCGCTCCCACCAGTTGCGGTACGACTTCAAACAGATCGCCGACCAGGCCGTAATCGGCGACCTGGAAGATCGGCGCATCGGGATCCTTGTTGATGGCGACGATGACTTTCGATTCCTTCATGCCGGCCAAATGCTGGATGGCACCCGAGATGCCGACCGCGATGTAGAGCTGCGGTGCGACAATCTTGCCGGTCTGACCGACCTGGTAGTCGTTCGGCACGAAGCCGGCATCGACCGCCGCACGGCTGGCGCCGAGGGCGGCACCGAGCTTGTCGGCGAGCGGTTCGAGCAGGGCGTGGTAGTTCTCGCCACTGCCCAGACCGCGCCCGCCGGAAACGATGATCTTGGCGGCGCCGAGTTCGGGCCGTTCGGATTTGGTCAGTTCGCGGTGGGTAAGTTGGGTTTGGGCGGTGTCGGCCGCCGGGCTGATGGTCTCGACCGGGGCGCTGTGGCCGCTGGCTACGGCATCGAAGGCGGTGGTGCGGACGGTGATGACCTTGACCGGATCGGCGCTCTTGACCGTGGCCAGGGCGTTGCCGGCGTAGATCGGGCGGACGAAGGTGTCGGCGGCTTCGACGCCGGTGATTTCCGAGATCTGGGCGACGTCGAGCAAGGCGGCGACGCGCGGCAGCAGGTTCTTGCCGAAGGTGGTGGCCGGGGCGAGGATGTGGCTGTAGCCGGCGGCCTGGGCGATGATCAGAGCGGTCAGGTTTTCGGCGGTCTGGCTCTGGTAGTGGGCGGCGTCGGCGACTTTGACCTTGGCGACGCCGTGCAGGCCGGCGGCTTGCTGGGCGGCGCCGGCGCAGGCGCTGCCGGCGACCAGAACGTGCACTTCGCCACCGATCTTGACGGCGGCGGCGACGGTGTTGAGGGTGGCGGCTTTGAGGCTGAGCTGGTCGTGTTCGGCAATGACGAGAATGGTCATGGTGTGTTCTCCCTTAGATCACTTTCGCTTCATTGCGAAGCTTGTTGACGAGTTCGGCGACGTCGGCGACCTTGACGCCGGCACTGCGCTTGGCGGGTTCGGCGACTTTCAGCGTCGTCAGGCGCGGCGCGACATCGACGCCGAGGTCGGCCGGCTTGACGGTGTCGAGCGGCTTCTTTTTGGCTTTCATGATGTTGGGCAGCGTAGCGTAGCGCGGCTCGTTCAGGCGCAGGTCGGTGGAAACGACGGCTGGCAGGCTGATCGCCAGGGTTTCGAGGCCGCCGTCGATTTCCCGGGTGACCGTCGCTTGGCCGTCGGCGATGACGACCTTCGAGGCGAAGGTGGCTTGCGGCCAGTTTTGCAGCGCGGCGAGCATCTGGCCGGTCTGGTTGGCATCGTCGTCGATGGCTTGTTTGCCGCAGATGACGAGTTGCGGTTGTTCCTTGTCGCACAGGGCTTTCAACAGCTTGGCGACGGCCAGTGGCTGGAGCTCGACGTCGGTTTCGACGAGGATGCCGCGGTCGGCACCGATCGCCATCGCGGTGCGCAGGGTTTCCTGGCAGGCGGCGACGCCGCAGGAGACGGCGATGACTTCGCTGGCGATGCCGGCCTCCTTCAGCCGGACGGCTTCTTCAATGGCGATTTCGTCGAAGGGGTTCATGCTCATCTTGACGTTGGCCAGGTCAACACCCGAACCGTCGGCCTTCACCCGAATCTTGACGTTGTAGTCCACTACCCGTTTCACGGGGACGAGAATTTTCACTAGGCTCTCCTTTTTCCTCGATTAGTTCTGCTCAGCGCTGTTTGCCTGTTTGACAGACGCCCAGTCTATCCGCACAATGACCATACTGTGTCGTATGGAAACGCATACGGTAGCGTATGGAAAATAAAACTGTCAACTCCTCCTTGAAATCAACGCTCCCCCGTACGCGCGGTCGCGCCCAATCGCCACGCACCCAACTCGACCCTGATCGCTGGATAGAAGAGGCTATCGAGGTGCTGGCGCGCGACGGCATTGCCGGTCTGCGCGTCGAAGTTCTCGCCAAGCGTTGTGGCGTGACCAAGGGCAGCTTCTACTGGCACTTCAAGGATCGCCAGTCGCTGCTCGACGCCGTGCTTGAACACTGGAAGGCGGGGCGCATTTTCGATATCGAGAAGACCACGGCGGTCGCCCCGGGCAAGGAGCGCGACCAGTTGCATTACGCCATCGAGGTTTACGGTGCGAGTCGCAACCGCAAGGGCATGGCGATTGAACTGGCCGTCCGCGACTGGGCACGGCATGACGCGCAAGCTGCGGCGGTCGTCGAATCGGTCGATCTCTATCGGCTGGAATGCACGCGCAAGCTGTTTGTCGCCGCCGGAATGTCGGATGCCGAAGCGAAGAGCCGCAGCCTGCTGCTCTACGCCTGCGTATTCGGCCTGTCGCTGATGCATTACAGCCATTTCGACGACAACCTCGCCAATCTCAAACAGCGTATTGCCGAGCGCATCATTTCCGACTAACCGGAACAGCTTCCGGCTTTGCCGCTGGCCGCCAGTTGTTTTTCCCAGGCCTGCAAATCGACGGCCAGTTGCTCAACCGTCGCCCGTAGCGCACCGATGCCACCATGCGAATCTTGGCTGTTGGCGGCTTTCTCGATATCCAGGTTAACTTCGGCCAATTGATGGCGCGCCTGGTCGAGCCAATGCACATGCCCCCGTAGAACGCCCTTACTGCTGCCCGGACTGACGAAAACCTGGGTGAATTCGCTGATTTCGACGCGCAGGACGCACCGAGAGCGGGCCTGCCCGGTCGGCGACAAATCCAGCTGTTGCATCAGGTGCTGCTGAATCAGCTGAGCTGGCGGACCGGCCCAGCGGACTCGCGAATATTCGTGCAGACGCGAGGCATCGGCATAGACCAGCCGGTAATTGACGCCGAGCGAGTCCATCCAGAGCGGCGCGCGCACCTCGACGGCAAGCGGCATTTTTCTTTCGTCGGCGAGGCGTGACGCAGCCGGCGGCCCCAGATCGTAGATCGCCAAGCCTTTTTCCGTGCCACGCTTACCCGAGGTAAAACAGGCACTGAGCGAAACGAAAATCAGGATCAGGACTAGCCGGCTCATATCATTTCGCTCCACCAGTCTGGAACCCTGGCTCACCCGGCCCCGGCGGCAAAGCCGGCGCCCCGAAGACCAGGCCTTGCGGCGTGTCTTCGAGGATGCGCAGAACGCGGCTCAACTGGCGGGAAGTCATCGAAAAATCCGTGGCCATCTCGTTCAGGCGCGGCATCAATGCCGAAGCGCCAGTGGCCGATGGATCGCCTATCGCTACATCCAATTTATCGGTGGCGGCCTGCATCTTGCCGATCAGCAGCCGCGTTTCCGCCAGCAGGGGTCCAACCTCGCCGGCCGCCACCGAGATACTCTTGATGTTCCGATCGTCGAGCAGCTTCTTCATTTGCCCCATGGTGCCGTTCAGGTTTTCCAGCGCCGGCTTCATGTTGGCCGAGGCCGACTCGAGATTGGCCAGCGTCGCCGTCAGGTGCTGCCGGTTTTCTTCGCTCAACATTGCATTGGCATTGACCATCAGTTGCCGGGCCTGACGCAAGGTTGCCGCGCCGGTTTCGCCGAGTTCATCGAGCAAGGACGGAAGCATCGTGATATGCGGCGGCTTCTCGTCGTTAGGCTCCAGCGGTTCCATGTCCTTGCCGGTTTCCAGCAGCAGGATATGCGCCAGCCCGGTCACCCCTTGATAGTTCAGCCGGGCGATCGTACCGCGCGTCAGCGGCACGTCTTCATTGACCGAGATGGTCACCAGGATATTGCTGTAATCCTCGGGGTCGAGGCGAATATCGCTGACCTTGCCAACCCGGATACCGCGATAGCGAACCTGCGCCTGGGGGTTGAGGCCGCCAATGTTCTGCTTGGTGACGACGATGTAGTCATGTGTGTTGTCCTTGTCACCGCCCAGCCAGTAGATGGCGAGCAGCATCGCGGCGACGAGCAGCAGAGCAAAAAGTCCGGCGGCAAAAGCGTGCGACTTGTTTTCCATGGAGGGGTATTAAAGCAGTTTCCGGCGATCTGCGCCAAAAAAGCCGGTGACGAAAGGATGATCAACGGTCATCACCTCGTCTTTCGGGCCGAAGGCAATGATCTGGCCATCGGCCAGAACCGCCACGTGGCTGGCCAGTCCGGCCAGGGTATTGAGATCATGCGTGACCATGATGACGGTCAGGCCGAGCGCCTTCTGCAAGGCGCCAACCAGGTCGACGAAATTCTGGCTGCGATCCGGATCGAGGCCGGCCGTCGGTTCGTCGAGCAGCAGCAACTCCGGCTCCAGGGCCAGCGCCCGGGCCAGGGCAACGCGCTTGACCATGCCGCCGGAGAGTTCGGCCGGCATCAGCTTGCCGTGCTCCGGTTCCAATTCGACCATGGCCAGCTTGAGGTGCACCAGGCGACAGATCCAGTCCTCGTCGAGGCACCGCAGTTCGCGCAGCGGAAAAGCGATGTTGTCGAAAACCGAAAGGGCCGAAAACAGGGCACCTTGCTGAAACAACATGCCCAACCGGCGGCGTATGCTGCGCTGGAGAAATGCATCGCCATCGTTGAGATCGACACCGAACAGGCGGACGCAGCCGGCCGTCGGTCGGAGCAGCCCGAGCATCTCGCGCAGCAAAGTGGTCTTCCCGCTCCCCGAACCGCCCAGCAGACCGACGATCTGTCCGGTCTCGACGCGCAGATTCAGATCCCGGTGGATGGTCTGGGTACCGAATACCGTGCTGACGCCGGCGAGTTCGACAACCGCCGGTTCGCTCATAAGTTCGGCACCCCGATATGGCGGGTGAAAACCGCAAACACCGCATCGACGAGAATCACCGTGGTAATCGCCGTAACGACCGCCCGGGTGGTATTGGCTGACAGGCTTTCAGTATTGGGTTTGACCCGCAAGCCAAAATGACAGGCGACCAGGGCGATGACGAAACCGAAGACCAGCCCTTTGCCCAGACCGATCAGGAGATTGGCGAGCGGAACTGCGCGCGGCAGGTTTTCGAGAAAATAGACAAGCGACAGATCAAGTTGCAGCATGGCTGCCACCATGCCGCCGAGCAGCGCCACGGCGGAGGTCCACAGCACGATCAGAGGCATTACGGCGGTCAGCCCGAGGATTTTTGGCAAGACCACACGGACGGTTCTCGAGATGCCCATGGTAGATAGCGCATCGATTTCCTCGGTCACCCGCATCACGCCGATCTGGGCCGTCATTGCCGAACCGGAGCGGCCGGCAACGAGCACGGCGACGAGGACCGGCCCCAACTCGCGAATGATGGCGATACCGAGAATATTGACGATAAAGATGTCGGCGCCAAAACTCTTCAACTGCAAGGCTGACAGGTAACTGATGGTAATGCCGATCAGGAATCCGACCAGCGCCGTGACCGGCAAGGCGCGCACCCCCGCCTTGTAGACGTTGGCCGCAAACTCCTTCCAGGGAATATCCTCGGGGTGCCGAAAAAGATATCCGAGATCCAGCAACAATTGGCCGAACAGGGCGACCATGCCCTTCAAATTGGCGAGCGCTTCCAGCAACAGGCAGCCGATGAATTCCAGGGGATGAAAGAGGCGGGTCGGCGAGCCCGGAATACGCTCAGGCAGTTCGGCGACCCGGCTCAGCACTTGCCGGTGGATGGCCGAAATATCCAGGCACTCCGGCCAGGCATTGCCCCAGCTTCGCCAGAGCAACACGGCGGCGGCGCTATCCAGTTTGGTCAGCGCCAACAGATCCCAGCATGTAACGCCTTTGCCTTGGACCGCCAGTTGCTCCTGCAAATCGCTGAGATCCGGCAGCATCGCGGCCAGCGTCCACTGGCCGGACAGAACCACCCTCCCCGACTCGACGCGCAATCGGGGACTGTCACTCATGCGATTTTCCTGGCCGTCCTGGACTTGACCAGGTATTCCCGTCCGATCTGTTTCCAGATAGCCGCCTCCTCACCCAAGGCTGCGGCAGTCCACGGATTGCTGGCCAGCCATTCGGCAGGCAACTCAAGCTGAAAACCGTTACCCAGCAATTTGACGGACCAGGCCGGCAACAGCCGGTCGTCACGGGTGCGATGCAGCAGCACGGCCAGGCGCAAGCAGAAAACCAGTTTCCAGGCGCTGTCGGACGCAGGAATTGCACTCAGCTTTTCCAGCTTGCCACGATGGCCAAGCACCAGCATGGCCAGCCGCGCCTGATCCTTCTTTGAAAAACCCGGCATGTCGGCATAGGTCAGCACGTAGGCACCGTGCTTGTGATAGGCGTTGTGGGCGACCGAAATGCCGATCTCGTGCAGCCGCGTAGCCCACGACAGAAACTGCACATCGTCCTCGCTCGGCTCGCCTTCGGCCAATTGCGTCAATGCCGATAGCGCGGTCGCCTCGACCCGCTCGGACTGATCGGCCTCGACCTGATAGCGCCGGCGAAACTGTGCCACCGTCGAGTCGCGCATATCGTGGTGATGAAAGCGGCCGAGCAGGTCATAGAGGACTCCCAGACGCAAGGCACCGTCGGCATAGGTCATCCGCTCGATACCCAGTTCCTCGAAAATCGCCGACATGATGGCAATGCCGCCCGGCAGCACCGGCAGACGGTCTCCCTTGACGCCGGGCAAATCGAGCGCCTCGGCCGAGCCGGCCTTGATCAGCAGCGAACACAGCCGATCCAGGCCTTCACGGGTAATGCCGCTCTCGCCATTCGGATTGAGCGCATTCAACTCCAGCACGTCGGCAATGGCCCGGGCCGAACCGGAGGAGCCGATCGCTTCCTTCCAGCCCAGACGCTGGTAGTCGTAGGCGATCAGCTCGATTTCCTTGGCAGCGGCAATCTGGGCTTCGCGCAAGCGCTTCTTGTCGAATTTGCGATCCGGGAAAAACTGCAGCGTGTAGCTGACGCAACCCATGTACAAGGATTCCATCAGTTGCGGATCATGCCGCTTGCCGATGATGAATTCCGTGGAGCCGCCACCGATGTCGATGACCAGCCGCTTGTGGGCCGCCATCGGCAGCGAATGGGAGGCGCCGATGTAGATCAGCCGGGCCTCTTCGCGCCCGGCGATGATTTCGATCGGGAAACCGAGGGCCGCCTCGGCGAGCGGCAGAAATTCCGCAGCGTTCTTGGCGACCCGCAAAGTATTGGTCGCCACCACCCGCACCGCACCGCCATCCAGGCCGCCCAAGCGCTCACCGAAACGGCGCAGGGCTTCCAGCGCCCGGGCCTGAGCGGCTTCGTCCAGACGTTTGTCGGCCGTCAGGCCGGAGGCCAGGCGCACCGGTTCCTTCATCGAATCAAGGATATAAATCTGGTCGTCAACCACCCGTCCGACCTGCAGGCGGAAACTATTGGAACCCAAATCAACGGCGGCTACGGTTTCGTAGATCATTTGCTAGGTACGACGGGAAGGTAGAACTGGCCAGCATTCTAACATCCGCACCTAAGCCGGAATCTTTCCGTTCAGAGGCAAAAAAAACCGCCGGCTCGCGCCGGCGGGTTTTTTGCAAAGACACTAATGACGATTAGCTGGTCAGTGCCTTCTTGATCTGCTCCAGCGTGGACGGATCGTCGATGGTCGTCAGATCGCCCGGATCGCGGCCTTCAGCCAGCGCCTGCAGCGAGCGGCGCAGCATCTTGCCGGAACGGGTCTTCGGCAGACCGGTGACGAAGTGCACGCGGGCAGGACGGCCAATCGCCCCGAGAATGCCGTCGACCGTGCCGAACACTTCCTTCTCCAGCGCCTTGACCAGCTCGGGCGTCGCCACCTTGGAAGCATCCTTGACGACGGCGAACGCCATCGGCACTTGTCCCTTCAGCTTGTCCTCGACACCGACCACGGCCACTTCGGCAATTGCCGGGTGGTTCTGGATCGCTTCCTCGATTTCACGGGTGCCCAGGCGATGACCGGCGACGTTGATCACGTCGTCGGTACGGCCGAGGATGGTGAAATAACCGTCGTCGTCCTTGATCGCCCAGTCGTAGGAGGAATAAACCAGCGGCTCCTTGAACAGCGTGAAGTAGGTCGACACGAAACGGTCGTCCTGGCCCCAGACGGTGGACAGGCAGCCGGGCGGCAGCGGTGGGATGACGGCGGCGATACCTTTTTCGTTGGCATCGCAAATCGAGCCGTCTTCGCGGAAAATCTGCAGGTTGTAGCCATAGACCGGGAAGGACGGCGAACCGTACTTGATCGGCGTATTTTCGACACCCGGCAGTGCAGCCAGCATCGGCCAGCCGGTTTCGGTCTGCCAATAGTTGTCGATGACCGGCTTTTGCAGCTCGGTCATGAACCACTCATGCGTCGGCTGGTCGAGCGGCTCGCCGGCCATGAAGACGTGCTTCAGCGACGACAGGTCGTACTTGTGCATGTACGCCGGGTCTTGCTTCTTCAGTACGCGGGCGGCGGTCGGCGCCGAGAACATCACGGTAACCTTGTACTTTTCGACGATCTGCCACCAGATGCCTGGATCGGGACGCAGCGGCGTGCCTTCGTACATCACGGTGGCCATGCCGGCGATCAGCGGACCATAGATGATGTAGGAGTGACCGACCACCCAGCCGATGTCGGAAGTCGAGAAGAAAGTCTCGCCCTCGCCACCGCAATAGATGTGCTTCATCGACGAAGCCAGGGCCACCGCATAGCCGCCGGTGTCGCGCTGGACGCCCTTCGGCTTGCCGGTCGTACCGGAGGTGTAGAGGATGTAGGACGGCTCGGAGGACTCCAGCCATTCGCACGGCACCTGGGCATCGATAAACTGCTCGCGCAGCGTGGCGTAGTCGACATCGCGCCCGGCGACCTTGTTGAATTCCTTGTCCAGCCCACGGTCGACCATCAACACCTTGGCCGGCTTGTGTTCGGCCAGCTCGATCGCTTCATCGAGCAGGTGCTTGTAGGGCACGGCCTTGCCACCACGCATGCCGGCGTCGGAAGAAACGATCAACACCGGCTTGGCGTCGTCGATACGGGTAGCCAGCGAACCGGAAGCGAAGCCGCCGAAGACCACCGAGTGGATGGCGCCAATACGGGTCGCCGCGAGGATGGCGAAGGTTGCCTGGGCGATCATCGGCATGTAAATCAGCACGCGGTCGCCCTTCTTGACGCCGAGGCTCTGGTAGATCGCCGCCATGCGTTCGATTTCGCGCTGCAGTTCAATGAAGGAATAAACCTTCTCTTCGTTGGTCTCAGTCGACACGAAGATCAGTGCGCGATCGTTCGGCCGCTTGGCAGCATGGCGGTCAACCGCGTTGTAACACAGGTTGGTCTTGCCACCGACGAACCATTTAGCAAACGGCGGACGGGAATAGTCACAGACCTGGGTGAACGGTTCCTTCCAGTCGACAAGCTGGGCCTGCTCGGTCCAGAACTCATCCGGCTTTTCGATGGAATATTGGTGAAACTCCTTGTACGTCGCCATAAAGCTCCCTCTAATTAAGATTTCCTGCACTACAAAAATACTGAACGGACTATTGTTTTGGAGGATTCCGTTCAGTCAAACGGCGTTCGATCTCTGCCATCGGCAAAGCCAAACCCAATTCCTGATTGATCAGACCGATCAACGGCAACAACTGCCGGCCAAGCACCGCCAGATGCGGCTTGACCGGATCCTGGCGGCCAGCCGCCAGCAATTCCAGCGCGTGGTTGATCGAAATCGGCCGCGTCGCCGGCAAGACACCACCGGTATTGGTGCGATTGCCGCCGGCCGCCATCGCCTGCTGCATGCGTTGCCCGGCCAGATCAAGCAAGGCGCCGGCCGAACCAACCGCATCGACCGGCACGCTGGCCAGCCCGATGCTAACCGTCAGCGCCACCGTCTGGCCCTGCACCGACAGCCGTGCCACCTCGACGGCCTCGCGCACTCGTTCGGCAAAGGTCGCGCAAAATGCCGCCGCAGTGCCTGGCGAGACGACGGCGTACTGGCCGGCGCCGAAATGTCCGAGGCTGTCTTCCTGGCGCATCTTGCCGACCAGCATCTTGGCAAAGCGGTTGCCTACCGCCTCGGCGACTTGTGGCCCCAGTCGTTCGCACATCCCGGCAAAACCGTCGAAGCCGAGCACCATCACGCTGGTTTCGACGCCATGCCGTGATGAATGCGACAAGCCCTGGGCGGTCTGGAGTTCAACGAATTTTCGCGTAAACAAGCCGCTCACCGGATCCTGAACCATACCTTCGCGCCCGGTATCGAGGCTTTCCTGGGCATTCGACAGGGCCAGCAGATTATTCAAGCGGGTCAGCACCTCGGCGCTGCCGGCTCCCTTGGTAACAAAATCCGAAACGCCAAGCTCGCGCGCCTTGAGGCGCTCCTCTTCGGTTTCCTCGCCGGAAACCAGGATGAAGGGCAATTGCTGCAAGCGGCGCAGCTTCGATGTCCGAACCCGCTCCAGCAACTCATAACCATTCAGCTTCGGCATCTGCAGGTCGGAAATCACGGCCCGGATAGAATGGTCGAGGACCAGCGTCTGCCAGGCCGCCTCGCCATCGCCCTCCTCGCGAACCTCGTAAGACCCCTTCAGATGCTTGATGAGCGACACCCTGACGACTCGCGAGTCGTCAACGACCAGGATGCGCGGCAGGTCAGCCACTTC
Organism: Dechloromonas denitrificans; assembly: GCF_020510685.1. Lineage (NCBI taxonomy): Bacteria > Pseudomonadati > Pseudomonadota > Betaproteobacteria > Rhodocyclales > Azonexaceae > Dechloromonas > Dechloromonas denitrificans. The sequence goes on from NZ_CP075185.1 coordinate 2,770,418, forward strand.
AGCCTCCGGCAACGTCAACCACCACGCGACCTTTGGCCCGACCTGCTATGTATTCGTTGAAAGTAGCCGGCAATTCGTCCAGTGCAATGCACCGGGCCATGGCGGCCAGATGCGGCGGCCGCAGATCGCCGGCCAGGCGCCGCCAGACGCCGCTGCGATAGGGTTCGCGGATATAGCCGGAATCGACTCCGAGCAGGGAAACGCCGCGCAAAATGAAGGGCGCTACCGTGGTATTCAGCGACATGCTGGCCGCCAGACCAATACTAGCGATCGTCCCGCCCTGCTCCATCGTGCTGGCAATCCAGGCCAGGACATCGCCCCCCAGATTATCGACCGCCCCCGCCCAGCGCCCCCGGTCGAGCGGGCGGATTTTCGACAGATCGAGACTCTGGCGCAGCATGACTTCGGCGGCGCCCAGCCCGCGCAGGTAGTCGGCCTCGCTCTCCTTACCGGTCAGCGCCACCACGTGATAGCCGCTCTTCGCCAACATATCGACGGCCAGGCTGCCGACTCCACCGGTTGCCCCGGTAACGATAACCGGCCCCTTGTCCGGGCGCAGGCCGTTTTCCTCCATCCGCACAATGCCGAGGGCCGCCGTAAAGCCGGCCGTACCGAGCGCCATGGCATCGAACAAGCTCAGGCCATCGGGCAGCGGAACGACCCAGTCGCCCGGCACGCGGGCAATTTCGGCATAACCGCCGTGATGCGCCACGCCGATGTCGAAACTGGTCGCAATGACCGGATCGCCGACCTTGAAGCGCGCATCGGAACTTTCGATAACCGTACCGGACAGGTCGATGCCGCCGACGCAGGGAAAGCGCCGAATGATCTTGCCGCTACCGGTTGCCGCCAGCGCATCCTTGTAGTTGACGCTCGAATAGGCGACACGAATGGTGACTGTACCGGGATCGAGCTGACTCTCGTCCATCTGGACGAAACCGCTGATTACCTTGCCGTCACGCTCCTCAATCAGCAGTGCCTTGAAGGGTTTCATCGTGTTCCTTACGCTGTGGGAAAGAAATTGTATTCATAATTACGGACTATGAACATAGTTACGGGGCGCGATTTTGCCAAATCACCCCAAGTCTTTACAGATGCCTGTTTTTCCAATACATTCCGGCCCTATGCGTAAAGTAACTACCTCGTTTTTGCTCGCTTCCGCCCTGCTTTTCAGCGGCATCGGTGCCGCTTCCGCAGCGGAACAGAGCCGGAAGCCGGACGAGCAGATGTCGTTCCTTGAACGTTACACCAACGCAGCCCAGGATGTCATCCTGCAAGGCCTGAAGCTGGTTGGCGTCCGTTACCGCCTGGGCGGCAACGACGAGAACAGCGGTCTCGACTGCAGCGGTTTTGTCCGCCTGGTGTTCAAGGACAGCATCGGTGCCTCGCTACCCCGCACGGCCCGCGAAATGAGCGAAGTCGGCCAGCAGGTCAGCACCAGCGAGTTGAAACCGGGCGACTTGGTGTTCTTCAACACCATGCGCCGGACCTTCTCGCATGTCGGCATCTACCTTGGCGACAACCATTTCATGCATGCGCCGCGCACCGGCGCCGAAGTCCGCGTTGAGAGCATGGAAAGCAGCTACTGGGTGCAGCGCTATAACGGCGCCCGACGAATTCTCGACGGAAACTGAAAACCGGCGGCTTGCGAGCCGCTTTTTTACACCTGCACTTGGTAACGTTTCTCATTTACAAACCATTTTTCGGCATGTAGACTGAAAAAACCTCATTCCCCATGGAGTTTTTCAGCATGAAATCACGGTCCGTTCTGATTGCCGCCGCCATTGCCGCCCTGTCACACCCCGCCTTCGCTGAAGACAAGATCCTCAACCTTTACTCGGCCCGGCACTATCAGACGGATGAGGCGCTCTACGCCAACTTCACGCAGCAGACCGGCATCAAGATCAACCGCATCGAAGGCAAGGAAGACGAACTGCTCGAGCGGATCAAGAATGAGGGTGCCAACAGCCCGGCCGATGTTTTCCTGACCGTCGATGCGGCCCGGCTGGCCAAGGCACACGAGCTTGGACTGTTTGCCCCAGTCGTTTCGAAATCGCTTGAATCCCGGATTCCGGCCCATCTGCGCACCGAAGACTGGTTTTCCTTCTCGACCCGGGCCCGTGTCATCGTTTACAACAAAGCGGCGGTCAAGGCCGAGGACGTACAGAATTACGAAGATCTGGCCAATCCGAAGCTGAAGGGCAAATTCTGCTCGCGCTCCGGCTCGCACCCCTACAATCTCTCGTTGATGGCCTCGATCATCGCCCATCAGGGTGAAGCCAAGGCCGAAGAATTGGCACGCGGCATGGTCGCCAATTTCGCCCGCGCCCCGAAAGGCGGCGACACCGACCAGATCAAGGCAGTGTCAGCCGGCGAATGCGGCCTGACCATTTCCAACACCTATTACGTTGCCCGTCTGTTGCGCTCGACGAAACCGGAAGACCAGAAGCTGATGGCCAAGGTCGGCGTCGTCTGGCCCAACCAGGGAACGACCGGCACCCATATCAACGTTTCCGGCGGCGGCATGATGAAGACTGCGCCGCACAAGGAAGCCGCCGTCAAGTTCCTCGAATACCTCGCATCCGACCAAGCCCAGCGCTACTTCGCCGACGGCAACAACGAATGGCCGGTGGTGGACAGCGTCAAGGTGGCTAATCCGGCCCTCGACTCGCTCGGCAAGTTCAAGGCCGACAAACTGCCCGTCAAGAATCTGGCAATGTACCAAACCAAGGCCCAGATCATTTTCGATCGCGCCGGCTTCAATTAATCACCGCCCTGGGGGGCTTGCGAATAGGCGGAAGGCGGCCGGCTAGACCCGGCGCGCCGCCGTAATCTGCCGCGATAGCGCAATCAGCGGCAGCAAGCCCACCGCGACAATCGCCAGCGAGGCCGTCGACGCCTCGGCCAGCCGCTCATCGGAAGCCAGCGTGTAGGCCTGGGTGGCCAGCGTGTCGAAATTGAAAGGGCGCATGACGAGCGTTGCCGGCAATTCCTTCATCACATCGACGAACACCAGCAAACCGGCAGTAAACAAGCTGCCACGCAAGATCGGGGCATGTACCCGGCGCAGCGTTTCAGCCTGACCAAGACCAAGGCTGCGCGCTGCGTCATCCATGTTCGGCGTGATCTTGGCCAGACTCGACTCGACGGTATGCAGCGCGACCGCCAGAAAACGCACCAGATAGGCGTAGATCAGCGCGGCAATGCCGCCGGTCAACAGCAGGCCGGGGTTGTAGCCGAACCATTGCTCCCACTGTCCGACCAGCCAGTTGTCGAGGCGCGTCACCGGGATCAGCACCCCCACCGCGATCACCGCCCCCGGCACCGCATAGCCAAGGCCGACCAGCCGGTTCAAGCCGTTGGCAAAAGCCGTTTTCGAGAGGCGGGCACCGTAGCCCATCAGCAGCGCCAGAAAAACGCCGATCACGGCGGTCGCACCGGCCAGCACGAAGCTGTTCCGGGCCAGCATCAGGAAGCGTCCGCCAAACTGGGCATCGCCCTCGGTCAGCGCCATTTTGAGGAGCAGGACGGCGGGCAGGAGAAAGCCGAGCAGCAGCGGCAACGCACAGGCGAGGACCGCCAACGCGGCCGGCACGCCGGACAGGCGAGCCCCGGCCATCGGCCGGTTGCGGCCGGTAGTGTTGTGGTAGCGGGCCCGGCCGCGCGATACCCGTTCGGCCATCAGCAGGAAAAGCACGAAACCGAGCAGCATGGCCGCCAGCTGGGCCGCCGCAACGCGGTCGCCGAGCGAGAACCAGGCGCGGTAAATGCCGGTGGTAAAGGTATTGACGGCAAAGTAGGCCACCGTCCCGTAGTCGGCCAGCGTTTCCATCAGCGCCAGCGCCACGCCGGCGACGATGGCCGGCCGGGCCAAGGGCAGCGATACCGAAAAGAACGCCCGCCACGGCCCCATGCCGAGCGTCCGCGCCGCTTCCAGCATGCCGCTGGCGCGTTCGAGAAAGGCGGTGCGGGCAAGCAGGTAAACGTAGGGGTAAAGGACGCAGACGAACATCAACATCGCGCCGGGCAAGGTGCGGATATCGGGGAACCAGTAGTCGCCATGCTCCCAGCCAAAAGTGTCGCGCAACGCCGTCTGGACCGGCCCGACGAACTGCAGGAAATCGGTATAGACGTAGGCCATCACGTAAGCCGGCATGGCCAATGGCAGAACCAGCGCCCAATCGAAAATGCGCCGCCCGGGAAAATCGTGCATCGAGGTCAGCCAGGCCGTCGCGACGCCGAGCACGCCGACGCCGCAGCCAACCCCAAGGCACAGCCACAACGAATTCAGGATGTATTCCGGCAACACGGTCTGCGCCAGATGCGCCCAGGTGCTGCTCGTGCCGCTCACGAAGAGATTGAGGCCGACGCTCGCTACCGGCAGCCCGGCCAGCAGGGCGACGATGAAGCCGACGATCAACAGGGGAGAGTATTGGGCTGCGCGCATGGAAGTGAATGGGAATTATAATCGACCGCTATGGCCCAACTTGAACTAAATGGCGTTGTTCAGCGCTATGGCAAACACACCGTTGTCGACGGGGTGAATTTCTATCTGGAACAAGGGAAAATCGCCTGCCTGCTCGGCCCGTCGGGCTGCGGCAAGACCACGCTGCTGCGCTGCATCGCCGGTTTTGAGGATATTGCCGACGGCGAAATCCGCCTGCGCGACGAAGTGGTCAGCTCGGTCGGCCAGCGCGTCGCTCCGGAAAAACGGCGGATCGGCATGGTCTTCCAGGACTACGCGCTGTTTCCGCACCTGACCATCGAACAAAATGTCGCCTTCGGACTCGGTCGCAACCCGACCGAGGATATCCATCTGCGCGTTCGCCAGTTGCTGGCGACGGTCGGCCTGTCCGGGCAAGGCGAAAAGTATCCGCATGAACTCTCCGGCGGCCAGCAACAGCGCGTTGCCCTGGCCCGGGCGCTGGCGCCACGGCCGGAACTGATCCTGCTCGACGAGCCCTTCTCCAATCTCGATGTCGGCCTGCGCGAGCGGCTCTCGGTCGAAGTGCGCGAAATTCTCAAGCGCGAAGGGTCGACCGCCGTGATGGTCACCCACGACCAGAACGAGGCATTCGCCATGGCCGACGAAATCGGCATCATGTACGAAGGACGCATCCAGCAATGGGACATCCCGTACAACCTGTACCACCGGCCGGCCAACCGCTTCGTTGCCGACTTCATCGGCCAGGGCGTGCTGGTCACCGGCACCGTTGGCGACAACAACAGCGTCCGCATGGAGCTCGGCACCCTGGTTTCCGACACCCCGGTCGAATGCAGCGAGACCTGCGACCATTGCGACAACGGCTGCCGCGTCGACATCCTGCTGCGCCCCGACGACATCGTGCATGACGACGCCAGCCCGGTGCACGCCGAAGTGCTGCACAAAGCCTTCCGCGGCGCCGACATCCTGTACACGTTGCGCCTGGCCAGCGGCACCGAGGTCCTGTCGCTGGTGCCTTCGCATCACAACCATGCGCTGGGCGAAAAGATCGGCATCCGGCTCGATGCCGACCATGTCATTGCCTTCAAGAAGCATGACGAATGCACTGATCCCGCCTGCGAGATCAAGCTCGAACAGCAACCCCGGCCAATCACCTGGCTGGCCGAAAACGCCCCCCGCTAAACGCGAACCCGCTTGATGATTCCCTTTCTCGGTCCGCATTCGACATTCCCGCCGGTCGAGACCGCCCGGGAAGACATGGGCGGCCTGGTGGCGATTGGCGGCGACCTGTCTCCGGACCGTCTGCTCAACGCCTATCGGCAAGGCATTTTCCCGTGGGGCACCGTCGAGGGCCACCCGCTGTGGTACAGCCCCGACCCGCGCATGGTGCTTTTTCCCGAGGAATTCCGCCTGACCCGCTCGCTGCGCAAGACGCTGCGCGCCGGCCACTGCGAAGTCCGCTTCGACAGCAACTTCGCCGGGGTCATTGCCGGCTGCGCCGAAACGCCGCGCCCTGGGCAAGACGGTACCTGGATTTCGCCGGACATGATGGGCGCCTACATTCGTTTGCACGAACTTGGCTGGGCGCACTCGGTCGAAACCTACAGCGAGGGCCATCTGGTTGGCGGTCTGTACGGCCTCGCCATCGGGCGGATGTTCTATGGCGAATCGATGTTCTCTCACCGCAGCGACGCCTCGAAGATCGCCTTCGCTCACCTTATCCGCTACCTTGTCACGCATGAGTTCGCCATGATCGATTGCCAGATGCGTACCGAGCACCTTGCCTCCCTGGGTGGCCGTGAAATTCCGCGTTCGAGCTTCCTGACCCGCTTGCAGGCATTGACCGGCGAAGCGGGATCGCGCGCCCGGTGGTCGGCCGCCGACCTGACACTGGACTGGTAACCATGGCCCGCCCGGACGACGCAGCGCTACCCTTCTCGCTGCTCCAGTTCTACGCCACCTCACCGTATCCGTGCAGCTATCTGCCGGACCGTCAGGCACGCTCGCAGGTCGCCACGCCGGCCCACCTGATCAATGCCGAAATCTACAGTTCGCTGGTCCGCGCCGGCTTCCGGCGCAGCGGCATCTTTACCTACCGGCCGCGCTGCGACAGCTGCCAGGCATGCACGCCGGTCCGCCTGCCGGTGGCCGAACTGCAACTGCGCCGCAGCCAGCGCCGGGCGGTGAAGAAACACGGCAATCTGAAAGCGCTCGAGTTGCCGCTGGTCTTCCTCGACAAACACTACGCCCTCTACAACCGCTACCAGCAGGCCCGCCATCCCGGCGGCGGCATGGACGAAGACAGCCACGAGCAGTACGCCCAGTTCCTGCTGCAAAGCCGCGTCGATACCCGGCTGATCGAGTTTTCCGAAGATGGCGTGGTGCGCATGGTCAGCCTGATCGACGTGCTTGATGACGGGCTGTCCTCGGTTTACACCTTCTACGACCCGGCAATCGCCGGCGCCAGCTACGGCGTCTACAACATCATCTGGCAAGTCAGCCAGTGCGAGGCGCTCGGCCTACCCTACCTGTACCTCGGCTACTGGATTGCCGAAAGCCGGAAAATGGCCTACAAGAAAGACTTCCAGCCCATCGAAGGTCTCGTCGATGGGCAATGGCAACGCCTCACGGACACCGCATGAAACGCTACCTGCTCCCTTTCCTTCTGCTCCCGCTGACCGCACTCGCCGCCGGCGAGCGCCTGCCCTACGCCTGCGACAATGGCAGCCGCATCGACATCTCGTTTGCCCCGGCCGGCGATGGTCCACCGCAAGCCACCCTGCACTTCTCCGATAGCGAACTGACGCTGCCGCAAGTCCCGGCCGCCTCCGGCGCGCTGTACCGGGCCGACAACATCCGCCTGCAGACCCAGGGCGACGAAGCGATTTTCGACGACGGCAAGGGCAACACCCGGCGTTGTACCCAGGGCACCACCCCGCCGCCCCAGGCCACGGCAACGCCGGCCACCAGCAGCTTCCTCGATATTGCCGGCAGCATCACCTACCGCCAGCGCATCGCCCTGCCACCCGATGCCATCCTGATCGTCCGCATCCAGGACGTCGCCCGGGCCGGCGGTCGCCCCCGCCAACTGGCCGAGCAACGCATCGAACTCGGCGGCCGGCAGGTGCCGATCCCCTTCGCCGCTACCATCGACCGCGACCTGATCGGCAAGAAGGCCCAGGTCACCGTTTCCGCCCGCATCGAGCGGCGCGGCAAGCTGCTGTTCGTCAGCGACAAATCCTACCCGGCGCTGCACAACGGCCAGCCACTGCATGTCGCCATGCAGCTCAAGCAGGTCGTCAGTGGCAAGGCGCGCTAGGCACCTCGGCGGGCTGATCGCGGTATGCATCGCGGCCACGGCGCAGGCGCAAAGCGTCGTCTGCCACCTCAGCTATGGCGGTGAAACGCAGGTCGTCGAAGCCCGGCCGAGCACCGATCCCTACAGCGTGGCGCCAGTTGCCGTCGGCTCCTACTTCCTGTTCCGCATCGTTTTCCGTCAGGAACCGGCCGACCTCGCCGGCATCAAGCTCTACGCCTATGCCGACCGCGATGCCGGCCCGGTGCTCATCCACCAGGCCAGCTACCGTTATCCGCTGGCCGCCGCCCTGCCGGACTACGGCTTCAGCGGCTTGCACTTCGTCTATGAACCGGTGCGCGACGGCGAACTGCAATACTGGTGCGAACTGAAGGACGCGGCAGCGAAATGAGTCAAAGCCTCTACCCCACCACCAAGATGAGAAAGCCATGGCTGGCGGCAATCGCCGTTCTGCTCGCTTTCAACCTGCATGCCGAGCCGGTCACGCTGATCTTCGCCGGCGACATCATGCTCGACGACGGCCCCGGCCGCCTGATCGGCCAAGGCGGCGACCCGCTGCAGCCCTTCGCGAGCATCCTCAAGGAAACCGACTACCGGATCGGCAATCTCGAATGCCCGATTGCCGAAAGCGGTAGCCCGCAGGACAACAAGATCTACAACTTCCGTGCCAAACCGCGCGTGCTGCCGGTGCTGCAAGGCCGCTTCGATGCCGTCGCGCTGGCCAACAATCACTCCGGCGACTACGGTCGCGACGCCTTCCTGGAAACCATCCGCCTCCTGGACAACGCCGGCATCGCCCATTTCGGCGGCGGCCGCAATCTCGGCGAAGCCCACCGGCCGCTATGGATCGACCGCAAGGGCCTGAAGATCGCCGTGCTCGCCTACAACGAATTCAAGCCGCGCGCCTTCGAAGCCGGCGCCAACTGGCCTGGCATCGCCTGGAGCGAGGACGATCAGGTGATCGCCGACATCCGCGCCGCCAAGGCGGCCGGCGCCGATCTGGTCATCCCCTTCATGCACTGGGGCTGGGAAAAGGAAACCCAGCCGGGCGAGCGGCAGAAAACGCTGGCCCGCCGAATGATCGACGAAGGCGCCGCGCTGGTCGTCGGCGGCCACCCGCACGTCACCCAGGGCGCCGAAACCTACAAGGGCAAACCGATCATCTACAGCCTCGGCAATTTCGTCTTCGACGGCTTCGACTACGCCAACGCCCAGCGCGGCTGGCTGCTCCGCCTGAGGCTCGACAAATCCGGCTTGATCTTCTGGGACACCCTCGCCGCGCAGATGGACAACGACGGCACCCCCTGGCCGGTCTCCGGCACCTTTACGCCTTGCGGGCGGGGTGGCGACGATCTGGTTTCGGAATGCCAGAACCCTTAGGAGACCAGCCATGGATACCCGCTACCTCGACGACCTGACGCCCGGCCAGCAATTCACTACGCCGGGCGTGACGCTGACTGAAGCCGAGATCATCGATTTCGCCTGGCGTTACGATCCGCAGTCTTTCCACCTCGATGCCAATGCCGCCGCCGATTCGCCTTATGGCGGGCTGATCGCCAGCGGTTTCCAGAGCCTGGCGATCTGCTTTCGGCTGTTCATCCAGTCCGGCATGCTGGCCGATTCGAGCATGGGTTCACCGGGCATCGACGAGTTGCGCTGGCTGGCACCGGTCCGGCCGGGCGATACGCTGCACAGCGAAATCGAGGTGCTGGAAGTGCGGCCCTCGGCGTCAAAGGCCGACCGCGGCATTGCCCGACTGAAGTATCAGGCGGTCAACCAGCGGGGCGAAGCGGTCCTCAGCTTCATCGTCATCCACCTGCTGCGCCGCCGCCCGAATCGCTGAGATCATCGTCCCCGAGCGCGCCGAGCCATACCCAAGATATGACTGAAGTGCTAGATTGGCGTTCTGGCCTGGTCGCCAATAAATCATTCATCGCGGCTCAGGCGCCTCAGGGGAAATCATGCATCAACGCCAAGCGCTGCCGGCTCTGACCGTCGCAGCCATCGGGGTCGTCTTCGGCGACATCGGCACCAGCCCGCTTTACGCCTTGAAGGAAATTTTCAACGGCCATCACCCAATCCCGGTTACGCCGCAAAACATTCTCGGCGTCCTGTCGCTGGTCTTCTGGTCGATCATCGTGCTGGTCACCATCAAGTATGTGGCGATCATCATGCGTGCCGACAACCGCGGCGAAGGCGGCTCGCTGGCCCTCCTCGCCTTGGTCACCGAACGCGCCAAAAATCCGCGCCTGTCGTGGATCGTCACGCTGCTCGGCATTTTCGCGGCGGCGTTGTTCTACGGCGACAGCATGATCACGCCGGCCATTTCGGTGCTTTCCGCCGTCGAGGGCTTGGAGATCATCACCCCGACGCTGAAGCCCTACGTCATCCCGATCACGCTCGCCATCCTGACCGGCCTGTTCTTCATCCAGAAGCGCGGCACCGGCACCGTCGGCCTGTTCTTCGGCCCGGTCATGGTCGCCTGGTTCAGCATCCTCGGCGCCCTCGGCGTCATGCAGATCGTGCAGAACCCGCACGTGCTGGAGGCCCTGAACCCGATCTTTGCGATCTATTTCATCGTCACCTATCCCGGCCTCGCCTTCCTGGCGCTCGGCTCGGTCGTGCTCGCCGTGACCGGCGGCGAGGCGCTGTACACCGACATGGGCCATTTCGGGCGCTTCCCGATCCGCCTGGCCTGGTTCGGCTTCGTCATGCCGGCCCTGGTCCTCAACTACTTCGGCCAGGGTGCCTTGCTGCTCATCGATCCGGCCGCCATCCAGAGCCCCTTCTTCCATCTGGCGCCGGACTGGGCGATCGTGCCGATGGTCTTCCTCGCCACCATGGCCACCGTAATCGCCTCGCAGGCGGTCATCTCCGGCGCCTTCTCGGTGGCCCGCCAGTCGATCCAGATGGGCCTCTTGCCGCGCATGCAGATCATCCACACCTCGGGCATGGAAGAAGGCCAGATTTACGTGCCCTTCACCAACTGGTCGCTGTACCTGGCGGTCGTCGCCCTGGTCATCGGCTTCAAGAACTCCTCCAATCTCGCCGCCGCCTACGGCATCGCCGTCACCGGCACGATGCTGATCGATACCATCCTGGTCGCCTTCGTTATGGTGCTGTTGTGGAAGTGGAACCGTGTCGTTGTCTTCATCGTCGCCGGTGTACTGCTCACCGTCGATCTCGCCTTCTTTGCCGCCAATGCGATCAAGATCCCCGAGGGCGGCTGGTTCCCGATTGCCATGGGTCTGGTTTCATTCACCGTGCTGACCACCTGGCGGCGCGGCCGCGCCCTCGTTTCGCAGGAAATGGCCAAGCAAAGCATCCCGATGGACGACTTCCTGCAAAGCATCGACGACGTCCACCGCATCGACGGTACCGCCGTTTTCATGACCAGCGCCAAGGATGGCGTACCGCCGGCCCTGCTGCACAACCTGAAGCACAACCAGGTACTGCATGAGCGGGTGGTCTTGCTCACGGTGCAGACAATGGCCACCCCGCATGTCAACGACATGGACCGCATCTACCTGCATCGGATGAGCCGTGGCTTCATCCGCCTGATCGTCCGTTACGGTTTCATGGAAAGTCCGGATGTACCGGGCGCGCTCGAGCAATGCAAGCGCTTCGGCGAACGTTTCGACATCATGGAAACGACGTTCTACCTCTCCCGCGAAACCATCGTGCCATCGATGACCAAGCGCATGCAGCCGCTCCGTGCCCGCCTGTTCGCCGTGATGTCGAAAAACGCCACCAGCGCCAGCGACTTCTTCCATATTCCGACCAACCGCGTCGTCGAACTGGGGACGCAGCTGGTGATCTGAAGAACTGTGCAACTTAGGCATCATGTCGCGATCACAGACGGAAGGGGCATCGACGGAGTGCGTAGGCACTAAATCTCTACCGTTTGATAACTGTGAAAGAATCAATCATCCGTGTTTTTTAAAATGACGCGGGGAGTGAAATTCAAGTTGTTCGGTGTGAATCATGCAGCAATAAAGCAAGCTCTACTTCCAATCGCAAACGTAAGGAAAACAGACATGAGCCAATATCAAATTGCCGTCGTAGTCGGTAGCCTTCGCAAGGATTCATTCAATCGCAAGTTGGCAAGTGCCATCGTCAAACTGGCGCCATCCGAGTTCTCGTTCAAACAGCTGGAAATTGGCGATCTGCCGCTCTACAACCAGGATGACGATGCGCAACAGGCCGCTTCGGTCAAGCGCCTGAAAGCGGAAATCGCTACCGCCCAAGGTCTATTGTTCGTCACGCCTGAATACAACCGCTCAATGCCAGGCGTCCTCAAGAACGCCATCGACCACGCTTCACGCCCGTATGGCCAGAGCGCGTGGGCGGGCAAGCCTGCCGGCGTGTTGGGGGTATCGGTCGGTGCCATCGGGACCGCGATGGCGCAACAGCATTTGCGCAATGTTCTCGCCTACCTGGACGTGCCAACCCTAGGTCAACCGGAAGCATTCATTCACGCCAAGGATGGTCTATTTGATAGTGCCGGCAATATCGGCCCCGATAGCAAGGCATTCCTGCAAAGCTGGATAGATCGCTACGTCGCCTGGATAAAAAAGCACAACTAAGCGATTCCAAAATCCAAAACCTGGCTGACAGCTGCTCTGCCACAACACCCCATACCGGGGACGAGCAGACCGTTGCCAGCAGCCGAAGCGGCATGAAATCGGCAAGTAGGTGGCAACTAATTTAATCTCCTGGCTCCCGGTTTATCGGTCAACCGTACCGCCTCGTAGCGTCCGACCTCGCAACGCCCTGCGCAGGCCCCTGGAACAAGCCGGCGTGGCCTCGCCGCTGTCGTCGGCGACCACAGGAGTATTACCAATGAGCCTCTTTCGTACGAAGAGTATCGACGCCATGCTCGCCATGGCTCGCGAAGATGGCTTGAAAAAGGTCCTTGGCCCGGTGGACCTGGTAATGATGGGCATCGGCGCCATCATCGGAACCGGAATTTTCGTACTGACCGGCACCGGAGCGCTGACCGCCGGACCGGCACTGACGGTGTCCTTCCTCATCGCTGCCATGGCCTGCGGCTTTGCCGCGCTGTGCTATGCCGAGTTTGCATCGGCGATCCCGGTATCGGGATCGATCTATACCTACTGCTATGCGACGCTCGGCGAAATTGTCGCGTGGATGATCGGCTGGGACCTGCTGCTGGAATATGGGCTGGCGATGTCGGCGGTGTCGGTCGGCTGGTCAGGCTATTTCCAGTCGCTGATGGCGGGCCTGGGGCTGGCTTTGCCGACGGCGCTAACTGCCGCGCCGGGGGCCATACCGGGTACCCACACCATAATGAACCTGCCGGCATCCCTGATCATGCTCGCCATCACCTGGGTGGTGTCGCACGGTGCCCGCGAATCCGCCCGCCTCAACAACCTGATGGTGACCATCAAGATCGCCGTGGTGCTGCTCTTCATCGGTGTCGGCATCTGGCATGTCAAACCGGCCAACTGGCAGCCCTTCGCGCCGTTCGGCGCCGCTGGCGTGTTTCAGGCGGCGGCGCTGGTGTTTTTTTCCTTCATCGGCTTCGATGCAGTCACTTCGGCGGCCGAGGAAGTGCGCAATCCGCGCCGCGACCTGCCGATCGGCATCATTGGTTCACTGACGGTCTGTACGGTGCTGTACGTGGCCGTCTCGGCGATCATGACCGGCATCGTTCCATTCGCGAATTTCGCCGGCGTCGATCATCCGATTTCTCTGGCCCTGCAGTTTGCCGGCCAGAACTGGGTGGCGGGCTTTGTGGACCTGGGAGCCATCCTCGGCATGACGACGGTGATCCTGGTGATGACCTATGGGCAAACGCGCATCATTTTTGCGATGTCGCGCGACGGCCTGCTGCCCAAGCGGCTCTCGGTAGTGCATCCGGTGTATGCCACGCCATACTTTGCCACCTGGACCGTCGGCATCGTGTTTGCCACCATCGCCGCCTTCGTGCCGCTGAATGTTCTGGCCGAACTGATCAATATCGGTACGCTGGCGGCCTTTACGCTGATCTCCGTTTCCGTCCTGGTGCTGCGCCGCACGCATCCGGAACTGCCCCGCGCCTTCCGCTGCCCGGGGGTGCCCGTGGTGCCCTTGCTGTCGGTGGGCTTCTGCCTGTTCCTGATGGCACACTTGCAGGCGCTGACCTGGATAGCCTTCCTGGTCTGGTTGGTGTTGGGACTGGCGATCTATTTCCTCTACGCCCGCCGCAATGCAGTGCTCCATAACCAAGGTGGCTGACGCCGGTCAGTAGCCCAAAACCCAAAGGCCAAGCGACTCGCTTGGCCTTGTCGTTACTGGTAGCGCAGCGCTTCGATCGGGTCGAGCTGCGCCGCCTTGCGGGCCGGATACCAGCCGAAGAAAATGCCGACGGCGGCGGCCACGGCAAAGGCAATGAGGGCGGCGCTGCCGGAAATGACGACGACCATGCCGGTGGCCAGATTGATCCCCAGCGCAATGGCCAGGCCGAGGACCAGCCCGAGCAGGCAGCCGGCGAAGGAGATCATCACCGCTTCGAGCAGGAACTGCGTCAGGATGTCTTTCTGGCGGGCGCCGATGGCCATCCGGATGCCGATTTCGCGGGTCCGTTCGGTGACCGACACCAGCATGATGTTCATGATGCCGATGCCGCCAACGAGTAGTGAAATGGAGGCGATGGCGCCGAGCAGGATGGACATCGTGCGCGTCGTTTCCGCCTCGGATTCGGCGGCGGCCGACAGGTTGCGCATGAAGAAATCGTCGGGCGAGCCGTCGCGCAGGCGGTGGCGCTGGCGCAGCAAGGCGGTCATGCCGGCTTCGACCTTGGGCATGGCCTCGGCCGATTCGGCCTGGACCATGATCATCCGCACCGAGCCCAGGAAAGGCGTGCCGAAAACCTTGCGCTGGGCGGTACTGAGCGGAATGATCACGGTATCGTCCTGGTCGCGGCCGTCGAGGTTCTGGCCCTTGCTGCCGAGCACGCCGATCACCGTGAACGGGTTCTGCTGAATGCGCATGGTCTTGCCGACCGGGTCCTCGTCGCCGAACAGGTTTTGCGCCACGGTCTTGCCGATCAGCGCGACGCGCGTCGACGAGCGCACGTCGGAATCGCCGAAGGCAGCGCCATTGACCACGTTCCAGGCCCGCGCATCGAGGTAGGGCGGCGTCGTGCCGACCACCTGGGTACTCCAGTTCTGCGAACCGTAAACCAGTTGCCGCGAACCCTGATGGGTCGGCGCGACATTGGCGACGCCGTCGAGTTCGGCGATCGCCTCGGCGTCGCCGACGTTGAGCGTAGGCCCGCCGGCCGAACCGCTGCGCACGCCGGCCGTGGTGAAGGAACCGGAAAGCACGATGTAGAGATTGGAACCCATGGTGCTGATCGTCTGCTGCACCGCATACTGGGCGCCCTGCCCGATGGCCAGCATGATGACCACGGCGCCGACGCCGATCACCATGCCAAGCATGGTCAGCGCCGTACGCAGGCGGTTGGCGCCCATCGCCAGCCAGGCTTCGCTGAGCATGGCCTTCAGCATGCGGCATGCTCCGTCAGGTGATCGCTGACGATTTCGCCGTCGAGAAACTTGACCTGCCGCTTGGCATGCGCTGCGACGTCCGGTTCGTGGGTGACCAGCACGATGGTGATGCCTTCGCCGTTCAATTCGCCGAACAGCCGCATGATTTCCTCGCTGGTGTGACTGTCGAGATTACCGGTCGGCTCGTCGGCGAGAATCAGGCGCGGCTTGTTGACCAACGCCCGGGCAATCGCCACGCGCTGCTGCTGGCCGCCGGAAATGCGGTTGGGCAACGATTCGGCATATTTGCCGAGGCCGACCTTGTCGAGCAATTCGCGCGCCGCGGCGCGCCGGCTGTCCTTATCGGCACCGGCATAAACCAGCGGCAAGGCGACGTTGTCCTGCAGGCTCATCCGCGGCAGCAGGTTGAAGCCCTGGAAGACGAAGCCGAGCGTCCGGTTGCGCAGGATGGCCAGCGCATCGTTGTCCATCTGGGCGACGTTCTGCCCGGCCAGGAAATAATCGCCGACGGTCGGCGTATCGAGACAGCCGAGCAGGTTCATGAAAGTCGATTTGCCGGAGCCGGACGGCCCCATGATGGCGATGTATTCACCGGGATGAATTTCCAGATTGACGCCGCGCAGCGCCGGGAACAAGCCGGCGGCGGTTTCGTAGGACTTGCCCAGGCCGACGACCCGGATGACCGGTTCAGCCATCAGAACATCCGCATGCCGACGCTGGAGGGCGGCTTGATACCGTTGGTGTTTTCACCGGTGACCACGCGATCGCCGGCCTTCAGGTCGCCGCCGACGATTTCCGTATTGCGGTTGTCGGTAATGCCGAGCTGGACGCTGACCGGCTTGATTTCGCCGCCGGCCAGCACGTAGACCGTACCGCTCTGGCCATCGCGCTTCTTGCCCTTCTTGTCGCCCGGCCCCTTGGCCCCGCCGCCATCGGCGCCCGCCCCCATGCCCGGCCCGGGCGCGGTCGGTTTCTGGCCATTTTCCGGTTTCTTCTCGGCAGCCTCGGCCGGCTTGAAGCGCAAGGCCGCATTCGGCACGAGCAGCGCCTCCTGGCGCTTCTGCACGCCGATATTGACGTAGGCGGTCATGCCAGGGAGCAGCACCAGTTCCGGGTTGGCGACATTGATGCGGACGTTGTAGGTGACGACATTCTGCTGATTGGTCGGATTCAGGCGAATCTGCTGCACATCGCCGACAAAGTTGCGGCTCGGGAAGGCATCGACGGTAAAACGCGCCTTCTGGCCTTCGCGGATCAGGCCGATATCGGCTTCGGCAAAACTGGTGTCGATGCGCATTTCGGACAGATCCTGGGCGATCTTGATCAGCGTCGGCGTCTGGAAGCTGGCCGCCACGGTCTGACCGAGATCGACGACGCGGTCGATCACCACGCCGTCAACCGGCGAGCGGATCACCGTGAAATTCAGGTTGGCCTGGTCGCGCTCGTTCTGGGCGCGTGCCAGCGCCAGTTGGGCGTTGGCCGATTTGAGGGCTTGCCGGGACTGGTCGTACTCCTGCTTCGAAACATACTCCTGGGCGAACAGTTGCTTGATGCGCGCCTCGTTGGCCTGGGCCAGTTCGAGGGCGGCCTGGGCGTTGGCGACACTCGCCGCGCTCTGCCGCTCGGCGGCCGAGACCAGCGCATCGTCGAGCTCGAGCAAGGCCTGGCCCTTTTTGACCGGGTCGTTGAAATCGACGTACAGCTTCTTGACGGTGCCGGAGACCTGCGTCCCGACGCTGACCAGGACCACCGGATTGAGCGTGCCGTTGGCCGAAACCGTCTGCGTCACCTCGCCTTTTTCGACGCTGGTCAGCTTGTAGCGCTGTTCCGGATCCTGCGCCGCGCGTTGCCTGGCATACCAGATGCCGCCGCCGATCAGGCCGGCGGCGACCGTGACGCCGATGAGGATGGTGCTGATGCGTTTCATGGTCTTCCTTCCGCTGCCGCTTGCAGCAGCGTGTAATCAAGAGCGCCCATGGCCTGGGCCAGGGTGGCGCGAAATACGTTCCAGTCGAGTCCGGCCTGGATGCGCTGCAGGCGGGCGCTGGCCAGCGCGCTCTGCGCCGTCAGCAGTTCGAGCACGGTCCCGACCCCGGCCTTGTAGCGGCCGAGCGCCACCCGCTCCGACTGCTCGGCACTGGCCACCAGATCGGCCGTCGTCTTCAGGCTTTGCGTCGCGGTGGTCAGACTCTGGTAGGCACGCCAGACATCGAGGGCGATTTGCTTGTTCAGACGGTCGCGCTGCGCCGCCTTGACTTCGGCCTGGGCGGCCGCCGAGCGCACGCGGTAGGTCGTTTCAAAACCGGAGAAGATCGGCACGCTAAGCGTCAGGCCGACGGTCTGGGCATTCGTCCTCACCCCGCCGACCTCCTGCCAGGTCGGCCCGGCCGACAGGCTGACGGTCGGCCGCCCCTGGGCGCGGGCCAGATCGACGCCGGCCTCGGCGGCCTTGAGCTGCGCCTCGGCCGCCTGCAGATCCGGGCGACGGGCCCGGGCATCGGCGATCAGCGCGTCGATATCCTTCTGGAACGCACCATCCGGCATCGCCGCCGGAATGTCGGCCAGGACAATCCGCTGCTGGGCGTCGAAGCCCATGGCGTTGGCCAGGGTGCCCAGCGCATTCCTCGCCTCGCCCTCGGCCTTGATGCGGTTCAGCGTCGCCTGCGACAAGGCGGTCTGCGCCTGCAGACGGTCGGCTGGCGTGCCGACGCCGACGTTGTAGCGCGCATCGGCCGCGGCGAAGCTTTCGCGGGCAGCCCGTTCGGCCTCGGTCGCCGAGAGCACCGCGGCACGCGTCGCCTGGGCGCTGTAATAGCCTTGCAGGGCAGCCAGGAACAGCGCCTGGACCGTGGCGTTCTGGGTCGACGCCGCCGCACTGAGCAGTTGCCGGGCGTTCTCGATATTGGCCGAACGCTGGCCGAAATCGTAGAGCAGCCAGGACAGGGTCAGCGCCGCACTATTCTGGTTATAGTTGCGCGCTTCCGAGTAGGTCCGCCCACCGCTCGCCCGGCCATCCAGGTCGGGCAGCCAGGCCGACTGCGCGACCCCGACCAGCGCCGCCTGGACGCGCGCCGCCGCCCATACTTCGCGGGTCTGCGGGTTGTTGCACAGCGTCAGATCGACGGCCTCGATGGCCGTCAGCGGCGCATCTGGAATATCGGTGGTACAGGGCGCTTCGCCGACGCGGGCGGCGAGTTGCGGCGACGGCTTGAGCGGCGCCATGCTTTCGGTCGCGAAGGGGTCGCCGAGCCCGGCAGCCATGGCCGGAAGGCTCAGGCAGCACAGCAAGGCAAGTAATCGGGTCGGGGGATTCGGCATGGCCGCTAGTTTAGCCGGAGCGGCCACAGACTGCCTGTTAGCAATTGTTACAAAAACAGCCTTTGCGCCAGCGCGCCCGGCTCAAGTAGCAGCGCGCCCCGTTGCGATTTCCGGTCAGGCGCTCAGGCCGTGACCCGGTCCAGCAATACTGCAAGTTGGGGATAGTAGCCGAGCCGGCTCAGCTCGATTCGCCGGCCGATCTGGATCGAATCGGCGATTTCGCGGGCTGCTGCCGAGTGTTCGAGCAAATCGGGAAAGGCTTTGTCGGCATCGACCATCGCGAAGATCTTGATCAGAACATCGCCGCAGGCCTGGTAAAAGCCGGGATCCAGCCGACAGTACTGGCCGCCGAAATCGCAGGCATCGAGATAGGCGGCCGAGCGGGCGGCGGTTGTCTCAAGAGCCAGCAGCGAGGACTTGTTGAAGCGAGACATGGTAGCGCTCCTTTCAGAAGCACAGGGTCATTCAGTGCTTCCCACGCTAAAGCAAGCCCCGCTGGCTGTCAGCCAACTATTTCACGAAACGCTGAAAACTATCGCCAGGTGCCTCGCCGCCGGTTCACAGTAAAATTTATCCGATCCGTTCTCGCCTTTTCCGCGAGTAACCGCCCAGGCAAAAAGGTAGAACAATGACGCGCTCGCATCGATGGCTCCGATTGAAGATATTGATTCGCGCCGAATTGCTTCATCTGACGACCATCAATGCCAGCGACCGGCGCTGGCAGATGCCGTTCGCCGCCGCCCTGGCCTCCGGCTTGCCGCTGCTGGTCGGCGCCTATTTCGAGCACATGGATTACGGCCTGATCTCGTCGCTCGGCGGCCTGGTATTCCTCTACCTGCCGGAGACACCGCTGCATCACCGGATGGTGTCCTTGATGGTCTGCGCCTTCGCGATGATCGCCAGCTACGCGCTGGGTGTGATGAGTCATCTCTTTCCGCCGGCCATGATGCTGGTCCTGACCTTTACCGCCATCCTGGTGACGATGGTCTGCCGCTTTTACAACCTCGGGCCGCCGGGCAGCTTTTTCTTCATCATGGCTGCGGCGATCGGCGCCAATGCGCCGGGCGACGTGCTGCAAATACCGCTCAAGGTCGGCCTGCTGACCATGGGCTGCCTGCTGGCCTGCCTGATCGCCTTTTTCTACAGCGTGTACATGTTGCGCTCGCAGCCTGCCAAGCCGGTTACCCCGTTGCCGCCGCCGACCTTCGATTTCGTCGTTTTCGATTCGATCGTGATCGGCAGCTTCGTCGGCATCTCGCTGGCCCTGGCCCAGGCGCTGCAACTGACTCAGGCCTACTGGGTGACGATCAGCTGCCTGGCCGTGATCCAGGGCATGTCCTTGCGGGCGGTGTGGAACAAGCAGTTGCAGCGGTTGATCGGCACCGGCGTCGGTCTGTTGCTGTCCTGGGGATTGCTGATGCTGCCGCTCGACAATTGGCGCATATCGCTGGTCATGATCGCCCTCGCCTTCGTGATCGAAATGCTGGTCGTCCGGCATTACGCACTGGCCGCCATCTTCATCACGCCGATGACCATCCTGCTGGTCGAAGCCACTACCCTCGTCCAAAGCTCGCCATCGGCACTGATCGAGGCGCGCTTTCTCGATACCATCCTCGGTTGCCTGGTTGGCCTGGTCGGCGGCATCTGCCTGCACAGCCCGCGTTTTCGCCAGTTGGTCGGCCGCCAGATTCGCCGCCTGGCGCCGGCCCGGCAAGCCGACTAACGCAGTCCAGCGCCCGCCGTGCAGCCGCCGCCGCGCCTCCATCCCGACATCCTCAAGCTCGGCTTGGTGAGCTTTCTCACCGACCTCAGTTCGGAAATGATCTTTTCGGTATTCGCGCTCTTCTTCACCACCGTGGCCGGCGCCTCCAGCGCGCTGCTCGGACTGATCGAGGGGCTCGCCGACTTTTCGGCTTCGTCTCTCAACTACCTGGCCGGCTGGCTGTCTGACCGCAGCGGCCGGCGCAAATGGTTCGCCACCGCCGGTTACGGCTTTTCGACGCTGGCCAAGCTGATCCTGCTGCTCTCCTCCTCGCTCGTCGGGCTCAGCATCTTTCGCGTCATCGAGCGCCTGGGCAAGGGTTTTCGCGGACCGCCGCGCGATGCCTGGCTGCCATCGATCGCCGCCCAGGGTTCGCGTAGCTATGCCTTCGGCGTGCACAAGGCCCTCGACAAATCGGGCGCCGTGCTCGGGCCGCTGATCGCCTATGCGCTGCTGGCCTGGCTCGGCGAATCGGCGAGCACCTATGCCACGCTCTTCATGGTGGCCTTTGTCCCGGCGGTCGTCAGCGTACTGGTGCTGACGCGCATCCCCGATCAACCCGGCCAGGCCCATCGGCGCGAAAGCGTGCGCCGCAACTGGCAACAGCTCAGCCCCGCCTTCAAGCGCTTTCTCTGGCCGGCCGGCGTCTTCGCCCTGGCCTATTTCAGCCTCGGCTTCATTCTGCTCAAGGCCCATGCCGTCGGCTTCAGCGTCACCGAAATCGTCCTGCTCTACGCCCTGTTCAACACCACCTGCGTGCTCGCCGCGCCGCTCGTCGGCCGGCTCGGCGACCGCCTCGGGCGCAGCCGCATCGTGCTGCTCGGCTATGCTGTCTACGCTGTGATCAACCTGTGGCTGATGGTCGCCGCCAGCCGCTGGGAAATCGTCGGCGCGCTGGCCATTTACGGACTGTTCTATGCGATCGAGGAATCGCAGAGCAAGGCTTTCATTGCCGACCTCGAACCCGAGCGACGCGCCACGGCAATCGGCGTCTACAACTTCACTACCGGCCTGCTCTATCTGCCGGCCTCGCTGCTCGCCGGCGCCTTGTGGGCGGTCGCGCCGAGCCTGGCGTTTGCCGTGGCGGCAGGGCTGGCGCTGGCAGCCGGCGTGGTTTTTACCGTGCTCCGCCCGGCCGCCGCCATTCAGCGCTGAGTTTCGGCCGGCGCACTGTCATCAAGCCGGAACTGCCGGGCACGCTGCCCGGCCTGCCTGACCAGGGCGGCCAGACGCTCGGCCGACAGGCCCAGTTCCTCGGCGGCGATGTCGCCGACCGGCGCGATGCACGCCGCGGCGGCCCGCGCATCGAGAAACAGCGCGCGATGGCGCCGGGCCAGGATATCTTCGATGGTCCGCGCGCCTTCGTGGCGCAGCGCGAAACGGACCATCGCCTCGGTCAGCGTCAGGTCGGGATGGAGCAGCCGGTCGTGCCCGGGCAAGGCGGCGAGCAGCGGAGCATCGGTGCCATATGGCCCGCTCGCCTGGCCATTCCAGCCATGCAGTTTGAGCCTCGCGGTGGTGCACGGCACGGCCGGCAACTGGCCGACCGCGGCCGCCCGGTCGACGACCTGTTCGGCCATCAGCCGGTAGGTCGTCCATTTGCCGCCGGCCACCGTCACCAGCCCGCCGGCGCTGACCAGCACGGCATGTTCGCGCGACAGCGCCGCGGTGCCGCCCTTGCCTGCGTCGTCCGGATGCAGCAGCGGGCGCAGGCCGGCGAAGGCGCTGCGGATATCGGCCCGCTGCGGCGCCTGGGCCAGCACCCCGGCCGCCGTCTGCAGCAGGAAATCGACTTCCCCGGCAAAAGGCTGCGGGTCGTCCGGCAGATCGTCGCGTTCGGTATCGGTCGTGCCGAGCAGCACCTTGCCCTGCCAGGGAATGGCGAACATCACCCGGCCGTCGGCCGTTTCCGGGATGAGCAGCGCCGTTTCGCCAGGCAGGAAAGCCGCATCGAGTACCAGATGGATGCCCTGGCTGGGCGTCAGCACCGGCGACGCGGCCGGCGCCTCGAAACGGCGCACGGCATCGACGTACACGCCGGTGGCGTTGATCACCACCTTGGCCGACAGTTCGAAACGCTCACCGTTTTCGCCATCTTCGGCGACCACGCCGCAGACCTTGCCGCCGGCGCTGAGCAAGCCGCTGACCGCCAGATAGTTCAGGCAGCTCGCCCCGAGATCGCCGGCGGTGCGCAGCAGCGCGATGGCCAGCCGGGCATCGTCGAACTGGCCGTCCCAATACTGCACGCCGCCGCTCAGACCGAGCGGACTCAGGCCGGGCAATGCGGCGAGCGTCTGGCGTCGGTCGAGCAGCCGCGACGGCGCCAGATTGCTCGACCCGGCCAGCAGGTCGTAGAGCTTCAGCCCGCTGCCGTAATACAGGCGCTGCCAGGCGCTCCGAGCGGGAATGACGAAAGGCAGCGGATGCACCAGATGACCGGCGTTGGCGAGCAGGCGGCGGCGTTCGATCAGAGCATGACGGACGAGGCCCAGATCGCCCTGGCGCAAATAGCGCACGCCGCCGTGGATCAGTTTGGTGCTGCGCGACGAAGTGCCCGAGGCGTAATCGCCGCGCTCCAGCAGCAGGGTCGAATAGCCGCGCGCCGCGGCATCCACCGCCGCCCCGAGGCCGCTCGCCCCACCACCGATGATCAGCACGTCCCAGCGCTGCCCGGCGCGCAGCGTGGCGAGTTGTTCGGCGCGGCTTGGCGTATTGGCCATCAGTCGGCCTCCGCCCAGTGCAGGGCACGCTGCACGGCACGCTGCCAGCCGCCCAGTGCGTCGGAGCGCCAGTCGGCCGAACGGCCCGGCTCGAAGCGGCGATCGACCTGCCACAGCGCGCTCAGTTCGGCTTCATCCTGCCAGAAGCCGACCGCGAGACCGGCCAGATAGGCGGCACCAAGCGCCGTCGTCTCGGTAATCTGCGGGCGAACCACCGGCACGCCGAGCAGATCGGACTGGAACTGCAGCAGCAGGTTGTTTGCCGCCGCCCCGCCATCGACGCGCAGTTCGGCCAGCCGATGTCCGGCATCCTGCTCCATGGCGAGCAGCACCTCGGCACTCTGGAAAGCGATCGCCTCCAGCGCGGCGCGGGCGATCTGCGGGCGACCGCTGCCCCGGCTCAGACCGAGCAAGGCACCGCGGGCGTAAGGGTCCCAATAGGGCGCACCGAGGCCGGTGTGGGCCGGCACCAGATAGACCCCGCCGCTATCCGGCACTGAAGCGGCCAGCGTTTCGACCTCGGCACTGCTGGCGATCATGCCGAGACCGTCGCGCAGCCACTGGATCAGCGCGCCGCCCATGAACACGCTGCCTTCGAGCAGATAAGTCGTTTGCCCGGCGTAGCGCCAACCGATGGTACTCAACAACCGGTGCCGCGACGGCTGCGCCTGCCGGCCGGCATTCATCAGCACGAAACAGCCGGTGCCGTAGGTATTCTTGGCCATGCCCGGACGCAGGCAGACCTGGCCGAAAGTCGCCGCCTGCTGGTCGCCGGCCAGCGCGGCCAGCGGAATGGCGGCGCCCAGCCAGCCGGCATCGATCGACTCGACCACGCCGCTGCTGTCCACCACCCGCGGCAGCAGCGCGGCGGGAATGGCGAGCCGGGCGAGCAGCTCGGCATCCCAGCATTGACGATGGATATCGAACAGCAGGGTGCGCGAGGCATTCGACGGGTCGGTGACATGGGCTCGCCCGCCGGTCAGTTTCCAGGCCAGCCAGCTATCGACGGTACCGAAGGCCAGCTCGCCTTTTTCGGCCCGCCCGCGGGCACCGGGAATGTGGTCGAGCAGCCAGGCCAGCTTGGTGCCGGAAAAATACGGGTCGAGACGCAGCCCGGTGCGCCGGGCGAACAGGTCTTCAGCGCCGGCTTCAGCCAGCGCCGCGCACGGCCCGGCCGTCCGCCGGTCCTGCCAGACGATCGCCGGAGCGAGCGGTACGCCGCTCCGGCGATCCCACAGCACCGTCGTCTCGCGTTGATTGGCAATGCCGAGCGCGGCAATCTGCCCGGCGCCGATGCCGTTGTCGCGCAGCACGGCGCGCGCCACGGCGAGCTGGCTTTGCCAGATTTCCCCGGCATCCTGCTCGACCCAGCCGGGCTGCGGGTAGGACTGGGCGAAGGGCTGCTGGCTGACGGCGCACAGCCGCCCCGCCCGATCGAACAGGATGGCGCGCGAACTGGTCGTTCCCTGGTCGAGGGCGAGCACGTACTGCTTATCTGTCGCGGCAATGGCGGGCATGACGAATCTCCCCAACGGCCGCCGGATAACGGGCCGGACGGCCCGTTGCCAAGGTTTCGGCGGCTCCTTGCCCATTGTGCGTCAGCCGGCAAAATTGCGCGAGCCGGCCTTGGTGCGAGCGCCGCCTGACGGTATGCTTTGCGGCCGTCGAGCAAAGGAGAGAAGCGCGGTGCATTCGAGTTTCCGGTCCGGCGCCCGCGAGGGCTTTATCGTATTCCTGCCGCTCTCGGTCGGCCTCGTGCCGTGGGCGCTGGTTGTCGGCATGGCGATGGTCAGTGCCGGATTCACGCCGCTCCAGGCGATGGGCATGAACGTCATCGTCTTCGCCGGCACCGCCCAGCTCGGCACGCTGCCGCTGATTGCCGCCGGAACACCGCTGTGGCTGATCGTCACCACGGCGCTCGCCCTCAACCTGCGCTTCGTCATTTTCAGCGCCGCCCTCGCCCCGGGCTTTCGCGGCGTCGGTACGCCGGGCCGCTGGCTGGCCGGCCACCTGCTGACCGACGGCGTCTTCGCCACTTGCCTCGACAAGATGCTGCAGAACGACGACCCGCGCTGGCGCCTCGGCTATTACCTCGCCCCGGCCATCTGGTCGTGGCTGCTCTGGCAAACCTTCGCGCTGCTCGGCATCCATGCCGCCGGCGTCATCCCCAAGGCGTGGTCGCTGGAATTCATGGCGACCATTGCCCTGATCGTGCTGCTTGTGCCGATGGCCCGCATCCGCCCGATGCTGGTCGCCGCGCTGGTCGGCGGGGCGAGCGCGACGCTGCTGCGCAACATGCCGCTGCGCCTCGGCGTCGTGGTCGGCATCATCGCCGGCATCGCCGCCGGTTTTGCCGCCGAACACTGGGAACACCGGAGATCGCCGCGATGAATTACGACGCTTCGCTGTGGCTCATTTTCATTCTGATCGGCCTCGCCACCACCCTGCCGCGCGCCATCTTCATCGTCCTCGGCAACCGCGTCGCCCTGCCCTCGGTCGTCCAGCGCGCCCTGCGCTATGCGCCGGCCGCCGCACTGGCGGCGATCGTCGTGCCGGATGTGCTGGTCGTCGGCGGCACGCTCGAAGTGTTCAATCCGAAACTCGCCGCGGCCGCTGCCGCCATCGCCGCGACCGCCCTGTGGCGCAATCCGTGGTTGCCCTTCATCGTCGGCATGGGGGTGTTGCTCGGCTTGCGACAAATGATCGGCGGCTAGGCCAAAACGCCTATTCGGCACGGCACGGCGGGCAGCATTACGGTAAAATCGCGGGCTATGCTCTATCCACTCATCCGCAAATTCTTCTTCGCGCTCGACGCCGAAACCGCCCACGGTATCGGCATGAGCGGCGTCGCCTTCCTGAACGCGAGCGGCCTGGCCGGCTTGCTGGCCAAACCGGTGGCCCCCTGCCCGGTCGACGTCATGGGCATCCGCTTCCCCAATCCGGTCGGCCTCGCCGCCGGCCTGGACAAGAACGGCGACTATATCGACGGCCTGGCCGGCCTCGGTTTCGGCTTCCTCGAAATCGGCACGATCACGCCGCGCCCGCAGGACGGCAACCCGAAGCCGCGCCTGTTCCGTATCCCGGAAGCACAGGGCATCATCAACCGGATGGGGTTCAACAACGCCGGCGTCGACAAGCTGCTCGAGAACGTCCGGGCGGCTGATTTCCCGAAAAAGGGCGGCGTCCTCGGCATCAACATCGGCAAGAACGCGACGACGCCGATCGACAAGGCGGCCGACGATTACCTGATCTGCCTGGAAAAGGTTTACAACGACGCCAGCTACGTCGCCGTCAATATTTCCTCGCCGAACACCAAGAACCTGCGCGAACTGCAGAAGGACGAGGCGCTCGACGACCTGCTCGCCCAGCTCAAGGCGAAACAGGAACAACTGGCCGACAAGCACGGCAAGTACGTGCCGATGGCGCTGAAGATCGCTCCCGACCTCGACGACGCGCAAATCACCGCGATCGCCGATGCGCTGCGTCGCCACCGCATCGATGGCGTGATCGCCACCAACACCACGCTGTCGCGCGACGGTGTCGAGAACCTGCCGAACGGCAATGAAACGGGCGGCCTGTCGGGTGCCCCGGTCTTC
The DNA here is from genome assembly GCF_020510685.1 of Dechloromonas denitrificans. Lineage (NCBI taxonomy): Bacteria > Pseudomonadati > Pseudomonadota > Betaproteobacteria > Rhodocyclales > Azonexaceae > Dechloromonas > Dechloromonas denitrificans. The sequence continues at coordinate 2,797,088 of NZ_CP075185.1, forward strand.
GGCAAATCGACGGCGGTGCTGAAAAAGCTCTCGGCGGCGCTGGCCGGCGAACTGCCGATCATCGGTGTCGGCGGCATCATGGGCGGCGAAGATGCGGCCGAAAAGATCAAGGCCGGGGCCAGCCTGGTCCAGTTCTACAGCGGCTTCATCTACCGCGGCCCGGATCTGGTCAGCGAAGTGGCGGAAACCTTGGCTAACGTCATGCGGAAATCCATATAAGTCCATACGCAAGGCGCGGTTGTTTGCCCTGCGCCAAAACCCGATAATGCGCGACCGAAGCTTTTTCAAAATATGAGCCACTACTTATTCATCCTCGTCGGCGCGGTGCTGGTCAACAACGTCGTGCTGGTGAAGATCCTCGGTCTTTGCCCCTTCATGGGCGTTTCCAAGAAACTGGAAACCGCCTACGGCATGGGTGCCGCGACGACCTTCGTGCTGACCATGGCGACCGGGGCGAGCTACATCATCGACCATTACCTGTTGATGCCGTTCGGTCTGGAATACCTGCGCACGCTGTCCTTCATCGTCACCATCGCGGCCATCGTCCAGCTCACTGAAATGGTCATCGCCAAGACCTCGCCGACGCTGCAGCAGACGCTCGGCATCTACCTGCCGCTGATCACCACCAACTGCGCCGTGCTCGGCGTGCCGCTGCTCAACGTTTCGAACGGCTACAACTTCGTCGATTCGCTGCTCTTCGGCGCCGGCAGCGCGATCGGTTTCTCGCTGGTGCTGATTCTCTTCGCCGGCATCCGCGAACGGGTCGAGGGCGCCGACGTGCCGGTGCACTTCCGCGGCGTCGCCATCGCGATGGTCACTGCCGGCCTGATGGCCCTGGCTTTCATGGGTTTCGCCGGCCTGGACAAGTATCAATAATGGACATCCTGCTCGCCATCGCCATCATGGCCCTCGGGGCCGTCGTCCTCGGGGCCGCGCTCGGCTTCGCTTCGATCAAGTTCAAGGTCGAAGGCGACCCGCTGGTCGAAAAAATCGAAGGCATCCTGCCCCAGACGCAATGCGGCCAGTGCGGTTTCGCCGGCTGCAAGCCTTACGCCGAAGCCATCGCCAAGGGTGAAGTGGATATCAACCTGTGCCCGCCCGGCGGCATGGAAGGCGTGCAAAAGCTGGCCGACCTGCTCGGCCGCGAAGTCAAGGATCTGGAAGCCGAGGAAAAACCCAAGCAGGTCGCCATCATCGATGAACAGACCTGCATCGGCTGCACGCTGTGCATCCAGGCCTGCCCGGTCGACGCCATCGTCGGCGCCGCCAAGCAGATGCATACCATCGTCGCGCCGCTGTGCACCGGCTGCGAACTGTGCCTGCCGCCGTGCCCGGTTGAATGCATCCGCATGGAGCCGATCGGCGAAAACCTCGACAACTGGAAATGGAAATATCCGGTCGTCGAAATCAAAACCATATCGATGCCCGCAAGGGATACCCCCACCGGCGGTGCCGGTGGCATAAAAGCCGCCTGATGTTGATGAACCTGTTCAAATTCAAGGGCGGCGTCAAGCCGCCGACCAACAAGACGCAGTCCGTCGGTTTGCCAATTGCCCAGGCGCCGCTGCCTTCCCGGTTGATCGTGCCATTGCACCAGAGCATCGGCGGCACGCCGCGCCCGGTGGTCCAGGCCGGCGACACGGTTCTCAAGGGCCAGTTGATCGGCGAGGCGGATGGCTGGATTTCGGCTGCCGTCCACGCCCCGACCTCGGGTACCGTGGTCGCCGTGGCAATGCATGTGCAACCCCATCCCTCCGGCCTCGACGCCCTCTGCGTCGTCATCGAACCGGATGGCAAGGATCAATGGATTGCCCGCGAACCGCTTGATTACAAGACGCTGAAACCCGAGGAAGTCCGCGAGCGCCTGCAACAGGCTGGCGTCGTCGGCCTCGGTGGCGCGGTTTTCCCGACCCACGGCAAGCTGACCCCGGCCAAGACCGTGCCGATGGATGAACTGGTGATCAACGGCGCCGAGTGCGAACCTTTCATCACCTGCGACGACCTCTTGATGCGCGAACGGGCCGAGGAAGTCGTGCGCGGCATCGGCATCTTCCGCGACCTGCTGCAGCCGAAGAAGGTGTTGATCGGCATCGAGGACAACAAGCCGGAAGCCGCCGCCGCGATGCGGGCGGCGATCGCCGCGCTGAACGAATCGTTTCTCGTCATCCAGGTGCCGACCCTCTACCCGGCCGGCGGTGCCAAGCAACTGATCCGCGTGCTGACCGGCAAGGAAGTGCCGGCGTCAAAACGCTCGACCGACCTCGGCGTCCAGTGCTTCAACGTCGCCACCGCCTATACCGCCTGGCGCGCCATCGCCCATGGCGAACCGGTCGTCTCGCGGATTGTCACGCTGAGCGGCAATGTCGACCAGCCACGCAACTACGAGGTGCTGATCGGCACGCCGATGGGCGAATTGCTCAAGCTCGCCCAGCCGCACCCGGATACCGACGGCATCGTGATGGGCGGCCCGATGATGGGCTTTCTCGTGCCCAATGCCGAGGTTCCGGTGGTCAAGGCGACCAACTGCCTGATTGCCCACTGCGACCGCCTGTTCCCGCCCAAGGCGCCGGAAATGCCGTGCATCCGCTGCGGCTCCTGCGCCACGGTCTGCCCGCACGAACTGCAGCCGTTCGAGATGTACTGGTTCTCGCGCGCCAAGAATTTCGGCAAGACGCAGGAATATCACATCTTCGATTGCATCGAATGCGGCTGCTGCTCGTTCGTCTGTCCGTCGCGCATCCCGCTGGTCCAGTATTTCCGCTTTGCCAAGAGCGAAATCTGGGCCCGCGAACGGGAAAAGAATGCGGCCGACGGCGCCAAGGCCCGTTTCGAATTCAAGCAATTGCGCGACGAGCGCGAGAAAGCCGAAAAGGCCGAGAAGCTGGCCAAAGCAGCCGCCGCCCAAGCCGCCAAGAAGGCCGCGGAAGCTGCGGCGGCTGCCGCAGCCGACGCCGACGAAGCAGCAGCACCGGCCGATGTCGCGCCGAGCGCTCCGGTCGACGCCGAAAAAGCGGCAAAAATGGCGACCATTCAAGCGGCCATCGAACGCGCCAAAGCGCAGCGTGAAGCAGCCCAGCCGAAAAACACCGAAGCCCTGAGCGCGCAGCAGCAACGGGATATCGCCGAAATCGAAGCACGCCGTACGGTTCTCGAACCGACGACGCCGGAAGTAGTCGTTCCGGCCGGCGACAATAGCCAGAAAACCGAATGATGTTCGCCCCCGCCCCCTTCCTCCTCAAGGACGTCAGTGTCAACCAGGTGATGACGCAAGTCTGCCTCGCGCTGATTCCCGGCATCGCCGCTTACGCCTGGCTGGTCGGCCCGGCCATCCTGGCCCAGCTGGTCATCGCTTCGCTGGCCGCGCTGCTCGCCGAAGCCCTGATGCTCCGCATCCAGGGCAAACCGCAGGCGATGTTCCTGGCCGACGGCTCGGCCATCGTCACCGCCTGGCTGATCGCCCTGACCTTTCCGCCGCTGGCGCCGTGGTGGCTGGTCGTCACCGGAACCTTCTTCGCCATCGTCGTCGCCAAGCATCTCTACGGCGGCCTCGGCCAGAATCCGTTCAATCCGGCGATGATCGCCTTTGCCGTCTGCATCGTCGCCTTCCCGGCGCTGATGTCGCAATGGCCGGGCATCGGTCTGCAAGCCGGTCTGATCGAGCAGATCAATGTCATTCTCGGCTTCGCCCCACGCCTTGACGCCCTCTCCGGCGCGACACCGCTCGATGCGCTGAAGACGGCCCTAAAACTGGGCGAAGGCCAGGTCGACGTCGCCCACCTGCTGGCCAATCAGGACATTTTCGGCACTTTCGCCGGGCGCGGCTGGGAATGGGTGGCCGCCGGCTATCTGCTGGGCGGTCTGTGGCTGTGGCAGCGCAAGATCATCAGCTGGCATGTCCCACTCGCCTTCATTGGCGCGCTGACCCTGATTTCCGGCGGACTCTGGCTGTACCAGCCGACGCAGTTCGCCAGCCCGCTCTTTCACCTGTTTTCCGGCGGCGCCATGCTCGGCGCCTTCTTCATCGCCACCGACCCGGTCTCCGGCTGCACGACGCCGCGCGGCAAGCTGATCTTCGGCGCCGGGGCCGGCCTGCTCGCCTACATCATTCGCGTCTTTGGCGGCTATCCGGATGGCGTCGCCTTCGCCATCCTGTTGATGAATCTGTGTGCACCGGTCATCGACTTGCTGACCCAGCCGCCGATCTTCGGCATGAAGGACAAAGCATGAGTGCGACGCGCCAATTCACCGCGACCGGCATGGCCGTCCGCACGGCGGCAATCCTGTTCGTTTTCATCATCGTTTTCACCGGCCTGCTGTCCGGCGCCTATCTGTGGACCAAACCGTCGATCGAGGCATCGGCGGCCGAAGAAAAAATGAAGCTGGTCGACGAAGTCCTGCCGCGCAGCGAGTACGACAACGCCCTGCTCGACGACACACTGACCCTGCCGGCAACCCCGGAGCTCGGGCTGACCGACCCCTCGACGCTTTACCGGGCACGGCGCGGTGATCAGCCAGTGGCGCTGGTCTTTGAAGCCATCGCCCCGGATGGTTATGCCGGCAAGATCAGGCTGATCCTGGCCATCGGCGCCAATGGCCAGGTGGCCGGCGTCCGCGTCACCCAGCACAAGGAAACGCCGGGCCTCGGCGATTACGTCGAAGTCAAGAAAGACAAGAACAAGGCCCGCCCGTGGATCACCCAGTTCCGGACGATGTCGCTGGCCGAGGTGGCGGAGCGCGACTGGAAAGTGAAGAAGGACGGCGGCCGTATCGATTACTACGCCGGCGCCACGGTCACCCCGCGCGCCGTCAGCAAAGCCGTGCTCAAGGCCGTCAAATGGGCCGACGCAAACCGCGATGCGTTATTTTCCACAACGGGAGCTGTCAAATGATCACCCGTGACCAATTCAAGACCATTGCCGGCAACGGCATCTGGAAACAGAACACCTCGATTGCGCAGATCCTCGGCCTCTGCCCGTTGCTGGCAACGACGACCAATGCGGTAAACGGCATCATGCTGTCGCTGGCCACCATCCTGGTCATGGCGCTCTCCAACTTTGCCGTCGCCTCGCTGCGCAACTTCATCCCGCATGAAATCCGCATCCCGGTCTTCATCCTGATCGTCGCCGCGCTGGTCACCGTCGTCGATCTGCTGTTCAACGCCAACCTGCACGAGCTTTACCTGGTGCTCGGCATCTTCATTCCGCTGATCGTCACCAACTGCATCGTGCTCGCCCGCGTCGAAGCCTTTGCCGCCAAGAACCCGCCGCTGCAATCGACACTCGACGGCATTTTCATGGGCGTCGGCATGCTGTGGACGCTCGCCGTGCTCGGCGCCATGCGCGAGTTGCTCGGCAATGGCACGCTGTTGGGCGGCATCGACATGGTCTTCCCCAGCCTGCATCCGATCCAGCTGCTGCCGGAAAGCTACAGCGGCTTCCTGCTCGCCTTGCTGCCGCCCGGCGCCTTCATCCTGCTCGGCTGCATGATCGCCTGGAAAAACTGGATGGATGCCCGCGCTGCCGAACGCGCCAAGCAGAAACCGCCGGCTGCGGTCAGCGTGGCCGGCTGACGGCCAACGGCGCGTTGTTTGCCGGACGCGCCGACTTCCCGATGAATATCGAACAACTCCGCCAAGCCCTGCGCGCGCATGGCGCCAAGACCTGCCACGAGGAACGCATCCTGCGCGCCTGGCTGCAAGCCCGGCCGCTCGACAGCGGGGCCAAGCGGCGACGTGCTGAGGATTTTCACCCGCTCGAGCTGCGCGCCGCACTGCCGGCCATTGACGCAGAGCTGCACGGCCTGGCCCGGGTCCGCTCGGCGCATGCCGGCGAGGATGGCTCGGAACGCCTGCTTGTCGCACTGGCCGACGGCCAGACCGTGGAAAGCGTGCTGCTGCCGCGCGACGGATTATGCGTATCGACCCAGGTCGGCTGCGCCGTTGGCTGCGTTTTCTGCATGACCGGCCGCGACGGCCTGCTGCGCCAGCTGGACAGCGCCGAAATCGTCGCCCAGTTCGTTCTCGGCCGCGCCCGGCGGACCGTCAAGCGGGTCGTCTTCATGGGCATGGGCGAACCGGCCCACAACCTCGACAATGTGCTGGAAGCCATCGACCTTCTCGGCACGGCCGGCGGCATCGGCCACAAGAATCTGGTGTTCTCGACGGTCGGCGACCGCCGGGTGTTCGAGCGCCTGCCGCGCCAAACGGTCAAGCCGGCCCTGGCCCTCTCGCTACACACGACCAATGCCGAACTACGCACCCGCCTGCTGCCCAAGGCGCCGCGCCTCGACCCGGCCGAGCTGGTCGAGCTCGGCGAAGAGTACGCCCGGACCACCGGCTACCCGATCCAGTACCAATGGACGCTGCTCGACGGCATCAATGACAGCGCCGAGGAAATGGACGGCATCGTCCGGCTGCTTACCGGCAAGTACGCGATCCTCAACCTGATTCCCTACAACACCACCGAGGGCGAGGGTTTTCGGCGCCCGGCCCAGGAACGGGCCGAGGAAATGGTCCGCCTGTTGCACCGCCGGCGCATCCTGACCAAGCTGCGCAATTCGGCCGGCCAGGATATTGATGGCGGCTGCGGCCAATTGCGGGCGCGTTCGCAGGAACCCCGCCCGCTGACCTTCAGCCCCGCCGCACCGTCCTCAGCCGATCGCCCCATCGAGCGGCTGGCCGGCGAGTAGCTTGCCGAGTTCCTCGGCCGGCTGCGGCCGGCCGAACAGATAGCCCTGGAACTGATCGCAGCCGCGTTCGAGTAGATAGCTGCGCTGCGCCTCGGTTTCGACGCCTTCGGCGATGACTTCGAGATCCAGCTCATGGGCCATGGCGATGATCGCCGAGGCGAGCCGGACGTCTTCGCCATGCTCACCGATTTCGCAGACGAAGGACCGGTCGATCTTCAATGACTGTACCGGGAACTGCTTCAGGTAACTGAGCGAGGAGTAACCGGTGCCGAAATCGTCGATCGCGACATGGATGTGCATGCTGCGCAGCGTCCGCAGCACCGTCGTGGCATGCGACGAATTGCGCATGAGCAGCGATTCGGTCAATTCGAGTTCGAGCAGCTGCGGCGGGATGCCGTACTCGGCCAGCGCCTGGGCCACCATCTTCGGCAGATCCTGCTTGGCGAACTGCTGCGCCGAAATATTGACGGCGACCGGCACGACGCGCAGTCCGGCATCCATCCAGGCCCGTTGCTGGGCGCAGACGTTGCGGATCGCCCATTCGCCAAACGCGTTGATCAGGCCGTTTTCCTCGGCCAGCGGGATGAAGCGGGTCGGCGGAATCATCCCCTGCTCGCGATGGTTCCAGCGCATCAGCGCTTCGGCGCTGACCAGCTCGCCGCTCCGGGCATTGACCTTGGGCTGGTAGTACATCAGCAATTCGTTGCGCTCCAGCGCCCCGTACAGATCGTTTTCCAGCAACAGTTCGCCGAGCGATGCGGTATTGATTTCCGGCGAGAAGAAACGCAGCGTATTGCGCCCCTCGTCCTTGGCCCGATACATCGCCGCATCAGCCTTACGCAGCAGCTCGGAGGTGGTCTGACCGTCGTCCGGAAAGAGCGCGATACCGGCACTGCCGGTAATCGTCAGTTCATGGCCGGCCAACAGGTAGGGCTGGCGCAGCGCCGAAAGCAGTTTGCGGGTGATGTGCATGGCATCCTGACGATGCTCCAGGTCGGCCAGCACGACGACGAATTCATCGCCGCCCTGACGGGACAGCGTATCGGTCTCGCGCAGCACGCCGAGGCAACGCTGGGCCGCCTGCTGGAGCAGGCTGTCGCCGACTTCGTGGCCGAGCGTGTCATTGATGTTCTTGAATCGGTCGAGGTCGATGAAGACCAGCGCCATCGGCCGGTTGATACGCCGCGCCATGAGCATCGCCTGACCGACCCGGTCTTCGAGCAGCAGACGGTTGGGCAGACCGGTCAGCACGTCGTGGTGGGCCAGATGATGGATACGCGCTTCGCTCTGCTTGCGCTCGGAGATATCGGTAAAGACGGCGATGTAATGGGTCGTTACACCTTTTTCGTCGCGCACCGCGGCAATCGACAGCCATTCCGGATAAATCCCGCCATCCTTGCGGCGGTTCCAGATTTCGCCCTGCCAGTGCCCCTCGTCGATCAGCTCGCCCCACATCTGGCGGTAAAACTCCTGGCCTTGCTGTCCGGAATTGAGAATCGACGTTCGCTGGCCGACCACCTCGTCGGACTGGTAGCCGGAAATCGCGGTAAACGCCGGGTTGACCGCGACGATCTGCGAATCGGCATCGGTAATCGTCATGCCTTCGGCGGCATTGGTGAACACCGTGCCATACAGGCGCAGTTCGCCCTCGGCCCGGCGCAGCGCCTCGTACTGCTCGGCCAAGTCGAGGTGGGCCGCGGTCAGCTGACGGCGGTCGCGCTCGAAGCGGACCAGCGCGTAAACGGCATAGCCGATCAGCAGCAGCGATACGATGTAGAGCAACTGCCGGTAGTAACCGGCAATGCGCAGCGCCTCTTCGTGCCCCTCGGTGTACACGCGGGTCGCTTCTTCGAGCAAGGCCGCGGTCGGCGAACGCATGATGCGCTCGACCAGCAAATTGACTTCCGGCCGGCGCTGGATGATCACTTCGCCATGGACCAGCATTTGATTGAGCGACAACGGACCTTCCGTCCTGATGTTCATGCGCCGCAGGCGAAGCACTTCGTCATTCAAATGCTCGGCCAGATCGAGTTTCACCCCGTGGGCATAGTCCAGCAAATGGCGGATGAAGTGCTCGAACTCGCTGTTGTCGCGGAGCGCCGTCGTCTGCAGGAGCGACTCCGCCGCCACCGGAAAATAAAACTCCGAATTGCGCAGGATGGCATTGCTGCGCTGGAAGCGGTCGACATCGAGCTCTTTCTCGCGCTGGCTGGCGACGAGTTTTTGTACCAGAAACTTCAGCTTGGCCTGGGAAGTGTCCGACAGCAGCGACGGCATCCGCAGCAGATCGGTCTGGGCGTCGCGAATTTGCAGCATATGCCGGACCAGCGGATCGTAGTTCTGCAGCAGATCGGAATAACTCGCCAGTACCGCCCCGTTCAGTTCGACATCGGCCTGTTGCACACGGCGCAGCGACTGCATGTAGGCGTAGTGCTCGTCCGGCGAAACCTCGTCGGCCTGGATGAAAAGCCCGGTGACCAGGGCCAGCAGCAGGACAAAGCCGATACCCAGGCGCAGCCGGTGGCAGCGCTCCGGCGGGCAGAACTTGAGCGCGCTCACGGCCGGGCCTCGACCGGCAATTCACCGCTCAAGGTCGTCAGGAAGGCGACGATCGCCCCGACATCCTCGGTCGACAGGTCGCGTCCGAGCTGATAGCGGCCCATGACCATCACCGCCTGATTGAGCGTGCGGGCCGAGCCGTCGTGAAAATACGGCGCAGTCAGCGCGACATTGCGCAAACCGGGCACCTTGAAAACATGCCGGTCTTCCTCCCGCTGGGTGACGTTGAAACGGCCCAGATCGTCCTTGGTGATCGCCCGGCCGGCGAAGTAATCGCCCAACACGCCGAACTTCTGGTACATGTTGCCGCCGACCAGAACGCCCTGATGGCAACTGGTGCAGCCGTACTCGCGAAAACGCCGGTAGCCGTCGATTTCGAGCTCAGTCAGGACGTCCTTCTCACCACGCAGGTAGCGATCGAAACGGGAATTGACGGTGACCAGCGAGCGTTCGAAGGTGGCGATGGCATTCAGCACGTTGTTCGCCGTCAGGCCATCGGGATAATTCTGCTTGAAAGCGATCTTCAGCTCGCTGTCCTGCGCCAGCCGGGCCAGCACCTGCGGCCAGCTTGCCGCCATCTCGATCGGATTCTGGATCGGTCCGGCCGCCTGCTCTTCGAGCGTGGCAGCGCGCCCGTCCCAGAATTGCGCCAGACTGTAGCCGCTGTTGAATACGGTCGGGGCGTTGATGCCGCCTAGCGCGCCACCGACACCCACCGAAAACTGCCGGCCATCGACGCCGCCTTTGCCCAGATCGTGGCAGGAGACGCAGGCCAGCGACAGGTCGGCCGATAGGCGCGTATCGCGAAACAGCTTGGCGCCGAGCGCGACCCGCTCCGGGTCGAGACCGGAAATCGGCTGGAGCGGCAATATCGGCTGCAGAATATCGCCCTGCATGGCAAGAACCGGCAATACAGCGCGGCTCGCCGGTATCGGTGGCCGGCCGGACCAATATAACCAGCCGAAACCGAGAAGGGACAGAAAAAGCACAAAAATAACAAGGAAACGAGCAGCGGGCAGCTTCATCGCTGAATTATGCCTTGATAGACGTCAAAAATATAACTTTAGTAACAGCCCGGGCGCCATATCGGCTTCAGGCGGCGACGACCACACAATTCTTGCCCCTCTGCTTGGCCAGGTAGCTCGCCTCATCGGCCCGGCGAATCAGCGAATTATTGCTATCGCCGCCGCGCTGTTCGGCAACGCCGATACTGACGGTACAGCGGATCGAGCGGCCGTCGGCCGCAATGACTTCCTGACTGGCAAAGCCGCTGCGCAAACGCTCGGCCATCGCCAGCGCCGCCTCGATACCGGCTTCCGGCAGGAGGACGACAAACTCCTCGCCACCATAACGATAACCGCTGTCGCTGCGCCGCAGGCAATGCGCGATCACGCCGGCCAGCGCCTTGAGGACACGGTCCCCTTCGAGATGGCCGAAACTGTCGTTGATCCGTTTGAAATTGTCGCAATCGATCACCAGCAGCGACAACGCACGCTGGTAGCGGTCGCTGCGTTCCAGTTCGGACTGCAGACGCTGATGCAGATAACGCGAGTTGTACAAACCGGTCAGCGAATCGGTCAGGCTCAACAGCCGGTAGCGCTCCTCGCTTTCGCGCAGCGCCTCCTCGGCGCGCCGCCGTTCGGTGACGTCCTGCAAGGTTTCGATGGCGCCGACCAGTTCGCCGAGCGCATTGCGCAACGGCGCCGCCGTAAAAAACAGCCAGCGGCCGCCTTCGCCAAAATGCGGGAAGAAATCCTCCGCTTCGTAACCACCGTGCACCAGCAGCGAAGGCCGAAAACGGCCGTGATAGAAGCGATCGACCGCTGCTTCGCTGGCCCCGTCGATAACCAGATCGGCCATGATCGGCCGCGGCGACGGATAAAAAGCCTGCCACTGGTTACCGCTGCCGATGACGTGGCGGGCCGACATGCCGGTCAGCACTTCACAGGCATGGTTCCAGTGGGTAACCCGATGCCCGGCGTTGATGACCAGCGTCGCCACCGACATGCCATCGACGATCTGCGCCAGATGGGCTTCGCTCTCGCGCAGAGCCGTTTCGGCCCGCCGTTGCTCGGTGACATCCTGCAGGGTTTCGATGGCGCCGATGACTTTGCCCTCTGCATCGCGCAGCGCCGCCGCCGTGAAATACAGCCAGCGCCCGCCAGCACCGAAGCCCGGAAAAAAATCCTCGGCTTCGAATGCCCCGTCGATCAAGGCCGAGCGCTTGAATTTGCCATGATAAAAACGCTCCGCCACGGCATCCGGCGCGCCATCGACGATCAGGTCGGCGAGAATCGGCCGGGCTGCGGGGTAAAACGGCCGCCAATGCTCGTTGGCACCGATGATTTGCGAAGCCGGCGTGCCGGTCAGCTGGACGCAGGCGCGATTCCAGTGCGTCACGCAATGCCGGGCATCGATAACGATGGTCGCAACCGGACTCCCCTCGACCAACTGGGAGAAATCATTGCAGCTTGCGTGGGGCGTAGCTGACATCTGAGCCGCCCTCCTTCTCGGTTGGGTAGAATCTTGTTTTGTGCAATATGGCGTATTCTGCAACGCCTGACAATCCACCGCCGCCGCTACCCCGTGAAAAAAGCCGATATCGAGCTGTTCTTTGCTCGCCTGCGCGCCGCCAACCCGGCGCCGACCACCGAACTGCATTACGCCACGCCATTTCAACTGCTGATCGCGGTCATTCTTTCCGCCCAGGCCACCGATGTCGGCGTCAACAAGGCAACCGCCCGCCTGTTTCCCGTCGCCCCCACCCCCGACCGAATGCTGGCGCTCGGCATCGAGGGCCTCAGCGATTACATCAGGACCATCGGCCTCTACCGGACCAAGGCGAAGAACGTCATCGCCACCTGCCGCCTGTTGCTCGAACTGCACGACGGCGAAGTTCCGGCCGACCGCGCGGCGCTCGAAGCCCTGCCCGGCGTCGGCCGCAAGACCGCCAACGTGGTGCTCAACACCGCCTTCGGCCAGCCGACCATCGCCGTCGACACGCACATTTTCCGGCTCGGCAACCGGACCGGCCTGGCCCCGGGCAAGACGGTGCTCGAAGTCGAACAGAAGCTGCTCCGCGTCACGCCCGACCACTACAAGAAGGATGCCCACCACTGGCTGATCCTGCATGGCCGCTATATCTGCAAGGCACGCAAGCCGGAATGCGCGCGCTGTGTCGTGGTCGACCTTTGCGGCTTCAAGGGCAAGACGCTATGAAGGTCGCCAGCGCCCTGGTTTCCGGCCTGCGCCCCGGGCCGGAACTGGCCGCCGAGGCGGTACGCCAGGCCCTGGCGGAGGCCGGGCTGGAACGGGCCGAACAGATCATCCTGCTGCTCAGCCGCGATTTCATCCGCCATGCACCACCGGCAATTCTTGCGGCAGCGCGGGCCGGCGGCTGCCTGCAGGTTGGCGGCGGGACGGCCAACGGCTTGTTCACCGAACGCGGCTGGCAATGCGACCAGCCGGCCGCCGCCGCCCTGGTCCTGGCCGCCGATTCGGCCGACCCGCCCCCTGCGACGACGCCTACTCTCTGCTTCAGCGGTCACGGCGCCCTGCCCTTCGACTGGCAGGCCGGCCCGCCGCGCGCCGGACTGCTCGACACCGATGCCGCCGTCTGGGCGCATGGCCGACTGAACACCAGCGGCTGCGCCGAATTCAATCTGCCCGGCCTGCGCAGCAGCCTGGCGCTGAGCACCGGGCTACGTTGCCTGGGTGAAGCGCAGCCGGTCGAGCTCAGCGAAAGCTACGATTTGCGCCGCGTCGGCGGCCACAGCGCCGTCGACAGCCTGCGCCGCGCCCTGCCGCCCGAGCTGCGGCAGAATCCGCCGGTGCACCAGATTGCTGTCCTGCGCCAGCCGGACGAGCCGGCGATCCCGATCCTTTCGGCCAATGCCGACGGTTCGCTGACGCTGGCCGCCGAACTGCCGATCGGCGAAAAAATCACCTGGACCATCCGCCAGCCGCTGGCCGCCGAGCAGGACATGCGCCAAGCTCTGGCAGCGGCAGGCAAGGCCGGGCCGGCGCCGGATTTCGCGCTGATGTTTTCCTGCATCGGCCGCGGCCCGCTCTTCTACGGCGACGACGACCGCGACCTCCAGGCCTTTCGCGAGCAGTTTCCCGGCACGCCGCTGCTCGGCGCCTACGGCAGCGGCCAGATCGCGCCGGGCGCCTCGGGCAACCGGCTGTTCCACAATTCCGCCATCACCCTACTTTTTGCGAGTTCTCATGTTTAATCCCTCCCGCGAGCAGGTCCGTCTATTTTTCTGCGATGCCTGGAAAAAGCATCTTGAGCGCCTGCCGCTGGTCGGCGCCGAAGTGACCGCCGTCGATCTGGCCGCCCGCCATCCCGAATACCATGCGCTGCTGAGCGATGCCAAGGGGGCGCTGGAGAAGGAATGGACGCCGGAAGGCGGCCAGATGAACCCCTTCCTCCACCTCTCGCTGCACCTGGCTATCCACGAACAGGTCAGCATCGACCAGCCGCCCGGCATCCGCGCCGCCTTCGACAGCCTGCGCGCCCGGATGGAGCCGCACGACGCCGAACACGTGCTGCTCGAATGCTTGGCCGAAACGATCTGGCGAGCCCAACGGGACGGGACGGCGATGGATGCGCTGGCCTATGTCGACGCGGTGCGCCGCAAGTCCAGCCTGATCTGAAACCCGCCCTTCGGCCGACGAAGGGCGGTTAGGCCGCCGCCTAGCGCGGAATCTGGTAGTTGTTCTGGGTCATCAGGTCGACGCCGCATTCCAGGCTTTCGACCCAGGCAATGAAGTCATTGACCGCCGACTGGCCGACGAAACGGCTGCCGTGCTGCGGCACGATCTGCTCGATCTCCAGCTGGCGCACCATGTTGGCCCAGAAGCGGCACACCTTGCGGGTCACGATGTAGCGCCGGTGGAACGGCTCCATGAAACGGACATGGCTGGCGAAATCGCTGATCGGCTCGGCGGCCTTCTCGTGCGGCACCAGTGATGCACCGAGGTCGCCGGAAAAAAGGATTTTGGCGACCGGATCGTAAAACTGGAAGTTGCCTTCGGCGTGCATGAAGTGGGCCGGCAAGGCCAGCAGCTTGCAACCGCCCAGACGGATCACCGTGCCCTGATCGGGAATGCCGAGGATCCGGTCGGAAACGTCGCGGCCGGTCGTGAAGTGCGGCACGAAGCGGGTCCACAGGCTGGAAATCATCACCTTGCAGTGCGACGCGATGAACCATTTGTTCACCGACGCGATGATGTCCGGGTCCGGGTGGGAAGCGAGGATGTAGTCGAGATCCTTGGACGAGAAATGCTTCTGCATATCCATCAACAGACCGGTGTAGGTCATGTTGCCGCCCGGATCGATCAGCGCCCCGTGGCCGTTGTCGACCACCAGAAACTGGTTGCACTGCACGGCACCGGCCGCTGAATCGTCGACCAGATCGTAGAAAGCGTGGACGATGTGCTTACCGTCATTGAACAGCTCGATGGCCATAAAACCCCCTGATGACAAGGGCGTCATTATGGCCAGCGCGCCGGGTTTTGCCTAGTTCAAACTATCTAGTTACATTGGTGGCGGCATGCTTGCCGCGCCACCGCCCCCAATTCTGGCTGGAGGCGGGAGACGGCCGTTACGCCGTCTTGTGCTCTTCGCCGTCCTTGCTCTGGCTGCCCAGGCTCAGTTCGCCGTTTTCGCTGAGGGCGAAGAAGAAAGCATCGACCGCCTTCGGCTCGCCCGAGGCGCAGAAAGTCGTCTTGCCGCAATCGCACTGGCCGACCCAGATCGCATTGAGGCCGCGCAGGCCGCGCGTGCTAACCGGGTTGATCGTCGTCACATCGCCGCCACAGGTATTGCAAATCAGCTTTTCCGGCCGCGCTGCGGCGAGCTTGGCCTGCGCCTGCGCGATACGAGCCGCCTGATCGCCGCGTTGTTTTGCCTGTCCCATCACTTTCCCCGGTTTGTTCGATAAAACGCGGAGGATAGCCGGGCCGGGCAGCGATGTCGATTGCCCCGCCATCTGTGGCAATATCGCTGATGCCCTGGGCATTCCCAACTTTTGGCGCGACCACCGATGAAAACTGCTCACACCCTTGCCCTGTCCGGGCTTCTGCTCGCCGCGCTCGGCAGCCAGGCCGCTACCGTTCAGCAATTCCAGCCGCAAGGCCAGGTGGCCGAACAAAGCCGGGCCACCGTGCGCTTCAGCAGCGACATGGTCAAGTTGGGCGAGGCCGACGCCGCGCCGCCGTTCGTCATCGACTGTGCCGGCATTGCCGGTGAAGGCCGCTGGATCGACAGCCGAGCCTGGGCCTGGCAGCTGGCCCGGCCTCTGCAAGCCGGCGAGCGCTGCAGCTTTTCGCTGAAACCCGGCTTGACCGCCGTCAATGGTGAAGGGGTCAGCGGCAAGAGCCGTTTCGAGTTTGTTGGCGCGGCGCCCCGCCCGTGGCGAATCCAGCCGAGCGCCGGCGCGGCCATCGAGGAAGACCAGGCCTTCGTCATCCATGGCGGCGGGCCGCTTGACGGCAAATCGCTGGAAGGCAATCTGTGGTGCGAAGCCGACGGCGTCGGCCAGCGCATTCCGGCCCGCCCGGTGAGCAAGGAAATCCGCGCCGCAGTGCTCGACCAGATTGGCGGCATGCCTGCCACGTCGATCGTCGTCAGCTGCAGCGAAAGCCTGCCGGCCGGCCGCAAGATGAAGCTGGTCTGGGGCAAGGGCATCCGGGCGGAGAACGGCACGCCGACCGGCAAGGAAGAAAGCTTCCTTTACAAGGTGCGCGAACCGTTCAAGGCGACCCTCGGCTGCGAACGCGAAAAGGCCGGCGCGCCGTGCTCGCCGCTTTCGGCGATCACACTGAATTTCAATGCCGCCTTCGCGGCCAAACTGCTCGGCAAATTCCGGCTGGTCACCGGCGACGGGCCGCGCGCCCCGCTCGACCCCAACCAGAAGAACAACGAGAAGGAAGCGGTCTTCCAGTCCGTCACCTTCCCCGGCCCATTCCCGCAGAACGCCGAACTCACCGTGGAAATTCCCGCCGGCCTGAAGGACGAAGCCGGTCGCCCGTTGGCCAACGCCGCCAGCTTTCCGTTGAAGAGCCGGACCGGCAGCCTGCCGCCGCTCGCCAAGTTCCCCGGCAATTTCGGCATTGTCGAACTGAAAGAAGGCGGCCTGCTGCCGGTGACGCTGCGTAATATCGAAGCCAGCCTGAAAACCGCCCACCTCACCCTGCCAGGCAGCCACCGTTTCAGCGCCCAACGGCTGACCGAAGACGCCGACGTGATCGTGGCGATGCAAGCGCTGGAAAAATTCGAGCAGCAGACCGGCAAAGTCCGGATGACCATCGACGGCGTCAGCGAATTGCGCTTCGACCCGTATTACGCCCGCGAACTCTCCTTCCTCGCCAAGCGCCCCGGCGTCACCCGGCAGGATCTGCCGAAGCCCGGCGGCAGCGGCGAATTCGAGGTGGTCGGCATCCCGCTCGGCAAGCCCGGCTACCACATCGTCGAAATCGAGAGCCAGTTGCTCGGCAACGCGCTGCTCGCCACCCCGAAGCCGATGTACGTGCGCACTGCGGCGCTGGTCACCAACCTCGCCGTGCATCTGAAAACCGGCAAGGACAATGCGCTGGTCTGGGTCACCGCGCTCGATTCCGGCCAGCCGGTGGCCGATGCCGAGGTGCGCATTTCCGGCTGCGACGGCCGCTCGCTGTGGCAGGGTAAGACCGATCGCCTCGGCCGCGCCGCGGTCGATCAGGCCCTGGCCGCCCCGAACTGCCGCAACAGCGGCAATTTCCTGTTCGCCAGCGCCCGTTTGAACGGCGACTACAGCTTCGTTCGGTCCGACTGGAACGAGGGTATCGAGCCATGGCGCTTCGGCGTCGAAACCTGGGGTTCGACCGGCGACTTCAAGATTCACAGCATCCTCGACCGAAGCCTGTTCCGGCTCGGCCAGACGGTGTCGCTGAAACACATCGCGCGCAGCCGCACCAGCCGCGGCTTTGCCCTGCCCGACCTGGCCACGCTGCCCGACAAGCTGGTCATCCGGCACCGCGAGAGCGGCACCGAGTTCACCCAGCCGGTGAACTGGGATGCCCAGGCATCGGCCGTCAATAGCTGGAAAGTGCCGGAATCGGCCAAGCTCGGCACCTACGAGATCGCCCTCAGCGGCGGCAAGCGGGGCGAAATCAGCAGCGGCGAAATCCGCGTCGCCGACTTCCGCCTGCCGGTGTTCACCGGCAGCGTGCAAGGCGTGCCGCCCCGCCAGGTGGCCCCGGCCAAGGTGCCGCTGGCACTCGGCCTGTCCTTCCTGAACGGCGGCGCGGCGAAGCATGCCGAGGTCCAGGTATCGGCCACACTGCGCCCGCGCTGGCCGAGCTACCCGCATTACGACGGCTACAATTTCCAGATCAATTTCGATGCCGATGCCCTCGCCGCCTTCAAGGTGGACAACGGCCGCGAAGAAGAAACGCTGATCCTCGACAAGCAAGCCGTGCAACTCGACAAGGCCGGCGCCGGCAAGCTCGATGTGGTGCTGCCGGCCAAGCCGAAAGGCCCGAGCGAAGTGCATGCCGAAATGAGCTTTGCCGACCCGAATGGCGAAATCCAGACGATCGGCGGCCGCGTCGAGCTGTGGCCGGCCGCCCTCGCCATCGGCCTCAAGGTGGCCGACTGGGCGTCGTCCTCGGGCAGCAACCGGGTCGAAGTGGTGGTTCTCGACACCGCCGGCAAGCCGCTGGCCGGTCAGGCGGTCAACGTCAAGGCCAAGCGCCGCATCGACACCAGCCACCGCCGGCGCATCGTCGGCGGCTTCTACGCCTACGAGAACAGCACCGAATACAAGGAGATCGGCGAAGTCTGCGCCGGCACCACCGACAGCCGCGGCCTGCTGCTCTGCGAGCCGAAAGCCAGCGATGCCGGCTCGATCTACCTGCTCGCCGAGACCAAGGACAAACAAGGCAATATCGCCCGCGCCGGCAGCAGTTACTGGGTCACCGGCGGCGGCGACCTGTGGTTTGCCGCCGGCAACCAGGATCGCATCGATGTCATCCCGGAAAAGAAAGCCTACCAACCCGGCGAAACGGCCCGCTTCCAGGTGCGCACGCCGTTCCGCGAGGCCACCGCGTTGATCTCGGTGGAAGCCGGCGGGGTCATCGAAAGCTTCGTCCAGCCGTTGTCGCGCTTCAAGCCGACGGTCGAAATCCCGGTCAAGGCCGAATGGGGGCCGAACGTTTTCGTTTCGGTGCTCGCCGTGCGCGGCCGGGTCGAGCCGCTGAAGTGGTATTCGCTGTTCCAGTGGGGCTGGCGCGAGCCGCTGGCCTGGTTCAAGGAATGGTGGAACCCGCAGCAACCGACAGCCATGGTCGATCTGGCCAAGCCGGCCTACCGCCTCGGCCTCGGCGAAATCGCCGTGGGTACCGACGGCTTCAAGCTGAAAGTGGAAATCAGCAGCGACAAGACCGATTACCGGCCGCGCGAAGAAGCCACCGTCAAAATCCGCGTCACCACGCCGGATGGCAAGCCGGCCCCGGCCGGCAGCGAAGTCGCCTTTGCCGCGGTCGATCAGGCGCTGCTCGAACTGCGCCCGAACGACAGCTGGAACCTACTCGACGCGCTGCTGCAAAAGCGCGGCTACGAAGTCGAAACGGCCACCGCGCAATCGATGGTGATCGGCAAGCGCCACTTCGGCAAGAAAGCCCTGCCGCCCGGCGGTGGCGGCGGCCGCGCCCCGGCCCGCGAACTGTTCGACACGCTGCTCAAGTGGCAACCGCGCGTCGTCCTCGACAATACCGGCACGGCAACGCTCAAAGTGACGATGAACGACTCGCTGACCGAGTTCAAGCTGGTCGGCATCGCCACCGCCGGAGCCGGGCTGTTCGGCACCGGCAGCACGACGGTGAAGACCAAGCAGGATTTGCAGATCATCTCCGGCCTGCCGCCGCTGGTCCGCGAAGGCGACAGCTTCAAGGCGATGCTGACGCTGCGCAACGGCACCGCCCGCCAAATGGTCGTCGCGGTCAGCGGCAAGAACGGCGCAACGACGCTCACCACGCAAAAAGTCACGCTGGCCCCGGAAGGCGCTGGCGAACTGAGCTGGCCGATCAAGGCGGCCGAAGGCGTCACCGCCCAGCAATGGGAATTCGCTGCCCGTGAGGAAGGCGGCAACAGCCAGGACACGCTGCGCATCACCCAGCAGATCGCCCCGGCCGTGCCGGTCACCGTGCAGCAGGCCAGCTTCACACGCATCGCCGGCAAATACGAAGTGCCGGTAACGCAACCGGCCGGCGCGCTGCCCGGCAAGGGCGGGCTGGAAATCAGCCTGTCGCCCAAGCTCGCCAGTCCGCCGCCCGGCCTGACGCGCTTCTTCGAGGAATACCCCTTCTCCTGCCTGGAACAGAAGACCTCGATCGCCGTCGGCCTGCTCGACGAAAAGCGCTGGCAAGCCATCGCCGAGACCCTGCCCGGCTACCTCGACCACAATGGGCTGGCCAGCTACTTCCCCGGCAGCCCCGGCAGTGCCACGCTGACCGCCTATATCCTCGACCTGGTCACGCTGGCCAGCTTCACCATTCCCGAAGACAGCCGCCAGCGCATGCTGCAGGGCCTCACCGCCTATGCCGAGGGACGCATCAAGACCAACGAATGGGCGCCGACCGACAGCCTGCTGTACCGCCGCCTGAACGCCCTCGAAGCGCTGACCCGGCAAGGCAGCAAGCCGACCCGGGCCGCCGCCGCGCTCGACATCGACCCGCTGCGCCTGCCGACGGCCGCGCTGATCGACTGGTATCTGGTCAGCCTGCGCCTCGCCGATCTGCCACAACGCGACAGGAAACTGGCGGCGACCCGGCAGGAACTGCGCAACCGCCTGAGCTACGCCGGCAGCCGCCTGGTCTTCACCAGCGAACGTGAGGACTACTGGTGGTGGATGATGCTCAACGCCGACGCCAACGCCTTCCGGCTGATCGAAGCGATGCTCGACGATGCCGAGTGGCAGGACGACCTGCCGCGTCTGCTGCAGGGCGCCATGGAACGCCAGGTGCGCGGCCGCTGGCTGACCACCACGGCCAACGCCTGGGCGCGCGTGACGCTCGACCGCTTCGCCCGGAAGTTCGAGCGCGAAGCAGTCACCGGCACCACGCTCGCCAGCTTCGCCAAGGCCAGGGCCGAACACGACTGGAAGCAGGCCGCCGGCACCCCGCTCAACCTGCCCTGGCCAGCCACGCCGGGCAAGGACGACAAGCTGGCGATCAGCCACGAAGGCAGCGGCAAACCGTGGGCCACCGTCCAGCTACTCGCCGCCATCCCCGACGGCCCGGCGCGTAATGCCGGCTACCGGATCAGCCGCAAGGTAACGCCGCTCCAGGAAAAGCTGCCGGGCAAGATCAACCGCGGCGACCTCTGGCGCGTCACACTGACCGTCGACGCCGACAACGACATGACCTGGGTCGCCCTGACCGACCCGGTCCCGGCCGGCGCCCGCATCATGGGCGACGGCGACGGCCGCGACTCGGCCATCGCCAGCCTCGGCGAAAACCGCGACCAGCGCGGCATGGCGCCAACCTACGTCGAACGCAGCTTCAGCGCCTACCGCGCCTACTACGCCATGCTGCCGAAAGGCCGCTTCACCATCGACTACACCCTGCGCCTGAACAACGCCGGCAGCTTCGCGCTACCGCCGACGCGGGTGGAAGCGATGTATGCCCCGGATGTGTTTGGCGAGGTGCCGAATGCACGAGTCCATGTGGACGAGTGAACTCTTCGTCATGTCTTGCAACGAGCCAGCCCACGCACTTAATAGCCGATCATTACTTTGGAGCATGCGATGCACTACCTAATGTTCTATGACTTCGTACCCGACTATCTTGAACGCAGAACTCCGTTTCGGACGGCACATCTCCAACACGCCTGGCAAGCCCAAGCCAAAGGAGAACTTGTTCTTGCAGGCCCTTTGGCCGACCCTGCAGATCGTGCCGTACTCCTGTTTCAATGCGACTCACCCGACACCCCCGCGCAATTCGCAGAAGCTGATCCCTATGTGAAGCACGGTATCGTGACGCGCTACCAGGTACGCCCCTGGACAACGGTCATTGGCAAAGAGGCGTTTTTACCCGTCAGACCCGATGCTTAACCATCGAGTCGTTCTGACCGTGAGTAATCGTCTCCCCGAAGTGAGATGCCCTCCCTAAAAAAACCCCCTCTCCGTTTTTCTGACGGAGTTTTTCTACATCTTCGTTATCCATCTCTACCGAACATATTGATTACATGGAATCCATAGTCCTTACCGACGCAACGCCACGCGATATTGACCAGATCATGGACATGGAAGCCCACGGGTTTGCCACGGGAAACAGGGAGCTTCGCGAAGTCTATGAGGCGCGAATCAAAGCCTTCCATCAAGGATCGCTTATGGCCCACTTCGGGGCTGATTGTATTGGCTGCATCTTCTCGGAAATATGGAAGGCGTCGCCAGCTCCAATCGCGGAGCACTTTGCTTTAAGCCACGACATCCTTGATCGTCACGCCCCACTGCTTGGAACCGAGCTCTACATTACGTCGATGACAATTGCTCCGGCCTACCGCGGCAGAGGTCTTGGCACGCAACTGTTTCTTGGCTGCATTGACCATGTTGCCAGAGCATTTCCACAGCTCACTTCGGCGTTGCTACTCGTAAATGAAACATGGAGGCATGCACGAAGCATCTATGGGGCTGCGGGGTTTCAGGAGGTTGCACGATTCAAGCACTTCTTTAACCCAAATAAAACGACGTACGAGGATGGCATTGTTATGCGCCGTCAAATTCAGAGAGTCTGATTCCAGCAGAACCAAAGTGGGCAGAGACGATAAAGTTTTAAACCGTCCCCCCACCAACCATTCGATTTAACCTGCCGGCAGTCCGACCCCGCCGGCAGGTGCCGGCCAACTCAATGCCTACCCGAACTCAAGCGATCGACCATGCCGCGCAAGGCGCGAATCTGTACGCCTTGCCGGTCGGCGTAGTGCTGGTCGGTGTAGCCCCACCAATCCCAGCAGCCGTTGGGGTTGACGGCGGGAATGGAGACGGCCTGCGGGAATAGCACCACGATGTTGTTATTGGCCGCCACACGGTCGTAGCCGGCGTTCTTGACGAAGGTGGTTCCGTTGTACAAACCGCCACCGGGCGGCGGCTTGAGCGGCAGGTAGCTTTGCCCCTGCTTGCAGCCGTGCAGGGCGATGTGCAGGCGGCAGGCAGCGCCCCTGGCGCAATTGTCGGGTACATACAGCCAGCCGCTTTGATCCAGCCCGGAATGCCAGAGGAAGCTGAACGCGCCATCCTGCGGAATGAAGGGGGTCTGATCGATCTCGATGAACCGCCCGCGCGCGCGTTTTACCGGCGCTTTCAGCGGCCCGTAGATCCAGCTGAGGATCGCCTGGGCGCTATCGAAGCCGCATTTGCCGAGATAGGGGACATCGGTCACCGCGCAGGCGCTGCCGTAGGCCTTGGTCGGCAGGGTATGGCCGGCGTTTTCGAGGGTCACGGCGGAATAATTGGCGGCCGGGACAGCGAGCTTGGCGTAGTAGTCGGCGAGTTGTCTGGTCACCGGTGCCGGCACCAACGGGTCCTTGCCGCCGGCCAGCGAAATGATGCGTTGCCGGCTCAGGTTGGCCGGATCGTCGATCAGCCCGCCGGCAAAGCTCGCCTTGGTGCCATCGACCAGCGTCGAAACCTGCGCGCTGGTCGGCGTAACCTCGCAGGCCAGGTTCGGCTCGCCGGTACAGGAGCACTTGGTGGTTGCTTTAACCACATCGTTTTGCGAACAGTTGTAGGGGCCGCCGGCGACGATGCCCGCCCCCTTGATGATCGAAGAGTGGGCCACCTGAAACTGGACCGACATGAAGCCGCCGGAGGAAATGCCGGATACCGAGGTCTGCTGGATATCGATATTCAAGGCCGGCAGCGGTTCCGGCGCCGCCTGACAGACCAGCGCGACAGCAGCGAGCAGGACGAAGGGGGGTTTCCAGATGCGGGGAAGATAATTGGGACGATGGGGCATGGCATTTCTCCGAAAAAGCTGGCGAAACGGGCCACCTGGCCGGCAAACGACAACCGGGAACGAGCTGCGTGGCGCCAGAAAGACGATTGGAATGCGGGTTGGCCATTTTTCGGTCACGGCTCAAGCAGAACCAGCCCGGCGCAATTCGGCCTACCCAAAATCAATATAGCGGCCAAAACGGAGAATGCTAGCGTCGTATGAATGATGCCGGGAACCGCCCCCGGCCTGCCCGGTAGCAGGCGGATTCGGGTCTGCATGCCAAAGAAACAACCGGAGTCAGCCCTCAATTACTCCGACAGTGCCAGCCACCTGATCGGCCGAGTATTTGTTGCTGATCAGGGAAAAATAATTGATTGACGCCCAGCGCCAACACGTCAATTCGATCAACGCTGCGCCAACGCTTCACAGCCGCCTTCCAGCTTGACGAAGGCGTTGATCGATGTCCCCACCTCGGCGGCGTACCCGTCGTAGGACGCTGCAATAGCTGACCTTTTCTCTGTCGTGCGAAAAACCATTGCTGGGGGCGCTTCGGCGACGATGCGGTCCTTGATTTCCAAGATTCCCAGTATTTGCGGAAATTCGGCCTCAAATCGCTGTGACTGAATTTGTCGTTTTGCAACGATGTTCGAGAAGGTGGGCAACAACCCAGCCAAGTCTGGCGACACCAGGCATTGCTGGGGTTTTCGACCATTGGCAAAGGTGACCTGGACGGCAAACCGATCAGCCGGCTTTGATCGCTGCGCGGTTAATGTCAGCGCGTTGGTGCGGTAGGTCAGGGACATCACTTCGTCGTCCAGAATGCTGATGATCTCGGTGCCAGCAACAATCTCCCGATCCGGGCTTGCGGCAACAAGGTCATTTTTGCCAAGTTCGGTCAAACCCACCCCCGAAAATAGTCCGACCACAAAAACCAGGCCGAATAGTCCGTATCGCTTGATGGCCGGATTCATGAGACCAGCACCGTTGTGCCAACCGAGACCCATCCGTAAAGCGCTTTCGCATCGGCCTCGGCCAAGCGAACGCATCCGTGCGACCCGAACCAGTCTCCGACACTGCTGCGGGCAGTGCGCACGACGGACAATGGCACGACGCCGTGGTACTGATGCAGCGCCTTACCGTCTTGGGTAAAGAACATGGCATAGTCCATCTGCACACTATAGGTATGGCTACGGTAGGGGTGAACCTTGCGCATGACTCTGAACATCCCTCGATCCGTTGGGTGCTCATTATCGCCGGTCACGCACTCGAACCTGAAAATCCTCGTATTTCCTTCATGGGCTTCAACGATTTGTTGGGCCAGGTTCACCTTGATGGTCTTGGTTGCAGATTTCTTTGCTGGTTGAACCATGCGCGTCTCCTCAATGTCGCTATAGATAAGCCGATCCGTCATCGACGGAAACGAATACTAAAACAACAATGGCATATTGCGCGGTGATTCTTACCGGCGGGATATCGGGATCACACCCCAAACTACCGGATGCAAAAACTACGGTTTTTTGATCGTCGGCAGGAACGCCGTCAGCAAGCCGATCAGCGGCAGATAGGCGCAGACCCGATACACCGTCTCGATGCTCGTCGCGTCGGCCAACTGCCCCAGTAGCGCGGCGCCGATGCCGCCCATGCCGAAGGCGAAGCCGAAGAACAGGCCGGAGATGGCGCCGACCTTGCCGGGCAGCAGTTCCTGGGCGTAGACAAGGATGGCCGAGAAGGCCGAGGCGAGGATCATGCCGATGATCACCGAGAGGATGCCGGTCCAGAACAGCCCGACGTGCGGCAGCAGCAGCGTGAAGGGGGCGACACCGAGGATCGAACCCCAGATGACGCGCTTGCGCCCGATCCGGTCGCCGATCGGCCCGCCGGCCACGGTGCCCGCCGCCACGGCGAAGAGGAAGACGAACAGGTAGATCTGGGCGTGCGGCAGCGTCAGGCCGAACTTGTCCATCAGGTAGAAGGTGTAATAGCTGCTCAGGCTGGCCATGTAGAAGAACTTGGAGAAGATCAGCAGGCCGAGGATAGCGAGCGACCAGCCGATCTGACGGCGGGTCAGGCCGTTGGCTGCATGCGCCTTCATGCGCTTCCTGAAGTTGGCGACATGGTGGCTGGACCAGCGCCCGACGAAACTGAGCACGACGACGCCGATCAGCGCGAACAGCGAAAACCAGGCGGCGCTGCCCTGCCCGTACGGCACAACGATCAGCGCAGCGAGCAACGGCCCGATCGCCGAGCCGAGGTTGCCGCCGATCTGGAACAGCGACTGCGCCAGGCCGGGCTGGCTGCCGGCCGCCATGCGGGCGACACGCGAGGATTCCGGGTGGAAGACCGATGAGCCCATACCGATCAGCATCGCCGAAACCAGCACGGCCTCGAAGCTGCCAGCCTGCGACAGCGAGAGCAGGCCGACCAGCGTGAAGCCCATGCCGAGCGGCAGCGAGTACGGCTTCGGCCGGTGGTCGGTGTATAGGCCGATCAGCGGCTGGAGCAGCGAGGCGGTGAGCTGGTAGGTCAGAGTGATCATGCCGATCTGGCCGAAGCTCAGGTTGAGGCCGAGCTTGAGCATCGGGTAGATGGCGAGCAGCACCGATTGCATCATGTCGTTCAACAGGTGCGAGAAGCTGATCGCCGCAATCACCGGATAGGTGGTGGCATTCAGGGCGTCGGCGGCGGGCGGCGCGGCGAGATTGGCATCGGCGGTGAGGGTCTTTTCCATGATGGGTACTTCCAGATTTCCGGAATGCCAGTCTAGAATGACCGATCCCAGCATGTCCGGACAAAAAATATCGTGAAATGGACAATCGCCGGCCCAACGATGAGTTGCGGCCATGACGACGAACACCAGACCCTGCCCCACCCGGTCACCGCCAAAGCACGCAATTACCGCGGTGGCGAAACGCCGGTGCACAGCCATCTGCGGGCACAACTGATCTATGCCGGCAGCGGCGTCATGCGCGTCGAAACCGAGGCCGGCAGCTGGGTGGTGCCGCCGGTGCGCGGCGTGTGGATTCCGGCCAACACGGCGCACCGGGTGATCATGCTCGGCCCGGTCGAGATGCGCACGCTGTACATCCGCCCCGACGCGGCACCCGACCTGCCCGACAGTTGCTGCCTGCTCGACGTCAGCCCGCTGCTGCGCGCCCTGATCCTCGCCCTGCTCGACGAACCGCTGGCCTACGACCGGGCCGGCCGCGGCGGCCAGATCGCGGCGCTGGCGCTGGCCGAACTGCGTTTCCTGAGAATCCCCGCGCTGCACCTGCCGATGCCGGGCGAGCCACGCCTGCACCGGCTGTGCGAGGAACTGGTCGCCAACCCGGACAGCCGCGAAACGCTGGAGACCCTGGCCGAGCAGCAGGCGACCAGCAGCCGGACGCTGGCCCGCCAGTTCCAGCGCGAAACCGGCATGAGCTTTCGCCAGTGGCGGCAGCAGGCACGGCTGGTCGAAGCGCTCGGCCATCTGGCCAACAACGTGCCGGTCGCGCTGGTCGCCGAAAAACTTGGCTACCGCAGCGCCAGCGCCTTTACCGCGATGTTCCGGCGAACGCTGGGCATGGAGCCGCGCCGCTATTTTTCCGCCGAGCCGGCGGCCCCGTCAGCAGCCTGAGTTCCCGATCAGGTCAGGCTTTCCAGCCATTGCTGCAACTTGCCGGCAGCCTCCGGCCATTGCGGGTCGAGCATCAGCATGTGGCCGGCGCCGGGGATCACCACGGTTTTTGCCTGCCACGCGGCGGCGGTGAAATAGAGCATCGAGGCCGGGAATACCTGGTCTTGCGAGCCGCCCATGACCAGCGCCGGGATTCTTGCCCGGCGACGCGCCAGACGGAGCGGTGCCATGACCATTTCGGCCACCGACTTCTCCGATTCCGGCTGGAGCAGCGGCAGGTACTGCAGCGTTTCTTCGGCCGGCAGGCTCGGCGAAAAGTACACCTTGGCCATGGTCCGCATGGTTTTTTCGCTGGCTGTGCCATTGACCGCATTGGGCAGTTCGGCGAAAAAATCCGGCATGCTCAGCGCGAAGCGGCTGACCGTACCGGCCGTACCGGTTGGCGGCACCGGTGCCAGGAAAGCGACGGCGCTGGCCGTTCCCTGTTCGAGAAAGCGCTGGCAGACCAGGCAGCCCATGGAATGGGCAATCAGCACCGGTACTTCGGGCAGCGCGGCGACCGCCGAGGACAGATCGGCGACATAGTCGTCGAGGCCGAATTCATCGAGGCGTTCGCGCCCCGGACTAGCGCCGTGACCGGAAAGGTCGACCGCGTAACAGTCGTAACCCCGTTCCTGAAAGTAGGGAATGAAACGCACATTCCAGCAGGCCGCATTGCTGTAGCCGCCGTGCACGAAAAGTAGCGGCGGCTGGCCGCCGGGCCGGGCGGCCGGATGATGGTGAATCTGGACAGTTGGTCTGGGCATGTCTAATGTTCGAGAAAAGACGCGGGTTAGAGACAGCTTCGGTTGGTCACCGCAAATGACAAACCGGAAAATCACTGCGGTTTTAACACAGATATTTTACTTTTCCGCTGACAATTACCGTCGCCAACACGGTATCCCAATGGCCAACCGAGCTTGGGCAAATGGCCGGCGCGTACTCAATCCTTGCTGAATTCGAGGCTTTCATGAAACAGAGCATCAGCTTCATCACACTCGGCGTCGCCGATCTGGCCCGCAGCCGGGCTTTCTATCAGGCACTGGGCTGGCGCGAATCATCGGCCAGCCAGGAGGGAATAGCCTTCTTTCAGGCTGGTTCGCTGGCCTTTGCCTTGTTCCAGCGGGATGCGCTGGCCGAGGATGCCAACGTGCCGGCCACCGGCAGCGGCTTTGCCCGCTTTACGCTGGCCCATAACGTGGCCTCCGAAGCGGCCGTGCAGGCTTTGCTCGATGAAGCGGTGGCGGCCGGTGCGACCCTGGCGCGGCCGGCCGACAAGGTCTTCTGGGGCGGCTTTCGCGGCTACTTCGCCGACCCCGACGGCTTTCTCTGGGAAGCCTGCTACAACCCGTTCGTGACGCTGAATGCCGACGGTACGATCCGCCTTACGGATTAAGATCGACGACGTCTTCGCCCCCCATCGAGATCGGTCTGATCGGGCTTTTCGGGAACGGCAACCTCCGTCTCTGAGCAAGCCGGCAATGTTCGGTCGAAGGTGAAGATACAAATTCGGCTTTACTCGAACGGAAAAAACGATTAAAAGCTGCTGCAAACTCCGATTTGAGATTCCCATGTCCGAAGATGAACTGATCCAGCAAGCCGACCGTATGATCGAAGCCGCGATGAATGGCCGGACGCCGCATCAAGTGTTGCTTGAAAACTCGCTCGCCGAGAGCGCGAACGTTGCCGAGCGGGCGGCGGCCATTGCCAAGAACCGCGAACGCGCCATCAAGCTGCTGGCGGCGCTGGAAAAAAGCGGCGGCTGAACTTCCCCGCCCCGGCATCACGCCCGGGACGAAGACCGGCTGCCCGACGCGGCGCCCCCGCCTAGCGAACCTCGTCGACGATCTGGACCATTCTTTCCTCGACCTCGCGGCCCAGCCGGACCAGTTCGGGATGGTCCGAAAGCGTGGCGAGCAGGCTTTCCGGCCGGAGCAGGCCAATCTTGGTCGCGCCGTTTTCGGTATATACCGAAATCCGCCAGGGCAAGGCCAGGCTCAACCGCAAGTCGATGGCCAGCATCTTTTCGATCTGGCGATAATTGCAAATATCGAACACTTGGCAGTCGTCATCGAGATCGATGCCCTTGCGCCGCAAGGTATCGCCAAGGTCATGGCCGTGCAGAACGACAAAGCCGAGACGCTGGACGACCGGCTCCAGATCGAAGATCACTTCGCTGAACGATTTGCTGCTTTCGACGACGTAATACACGGATTTTCCTTGTTGAGCTGTTGGCAATGGCGCGCGGCGGCCAAGGGTAATGAACATCGCCCTGCGGAACAACTCCGGTAGACGAAAAAAAGCTGGCTCACGTTATCCACGTGGCCAGCCTTGGCGTTACGGCTTGTCCGGGCTTGCCTAGACCCGGTACTGGGCAACGATTTCCTGCAGTTCCCGGGCGAGTTCGGCGAGTTGCTCGGAGGTTTCCGAAGTCGACTGCGCCGCGGCGCTGTTTTCCTCGGTCATCTGGGCGATCCGCTCGACCTGCTGGGCAATCTGGGTGCTGGCAACGCCTTGTTCGCGAATCGAACTGGTGATGTCGCTGACCATTGCCACCGTGTCACGCGAACCGTTGCCGATTTCCTGCATCGAGCTGCTTGCCTGTTCGGCAAAGCCGACCCCGGCCTCGACCGCGCCTTCGACGCTTTGAATGCTCTTGACGGCCGCCTGCGAGCCGGCAACCATCTGCTGAATGGTGCTGGCGATCTCCTGCGTCGACAGACCGGTACGCTCGGCCAGTTTGCGCACTTCATCGGCAACCACGGCGAAACCACGCCCCTGTTCGCCAGCCCGCGCCGCTTCGATGGCGGCGTTGAGCGCCAGCAGATTGGTCTGATCGGCAATTTCCTTGATCACCGCAACGATGCTGCTGATCTTCTCGCTTTGCAGCTCCAGTTCGGTCAGTTGTCCGGAAGCGCTTTGCACCGTATGGGCAATGCCATTGATCGACTGGACGGTGTCGCTGATGATGCCCTCGCCGTTCAGTGCCACCCGGCCAGCCTCGGTGGACAGCTTGCGGGCATCCTCGGCCCGGTCGGCGACGTGATTGACGCTGACCGTCATTTCTTCAACCGCGGCGGCCATGCTGGAAGCGGAGTCGCTCTGCTGGCTGGAGGAAATCGACATCTGGTGGGCGGCGGTAGACACCCGGGAGGCCGCCGAGCTGACCGAATCGGCATGCGCCGCGATCTGGCGGAAACTCTGTTGCAAGCGGTCGAGCAGGCCGTTGAAAGCATGCGAAACATTGGCAATTTCGTCCTTGCCCTTGACTTCAAGACGGGTGGTGAAATCGAGATTCTTTTCGATCCGCAAGAACATGCCGACCATCTTGTCGAGCGAACCAGAAACATGGCTGTAGATGACGAACCCGATGCCGGCTATCAACAGGCTGACCAGCAAGATGGCCGAGACAACCCAAGTCTTTGAACTTTCATAGGTGGCATCGGCCTCCTTGCCGCCTTTTACGGCAAGTTCCTGATTGTACTGACCATGCTCGACCAGCGCGTTGCTCAAGCCATCGACTATCTGCTTGGCCTGCCCGGAAATTTTCAGTGCCTCATCCGGCTTGCCCTGGCGAATCGCGCCAATGTATTTCTCGGAAAAGGCCGCGTACTCGAGGTACATCTGGTTGTCTTTGTCCAGCATCTCACGATCCTTGGGATCGGAAATCAGCTTTTCGTAACTCTTGAGCGCCCCACGCAACTGATCCATGTTCTGGGTGAACTCTTTCTCCAGCCCGGCCACTTTTTGCGGATCGGTGACCACCAGCATGGTCAGCAAGGGCGGCCGCAAACGAAGGAAAGCCGTCTGTGCCGATTGAAGCGTACTGATGCTTGGCAGGGTCATCTGGTTAATTTCCCGGATGCCCTGATTGATGCTGGCCATCTCATACAAGGCAAAACCGCCGACCCCGATCAAACCGACAATCGCCAGCGCAATCAGCAAAATAATACGGAGTGCAATACTCATGATCCCCCCTTTAACAGCAAATTATTTGTCATTTCAAAAGTAAAGCTTAATGACAACAGCATAGCCCACAAAAAAACACGGGCAGCCGAAATCGGCTTTGATATTTTATACCATATTTATAACATGTGTCACTTTTGCACCAAAAATACCGTTTTAGCACGTCGTATTCGGTAGATCTGGCTTCGCCGCAAACCCGCAGCTACCGCCCCGAAGCGAGCATTCAAGCGGCCCGAAAGGCACGCACGCCGAGAATCACGCCAAGCACCAACAACAGGATGCCGCCCATACTGGCCAGCCCTGGCGCCTCGCCTCGCCAGACATAGGCATAAGCCAGAGCGGCGAGCGTTTCGAAAACGATCAATTGCCCGGACAGCGCCGTCGGCAGCAAGGTGCTGGCGCGATTCCAGAGCAGCGTGCCGAGCCAGGAAGCGAGCAGACCCAGCGCCAGTACCAGACCAAGAAATTTGCCAGGCTGCGGGCCGAGCGGCCAGTCGAAACCGGCCGGACTCGGCACCAGCAGCGAAATGCCGACAAACAGAAGCAGCGCCAGCGGCAGCGTTGCCAGGCCCTGGGCCGTGGCCCACGTAGTCGAGGCAAGGCGCGGCCGCCCTTTCAGCCAGGCCGCGTTGCGCAGCGGATACCAGGTCCAGCAAGCCAGCGCGCCAAGCGCCAGCAAGCTGCCAAGCAGATAGTCTTCAACACTGCGGCCGCCGGCCAGGCGCCCGAGTTCATGCCGATTGACCAGCAGAATGCCCAGCCCGATCACCGCCAGCGACGGCAACAGGCGGCGCCAGGCAATGCCGCCTCGGCCAAGGTTGGCGCAGACGGCGATGACGATCGGCAAGGTGCCGATCAGCATGGTCGGGACCGGTGCATCGGCCAGCTGGATAGCCGCAGCCAACAGGCAGTAATAAAGCAGGTTGCCGATCAGCGCCAGCTCAAAGGCGCGGGCCCAGTCTTGTCGATCTAGCCGGCACAGGCGTTGCCGGTCGCGCCAGGCGAGTGGCAAGGCGATCAGGCCGAAGGCCAGGTAGCGGCCGGCCGAGATCAGCAGCGGCGGGTAGTCGATGAGCATCAGCGGCACGACGAAAACCAGCCCCCAGGCGAGACCGGCACCGAGCGCGCAGACAACGCCCGACAGCAGGCCGGGCTGGATCGGCAACGGTCGGCGGAAAGTCATGCTGCCTGAGGCTTCGCGGAATCTGGCAAGGGCTGGATGCGGCGAGCGGCTTAGGCGTTCTTCAACGCCAGAAATTCATCGATCAGCCTGACCAGAACTTCCTCTTCGTCGCCATCGCTAAGGCCGAGAATTTCGGCGACCAGCCTGACCTTGCCGGGATTGACCCGGCTGCGGCTGGCCGCCGGCGCCGTGGCGGGCAGCGGAGCCGGCGCATCGTCCCGCACCGCAATCGTGGCTTCGCGCTCGATCGGCGGAGCGGCGTTAGCGACGGATTCGGCGACGGCGGCCGGTTCTTCGGTCTTTTTGCGCCGTCCGCTCTCTTCCGAGAGGGCATTGTCGACGACCTTCTTCGAGACCTTTTCGCCTTCCGGCAATTGCTCGATCTGATCGATCAAGGAGTCGGCCTTGGCCTCGTTCTTTTTGGCCAGCCTTTCCAGTTGCACAGCCGTGCTGGTGCTGGCGATTTTTCCCGAATCGAGCAAGGCCGTGACCTTCTCCGACAGATTGGCCGCCGCGGTGGCCTGGCTCAGCCAGGTTGCCGGCCGGGCGAAATATTGCGCGGCTTCTTCCGGCGTCGCGAACCGTTCGGCGATCGCCTGAATGGCGTTGGCCATGTCGCGCGGCTCCAGTGCCGAACGCACGCCGAGGCCGATGTTCTCGAATACCTGCACCTCCAGGGTTACGTCAGCCGCGCACGGGCGGACGAGCACCGGCACCGTTTTTTCTCCGGCCAGGATGGCGGCCTGACGACGACGCTCGCCGACGATCACCGTATAACGCCCCTCGGCAGCGGCCGGGCGAACGACCAGCGGGTGAATCACCCCCAGTTTCTCGATCGAGTTGACCAGGCCCTTCAGGCTCCCTTCTTCGATGTTCTGCCGGAGATGGCTCGAATCGGGTTCGATCATCGTTACGTCGACGATCTGAAAGTGCGACGAACTGTCTTTGAAGGTCATGGCTGTTCCGTTGGTGAAGTTATGCTCGATCCTTGGGCGGCACCGATAACGGCTTCCTTGGCGGATCGCAAAAGGGGGCGAATGCTCGTCCTTTTTTGCTCTTTTTTCAAGCCGGAGCAATTCGACTCAAAAATTCGACAAGATGGCGTTTTCCTGCGCAATACCGACCAGTCGCCCGTATGTCAGCGCGATAAGCCGCGCGAAAGTGATAGAGTCGGCCTTGATCGTCAGCAGTTCGCCATCTGGTCACCCCAATGAAACGACATCAATGAACAAGTTAGCCCACCTTACCTGTCTGTTAGGCGCCATCCTGCTTGCTGCGTGCGAACAGCAGCCGGTCGAGAAGCCCTTGCAATACAGCAGCGTGGCGCCCAACGGTACGGTGCCGGTCTATCGCCTGGCCATCCACCCCTTGTACAACCCGCAGAAACTCAGCGAGACCTATCAACCGCTGGTTGCTCACCTCAACCAGCAGTTGCAGGGCGCCCGGATCGAACTCGAGGCATCCCGCGATTACGCCGCTTTCGAGCACAAATACGCGGCTCGCGAACCGGCTTTCCTGCTCCCCAACCCGTGGCAGACACTGGCCGCGATGAAGACGGGTTACTCCGTCATTGCGATGGCCGGCGATGCCGAGGACTTCCGGGGCATTTTCATCGTCCGCAAGGATGGACAGATCAAGGTGCCGGCCGACCTCAAGGGCAAGGCCGTCAGCTACCCGTCGCCCACCGCGCTGGCGGCCGCGATCATGCCGCAATATTTTCTGCAGACGCACGGCGTGGACGTCAAACGCGACATTCAGAATATTTACGTCGGCTCGCAGGAATCTTCGATCATCAACGTCTATCTTGGCAAAACCGCCGCCGGTGCCACTTGGCCGCCACCCTGGCGCGTCTTCCAGCGCGACCATCCGCGCGAAGCGGCCGAGCTCGAACAGGCCTGGGAAACGCCCCCGCTGCTCAACAACTCGGTGATGGTGCGCGACGACGTGCCGGAAGTCGTCCGCACCCAGGTCACCAAGACGCTGCTCGAACTGACCGCGACAGCACAAGGCAGAGCGATTCTCGCCGGCATGGAAACGGCGCGCTTTCACGCCGCCGATGACCGCAGCTACGGGGTGGTCGCCGCATACATCGAGCGCTTCGAGAAAGAAGTGCGCCGGGTGGAAAGCAAGTAATGGTCGAGTACCTCAAACGCCTGGTGACCGCCACCTTGCGCCGACAACTGGTCGTCGGGATGACCCTGGTCGTCGTCTCGATGATGTCGCTGTTCATCTGGGACCAGACGCACCGCCAGCAAGCCGTGGTGATGCAGCAGCAGTCGGGGCACGCCGTCGCACTGGCGCGCAGCGTCGCCACCTCGGCGGCGGTCTGGGTGGCTTCACGGGATTTTGGCGGCCTGCAGGAGATCGTCGAGGGCCTCGCACCCTACCCCGATCTGCGGCACGCCATCGTGCTGGACAACCGGGGCCAGATACTGGCCCACAGCGACACTGGGCGACGCGGCCAGTATCTGGCCGACCTGCCGGCAAAACCGGAACTGACGGTCCTGCAGCGAAGCCCGACGCTAGTCGATGTCGCTTATCCGGTGACGCTCGGCGGCAGCCAGATCGGCTGGGTAAGAATCGGTCTCGGCCAGGGATCCTTGCAGGCGCGCCTCGCCGAGACGCGGCAAAGCGGTCTGGTTTACGTGTTGATCGCCGCGCTGCTCAGCACCTTGCTGGCGATTCTCAGCGGTCGCTACCTGACCCGCCGGCTGCACGCCATCCAGACGGTCGCCAATGCCGTCCAGGCGGGGAATCCTGCTGTCCGGGTGCAGCTCGCCGGGGATGATGAAGCGGCGCAACTGGCCCGCCAGTTCAACGGCATGCTCGATACGCTGGCGCACGGCCAGCAAGAATTGCGGGAGAGCGAGAACCTCTTCCGGCTCGGCTTCGAGAACGCCAATATCGGGATGTGCCTGGTCGACCTCGAAGGAAAGCTCCTCAAGGTCAATCAGCAGATGTGCGAAATATTCGGCTACAGCAAAACCGAACTGGAAGGCATGTACGTCAACACCATCACCCATCCCGACTTCCGGAAAGTCAGCACGAAATTCATCCAGACCGGCACCTCGGGGCATAGCGAGCAAACCGACCATGCCGAATTTGAAAAGCAATACATCCACAAGCAGGGGCATGTCGTCTGGGGTCGCGTAGCCAGTTCGCTGGTTCGCAACGGCGAGGGCCAACCGATGTATTTCATTTCGCACGTCCTCGACATCACGCAGCGCAAGCAGGCCGAGTCCGAGCTGGAACAGTATCGCCACCACCTGGAAAAACTGGTCGAAGAACGAACGGCGGCGCTTTCCGTCGCCAAGGAAACGGCCGAGACGGCCAGCCGGGCCAAGAGCACTTTCCTCGCCAACATGAGCCACGAGCTGCGCACCCCGATGAACGCCATCATGGGCATGACCGCGCTGGCGCTGCGCCGGGCCACCGACGTCAAACAGATCGACGAGTTGAGCAAGGCCGCCAAGGCTTCCCGACACCTGCTGGGCGTCATCAACGACATCCTCGACATCTCCAAAATCGAGGCCGAACGCCTCAACCTCGAACGTATCGATTTCCGCCTGGGCGGCATCCTGGAAAACCTGCGCAGCCTGTCCAGCCAAGCGGCAACTGACAAGGGCCTGCAACTGCGCATCGATCTGCCCGCTGAACTGACCGACCTAACGCTATCCGGTGATCCGCTACGCCTGGGCCAGATCCTGCTCAATCTGACTGGCAACGCCATCAAGTTCACCAACGCCGGCTCGGTCACTATTGCCGCGGCAGTAGCCGAGGACAACGGCACCGACATGCTGCTGCGCTTCGAAGTGCGCGACACCGGCATCGGCATTGCCGAGGAAGATCAGAAACGGCTGTTCAGCGCCTTCGAGCAAGCCGATAGCTCGATGACCCGGCAGTACGGCGGCACCGGTCTCGGGTTGGCGATCAGCAAGCGGCTGGCCGAAATGATGGGCGGCCGTATCGGGGTGGATAGTCAGGCCGGCGTTGGCAGCACCTTCTGGTTTACCGTCCGCCTGAGCACGGTGGCGGGCAAGGCGCCGGCCGCAACGGTGGCAGCGCCGCTGTCAGCCGAGGAGCGCTTGAAAGCCCAATTTGCCGGCACCCTGATCCTGCTGGCCGAGGACGAACCGATCAATCAGGAGGTCTCTCGCGACTTGCTGACCGAAGTCGGCCTGCTGGTCGACCTGGCGGACGATGGCGGGGAAGCCGTGGCCATGGCCAAGCGCACCGACTACCGGCTGATCCTGATGGATGTGCAGATGCCGAAACTCAACGGACTCGAAGCCACCGAGGCGATACGCGCCCTGCCCGGACGCGAGCGCACCCCGATCCTGGCGATGACCGCCAATGCCTTCGATGACGACCGGCAACGCTGCCTGGCCGCCGGCATGAACGATCACATCGCCAAGCCGGTCGATCCCGATGTGCTCTACGAAACCCTGCTCAAATGGCTGGCCCGGGCAAAATAGACACCCCGGTTTGTGCCGCTTCCCGCCACATTCGAAAGCGCCGAAGCGCACAATACAGCCCTCTTTCACCGCCCCTGGAACAACACGATGAAACGACGTTACTGGGTAATCCTGACGCTGATCTTCCTGGTCTGGCTCGATTGGTACATCCGCGCCCCGGACTCCCGCTCGCGCGAAATGACCGGCGTCATCGCGGCGCAGGCCGGCACGGAACTGAAGAGCTATCCCTATCAGTTCAAGGTCTTGAAGATCGCCGGCGACACGGCCTATCTGAGCACGCCACGCAGTTTTGACGTGCCGGCATTCAAGGTGCTGGCGGTTCTCTACCCGGACCTCGACACCAAGAATCCCAACAACCCCGCCTACATTGCCGCCCAGGAAAACCTCGGTCGCGTTCAGGCGGAAGCGCGGACAATCGTGCTGGCCCAGCCCGGCATCAAGGACGTCAAATGGGAGCTGGATCGGGACTGGCTGGTCAAGCACGGCATCGAAGTACCGGCCAAATAGCGCACCGGATTGGCGGCCGGAGTCGGCGACTGCAGCGCCGAATTACGGAATGCGAACCAAATTCGGCGCAGCGTGTCGATCTGGAAACAAGTCCTTCGTCGCAACAAGAAGGCCTCCGGTTCCCACCCTATGCAGAGGAGAATCCCATGAATCCGGTTCAAGCCATTCCACCCGGCATGATGACAATCACGCCGCATCTGGTCTGCCACGGCGCCATCGACGCCATTGCCTTTTATACCAAAGCCTTCGGCGCCGTCGAAATGGGCCGCCTGGCCGGCCCCGACGGCCGACTGATGCACGCCCTGCTGAGCATCGGTGATTCGATGCTGATGCTGGTCGACGACTACCCCGAGTACGGCTCGCTCGACCCGCTGGCCCTCAAAGGCTCGCCGGTGACCATCCATCTCTATGTCGCCGATGTCGATGCGGCGGTGGCCCGCGCCGTCGCCGCCGGGGCGCGGATCACCATGCCGGTCGCCGACATGTTCTGGGGCGACCGCTACGGCCGGCTGGAAGATCCCTTCGGCCATCAATGGTCGGTCGCCACCCATATTCGCGACGTCGCCCCGGCC
Source organism: Dechloromonas denitrificans (assembly GCF_020510685.1). NCBI lineage: Bacteria > Pseudomonadati > Pseudomonadota > Betaproteobacteria > Rhodocyclales > Azonexaceae > Dechloromonas > Dechloromonas denitrificans. The sequence continues at coordinate 2,834,672 of NZ_CP075185.1, forward strand.
GAAATGGCGACGGCAATGGCCGCGGCTTGCCCGTAAGCCCGGCTTCGCCGTAGATCGCCTTTTACCCGGCGCTCACTGAAAGGCGCCGGGCGACAGGACGTTGCTCAGGCGAATCGGCCGACTGCCGACCGGATAGGTGAATTCGGCGCTCGGCAGCAGATTGACGCCGCCGACGCTGCCCGGCAGCCGGACGGTGCCGCGCAGCGGCGACGGGTTGGTCAGGCGTAGCGGCAGGCCGCCGTATTCGATCAGCTCGCCGCGCAAAGCCGCGAGGTTGCCCTCGAAGCGGCCCTGCGCCGGGCGGAACAAGTTGCCGTTACCCACCGTCAGGTTGTTGATCGCCCAGATATCGATGCCGGCCGGAAATTTCTCGGCCCAGACGGCGAGAAAGTTGCCGGCATGCTTGTCATTGATCAGCGTGTTGTGCGCGACATACAGCGCATTGTCCGGCCAGCGCGGCCCCTCGGCGCCATAGGCAAGCAGGCTCGGATTGTCCGTTTCGGCGCTCTGGGCGATGACGTTGCCGATGACGTAGGCGATGCCGCCGTTGGGAAATTCGAGCTCGTAGGAAGCCCGGCCGCTGGCACCGTCGGCCAGCATGTTGTAAAGCACATGATTTTCCCGCGCCCGCGATTTGACCAGGTGGCCAAGATAGCCATTGAAGAAACGGCTGCCGCTCAGCGTAAATTTGCCGATCGCGCCGACATAGAGCAGATGGTGCAACGCACCGGCATGCCGCGGCGCATCGCCAAATTCGCTATCGGCGACGACCAGCGTCTGGTTGGCCGAATTGGCGGTCAGCACGCCCATTTCGTTGTCGACGAAACGACAGCCATGAATCGTCAACTGGCCTTTCTCGAAACGAATGCCGGCGCCGTTGCCGTCAGGCACCCGGGCGCCGCGAAACTCGATGTTCTCGATCCGGATATTGCCGCCCCGGACCACCCAGATCGCCTTGCCCTCGGCGCTTTTCCCGTCGGCCAGCATGACCGGCCGTTCCCCGGCGGCGCGGATGAGCAGATTGTTTTGCGTCCAGATCGCCGGTTGCCCGCGGTAATTGCCCGGCCGGATCTCGATCACCTCGCCATCGCGGGCGAGCCGCGCCGCTTCGCTCAGCGTCGTGACCTTCTCGCCGCTACCGACGACCATCGTCGCCGGCGCCGGGCCATCGCCCGAATGCCTGCCGGCCGCCGCTTCGCTGGCCGGAACGGCAATCAACTTGCCATCCGCCGAGCGGCGGATCTCCCCGACATAATCCGGCGCCAGCGGCAGTTGGTCGGCGCTCTGGGCCAATGCGCTCCCGGCCAGCAGACTGGTGAGCATGGCCAGGCAAAGTTTGCGACAGGCAGTTTTCCGGGCCACGGGTTTCTCCTTCCAGGGAGCAGATGCGATGGGCGGCAAAGATGAATGCCCGATTCTAACGGCATTTCGGGCGACCTGAACCAAGGCGAACCGGCCGGCAAAAGTCGCCTGGTGGCTGCGCCATTTATTCGCCAAGCATGGGATACTTTGCCTCCCCAACCAGGAGAATGCCATGCGAAACCTGCCCCGTAACACCCCCCGTCTGGCCCGGCTGTTCGTCGCCGGCCTGTTTCTGCTCTGTACCGGCCTGGCTTTGGCCGAAGCCCCGCAGGCCAAAACCCAGGTTCCCGGCTATTACCGGATGTTCCTCGGCAATTTCGAGATCACCGCGCTCTACGACGGCGCCATCAAGCTCGATACCAAGCTGCTCAAGAACACCAACGACAAGGAAGTGCAGAAACTGCTCGCCCGCCTGTTCGTCAAAGGCCCGGCCGTGCAGACCGCGGTCAATGCCTACCTGATCAATACCGGCAGCCAGCTGGTGCTGGTCGATGCCGGCGCCGCCAAAGCCTTCGGCCCGGCCCTCGGCAACATCGTCGACAACCTGAAGGCAGCCGGCTACAGGCCCGAACAGGTCGACACCGTGCTCGTCACCCACCTCCATGGCGACCACGTCAACGGCCTGGTCGATGCCCAAGGCAAGGCCGTTTTCAGCAATGCCGAAATTTGGTCGGCCAAGGCCGACAACGACTTCTGGCTAAACGCGGAAATCGCCGCCAAGGCACCGCAGGATGCCCAGCCTTTCTTCAAGATGGCGCGCGACGCCGCCACCCCCTATCTCCAGGCCGGCAAGTGGAAAACCTACGCGGCTGATCAGGAAATCCTGCCCGGCATCAGCAGCTTTGCCGCTAACGGCCATACTCCCGGCCACAGCGCCTACCTGGTCGGCAGCGGCGAGGAAAAACTGCTGATCTGGGGCGACATCGTCCATAACCATGCCGTCCAGTTCGCCCGCCCGCAAGTCGCCATCGAATTCGACGTCGATCGCAAGGCGGCCGTCGCGACGCGCCAGAAAATCTTCGCCAAGGCCGCCAGCGAAAAGATCCTGATCGGCGGCATGCACCTGCCCTTCCCCGGTATCGGCCACGTCCGCAAGGAAGCCAAGGGTTACAGCTGGGTACCGGCGGAATTTGCGCCGACCGGGGAATAAATTATCGCCGCTGCCAATGCGGCAACGAAAAAGCCCCCGCCGGGAAACCGGCGGGGGCTTTTTATTGAACGCGACAGCCGGCCCGTGCCAACAACCGCCCTAGCTTGCATCCTTGCCTGACGGTTCGCCCGGCAACCGGCCTACCGACCCGGGCTAGGCGCCAGCACTCAGTTTCTGCCGACAGCCCATTTCCCGGCGCCGCCCAAGGCTGATGCAAAGGCGACAAGCAACAGGAACAGCCCGTGGAGGTTGCCCAGCAGGGCCGCACCGTGTAGCCAGCCATGAACCAGCGGCCAGCCGATGATCAGGGTCAGCCCGAGGCTGGCCACCGGCATCCACAGGCCGAGCAACATCAGAATGCCGCACAGCATTTCAGCCAGATGCAGCCCCCAGTGACCGGCCTGCGCCACCGAAGACGGCAAGGCGGCGTGCATCAGGGGTTCGAAGCCAGCGAAGAAGGCCATCCCGCCGACCGCGAGACGCAAACAGAGAAGTGACCAGTCAATACGTGTTTTGGAAGCAGCCATGAGATTCGCAGAGTAACGGTGGTTGGGGCAATTCGAGGGAGCGCAGTATCTCCGTCGCCTGGCCTGACGGTCAACCGCCAAGGGCGGTCGGCTTTTCGGCGGCAGACATGCGACGGGATACCAGGCCACAAACTGCAAACGACAAACCGCCGCCCCGGTAGTAGAATTCCCGGTTGCTTGAGTTCTGCTGCGCTTGACGTTATGTCAATCCCCCGCAGCCACCTTGGTCATGACTGGAACTACTCGATGAAATCACTTCCCATACTGCTTGCCGCATTGCTGGCAATTCCCGTCCCCGCATTGGCCGGCGACCCGGTCAAAATCGATGTCTACCTGGGTGGCGAACTGGAGCAGACCGTCTCGTTGGCGGGCGCTAATGCCACCGCGAAACTGACCACCTCCAAAGCGCCGAACGCCACGCTTGAATTTCACCTGATCGCCCCCGAGCCGCTGATTTTCGAGGTGAAGGAAGTCATTGCCGGCAGCAGCCAGGAAGAAGCCGCCGGTCGGGTCGTCCTGTTCAAGACCGGAAACTCATTCGATGTCTCCGAGATCAAGGGCAGCAAATTTCGCAACGCCTACGTGCTCGTTCGTCACGACTGATCAACTCGGTTCGGCTCTTGCCCGAACAGCGGTTTCGAGCCGATGACAGGTAGCAACAAAAAGCCCCCGCCAGTTTCCCGGCGGGGGCTTTTTACTGCGCTCGACGCCTAAAAGGCGCCGATTTCGCCAATCACATCTCGACCGTTTCAGCCACTTCGACGAAGGACGGAATCTTGTCGAAGTTCATGTAGCGGTACACATCGGCCGCCTTGGCATTGACCAGCTTGATCTGCTCCATGTACTCGGCAACCGTCACGATGCGGCCGGCCAGAGCGCACATGGCGGCCAGTTCGGCGGAACCGAGGTACACCTGGGTGTCGATACCGAGGCGGTTCGGGAAGTTGCGAGTCGAGGTGGAGATTGCCGTCGAACCCTTGCGGATCTGTGCCTGGTTGCCCATGCACAGCGAGCAGCCCGGCATTTCCATGCGCGCGCCGGACTTGCCGAGGACGCCGTAGTAGCCTTCTTCGGTCAGGATCAGAGCATCCATCTTGGTCGGCGGAGCGATCCACAGACGGGTCGGGATGTCGGACTTGCCTTCGAGAACCTTGGCGGCGGCACGGAAGTGGCCGATGTTGGTCATGCAGGAGCCGATGAAGACTTCGTCGATCTTGGCGCCGGCGACTTCGGACAGAACCTTGACGTCGTCCGGATCGTTCGGGCAGGCCAGGATCGGCTCGGTGACTTCGGCCAGATCGATTTCGATCACGGCGGCGTATTCGGCGTCGGCATCCGGCTGCAGCAGCGTACCGTTGGCGATCCAGTCTTCCATGGCGTTGATGCGGCGCTTCAGGGTGCGGGCATCTTCGTAGCCTTCGGCGATCATCCACTTCATCAGCGTGATGTTCGACCGCATGTACTCGACCATCGGCTCCTTGTTCAGGCGCACCGAACAGGCAGCGGCCGAACGCTCGGCGGCGGCGTCGGAGAGTTCGAAGGCTTGTTCGACCTTGAGATCCGGCAGGCCTTCGATTTCCAGGATACGGCCGGAGAAGACGTTCTTCTTGCCCTTCTTCTCGACGGTCAGCAGGCCAGCCTTGATGGCGTACAGCGGAATGGCGTTAACCAGGTCGCGCAGCGTGATGCCATCCTGCAGCTTGCCCTTGAAGCGGACCAGCACGGATTCCGGCATGTCCAGCGGCATGACGCCGGTGGCGGCGGCAAAAGCAACCAGGCCGGAACCGGCCGGGAAGGAGATGCCGATCGGGAAACGGGTGTGCGAGTCACCGCCGGTGCCGACGGTATCCGGCAGCAGCAGACGGTTCAGCCAGGAGTGGATGACGCCGTCGCCCGGACGCAGCGAAACGCCGCCGCGGGTGCTGATGAAGGACGGCAGTTCGCGGTGCATGCGGACATCGACCAGCTTCGGATAGGCGGCGGTGTGGCAGAAGGACTGCATCACCAGATCGGCGGAGAAGCCGAGGCAGGCCAGATCCTTCAGCTCGTCGCGGGTCATCGGGCCGGTGGTGTCTTGCGAACCGACGGTGGTCATCTTCGGCTCGCAGTAGGTGCCCGGACGGATGCCGGTGACGCCGCAGGCCTTGCCGACCATCTTCTGGGCCAGCGAGTAGCCCTTGCCGTTGTCGGCCGGGTTCTGCGGCAGGCGGAACAGCGTGCTTTGCGGCAGGCCGAGGAATTCGCGCGCCTTGGTCGTCAGGCCACGCCCGATGATCAGCGGAATGCGGCCGCCGGCGCGGACTTCGTCGAGAATCACGGCGGTCTTCAGCTGCGATTCGGCGATCACGGTGCCGTTCTTCAGCGCGGTGACCTTGGCGGTGGCTTGATCGACCTTCAGTTCGATCTCGTCGCCCATGTCCATCTGGTTGACGTCGATTTCGATCGGCAGTGCGCCGGCATCTTCCATCGTGTTGAAGAAGATCGGGGCGATCTTGGAGCCGAGGCAGAAGCCGCCGAAACGCTTGTTCGGGACGAAAGGAATGTCTTCACCGGTAAACCACAGCACCGAGTTGGTGGCGGACTTGCGCGAAGAACCGGTACCGACCACGTCGCCGACGTAGGCGATCAGGTTGCCCTTGGCTTGGAGCGCAGCGAGTTGCTTGACCGGACCGCGGGCACCCGGCTCGTCGGCTTCGATACCCGAACGCGGGTTCTTCAGCATGGCCAGCGCGTGCAGCGGAATGTCCGGACGCGACCAGGCATCGGGAGCCGGCGACAGGTCGTCGGTATTGGTTTCGCCGGTGACCTTGAAAACGGTCAGCTTCTGCGAAGCGAGGACTTCCGGACGCGAGGTGAACCACTCGCCGTCGGCCCACGACTGGATGACGCCCTTGGCGTTGGCATTGCCGGCCTTGGCCAGTTCGGCGACATCGTGGAAGAAGTCGAAGACCAGCAGGGTCTTCTTCAGGCCTTCGGCGGCAATGGCGCCAACGCCGGCATCGCCCAGCAGGTCGATCAGCGGCTTGACGTTGAAACCGCCGAGCATGGTGCCGAGCAGTTCGGTGGCCTTGGCCTTGGAAATCAGGGCACAGGCTTCTTCGCCCTTGGCGACCTTGGCCAGGAACTCGGCCTTGACCTTGGCGGCGTCATCCACACCGGCCGGAACACGGTAGGTGATCAGCTCGACCAGGGCGGCTTCTTCGCCCTTCGGCGGGTTCTTCAGCAAGGCGACCAGCTCACTGGTCTGTTGCTTGGACAACGGCAGCGGCGGGATACCGAGGGCTGCACGTTCGGCGACATGGGCGCGGTAGGCTTCAAGCACGGCGACTTCCTTTCGTAAAGGGTTGCTCTGGGAAATTCTTGGCGTAACTGACTATTTTACGACAATGACGGGGAGGATCCGTTCATCCAAAAGACCATCCTCGACCAAGTCTTATATATTTTATCTTTTAGAAGGCTTGCTGTGAACTTGGATTGTCCGGTCAGCCCATAATCCGCCGGAAAGCACCGGCAGAACGGGGAAACCGCCCATTTAATAGGCAGCGCCATTTTTTGCTGCCCGTTCAGGCAGTTGCCGAACTTGTCCCGAGCTTATCCACAGACTTGCCCGACCAGAACGGGGATAAACAGGCTTTATCCCCATTCAGGGGATCAGCCATCGGCCAAGCGTTTTTTACGTCAAGCCGCCCAGCCGGGGGAAAAACCGCCCCGCCCATTTTTTAGTCAGCGTCGCTTTTCGCTTGTCAGACAAGGGATTAGCACAACGATCCAGAGCTTATCCACAGACTTACGCGACCGAAACGGGGATAAAGCCGCGCTTATCACCAGGCTGCGGCCGGCTTGCCGGCAGCCGGAAAACGGCCGGCCAGCCCGACCGCAGCGATTAATCAGCGCATGACCTTGAGCAGTTCCACTTCAAAGGTCAGTGTCGCATCGGGCGGCACGGCCGCACCGGCGCCGCGCGAGCCATAAGCAATGCTCGGCGGGCAGGTCAGCTTGGCCTTGCCGCCCTCGCGCATCTTGGCGACGCCTTCGGTCCAGCACGGGATGACGCGATTCAGCGGAAAGGAGGCCGGCTGGCCGCGCTTGTAGGAACTGTCGAACTCGATGCCATTGGCCAGCGTGCCACGATAATTGACCTGCACGGTGGCTTCCGGCGTGGCCTTTTCACCGTTGCCGTCCTTCAGCGATTCGTAGATCAGACCCGACGCGGTTTTTTCCGGCGCACCGGCCTGCACACCGGTCGTCGCCAGGACGACCAGGCCGCCCAGTACAATGTTCTTCAACAGTCCCATACGTTCTCCATCGCTTGCGCGAACTCATTTATCGAGCCGGAAAAGTACAGTGAAGCAGCGCCCGGGGCAAGCCTGCAAACGAACTACAAGGGGGCCAGACCGCAGCGCTGGCGTGCCCGATTGCAGGCGGCGTGCTCGGTATCGAATTCCCGGCACGGTGACGGGCGGCTGTCGTAGATGGTGCAGCTCACCTGCTGGCCGATTTCGCCGGCCAGCGCGACGCAGCGCGGTGCGGCGGCATCGGTGCCGGCCATGCGGACAATGTTGGCGGTGACCGGCACGGTCATTTCGAGCGGGACGCCCGCCCCCCAGGCAAAGGCGCCGCCAGCCAGTTCAACCGGATGAAAATCGACGCGAAAGGTTGCGCAGCAAGCGCCGCAGCTCTGGCAGACGCTCATCGCAGATCGACCCGACAGCGCCACAGCGCGTGGCCGGACGCCAGATACTTCTTCTCGAACGGCGTCATCGGGTCAGCCGTCTGCCACGGCTCGGCAGCGACCGGCTGGCCGCTGAGCAGACTCAACGCCACAGCCATTTCCTCGATATAGATGCGCCAGTTGCTGCGGCACTCCAGTTCGCCGCCCAGCTCGCGCCATACCGGAAAGACCGCGTGGCCGTGCCAGCGCCGCGCCAGATGGCCGATCTTCGGCCATGGATTCGGATAGAGGTTGTAGTGGCGGGCCAGCCGGATGCCGTGTTCGGCCAGCAGACGCCAGAAATCGACCAGATCGGCGCGGATCAGCAGGGCGTTGGCCGGCATCGGCAGCGGTTTGCCGCGACTGAGGCGGTCGACCGACTGATCGACGCCAAAAACGAAGTGATCGGGAAACGTTTCGGCAATGCGCTGGGTGCTCCAGCCAACGCCGCAACCGGCATCGAGTATCAGCGGCGCCTCGGGTTGCCATTGCCGGTACGCCGCCAGCGCGGCGCGGCAGGCCTCGCGGTTGTAATCGGCAACCGGTTTCCGGAACGGATGCGCCAGATGCCGGCGCACCTGCGCTTCCAGGTCGCGATGCGGCCCGTCCTGGGCGCTGGAAATGAAACGCGAGTTGCCGCTCATGCGGCCAACGGCAGTTCGCCGAGAATGCCCTCGGCGACCAGCGCCGCTTCGATATCCTGCGCTGCCTTGATCGGCCGCAGGCGCTGATAGAGCAGCTCGGCTTCCGGGTAATTGCGGCGCAGCATCGCCAGCCATTGCTTGAGCCGGCCACCGGCATGCACCGGCACGACCTTGACCCGGATGCCGCGCCAGTAGTCGGCGACGCCGGGCAGGATTTCTTCCCAGCCGCCGACTGCTTCGCCGCGCACCCGGCGGGCGAGCAGCGGGTCGGCCACGGCGCCCCGGCCGAGCATGATGTCGGCACAGCCGGTTTCCTGCTGGCAGCGCGCAAAGTCTTCAACGGTCCACACTTCGCCGTTGGCGATGATCGGAATATCGACCGACGCCCGCACCTTGTCGATCCACGCCCAGCGCGCCGGCGGCCGGTAACCGTCCACCTTGGTCCGGCCATGCACGATCAGTTCGACAATGCCGGCCGCCGCCAGGGCCTGGGCGCAGTCGACCGCCCGGCTGGTGTCTTCGATACCGAGGCGCATCTTGGCGGTGAAGGGAATATGCGCCGGCACCTCGGCGCGGACCGCGCTGGTGATCGCATGCAACAGCTCCGGCTCGCCGAGCAGCGCGGCGCCGCCGCGATGGCGGTTGACCGTCGGCGCCGGGCAGCCGAAGTTGAGATCGACGCCGGCCGGATTCAGGGCGACCAGTCGGCGGGCGTTCTCGGCCATGAAATACGGATCGGAACCGAGCAGTTGGACGCGCATCGGCGTGCCGCTGGCCGTCCGGCCGGCGTTGAGCAGCTCTGGGCAGATCCGCTCGTAAGTCTTGGTTGGCAGAATGGTATTGGAAACCCGGACAAACTCGCAGATTCCCCAGTCGTAGCCGCCAATCGAGGTCAGCACGCCGCGCAGCAGATCGTCGGCGAGACCTTCCATCGGGGCGAGAAGAATGCGGGGCATGTGGATTCCGGGGCTGATTCTGAAGAGGGGCGCATTATAATCCGCGCCATGCTGCGCCTGGTTCTCGACACCAACGTCGTCCTCGATCTCTTCCATTGGGCCAATATCGACGCCGTGCCGATCATGGCCGCGCTCGAAGACGGCCGTATCGAATGTTTCGCCGACGAGCGGACGCTCGACGAATTGCAGCGGGTGCTGACCTACCCGCAACTGAAAATGACGCCGGTCATGATCACTGAACGCTATGCCCGCTATAGCGCCCTGGTCCGGCTCGTACCGGCCGGCGAAGCGCCGCCGCTGCCGCGCTGCAAGGACCGCGACGACCAGAAATTCCTCGAACTCGCCGCCCGTTGCGAGGCGAACATCCTGGTCAGCAAGGACAAGGAACTGTTACGGCTGCGCGGCCGCACCACGCTGGCGTTCCAGATTCTGAAGCCGGCCGCGGCGTCGGCGCTGCTGCCGGACCCGCATGCCACCTGAATCCCGCCTGTCGCCCTTCGGCGAACGCCGCTACAACGCCTGGAACGACTACGTCAAAGCGCGCCATGGCGGGCGGGTCCAGAAGGTTTCGGTAGAGGCCGGCTTCACCTGCCCGAACCGCGACGGCCTGCTCGGCACCGGCGGCTGCACTTTCTGCAACAACGCCGGCTTCACGCCCGGCTATCTGGATCGCCGGCAGTCGATCGGCGCCCAGATCGACAACGGCCTCGACTTTCTGCGGCGCCGTTATCCGCGCACCCGCCATCACATTGCCTATTTCCAGAGCTACACCAACACCTACGGCGAATTCGACCGCCTGCGCGCCTGCTACGACGAGGCTCTCGCCCACCCGGAAATCAGCGGCCTGGCCATCGGCACCCGCCCCGACTGCCTGCCCGACCAAGTACTCGATTACCTGGCGGAGCTGGCGCGCGAGCACATCATCGAACTGGAAATCGGCGTCGAATCCTGCAACGACATCGCCCTGCACCGCGTCAATCGCGGCCACGACTTTGCCGCCAGCGCCGATGCCATCCGGCGGGCCGCGGCCCGCGGCCTGGAGGTCAGCGCCCACCTGATCCTCGGCCTGCCGGGCGAAAGCACCGCGAGCATGCTCGACGGCGCCCGGCAGTTGTCAGCCCTGCCCCTGCGCGGCCTCAAGCTGCATCAGCTGGAACTGGTACGCGGCACGGCACTGGCGCGCGAATGGCAGGCCGATCCGGCCACCGTCCAGCTGCTCGGCGAAGACGAGTACATCAGCCTGCTCGCCGATTTCCTCGAACGCCTTTCGCCCGACCTGCTGCTGCAGCGCCTGGGCAGCGAGGTGCCGCCCAAGCTGAAGCTGGCACCGCACTGGAATTTGCGCCTCTACGAACTGGCGCCGCGGGTTTCCGCCGAGCTCGCCCGGCGCGACACCTGGCAGGGTTGCCGCTACCGGCCGGCCAGCCCTCACGCCTGACGCCGGCGATAGACCCAGCGCGTCGCATCGGAGGCTTCCGGGGCGTAGGCGTAGCCGTCGTAGTCGAAATCCTTCAGACCCTCCGGCTCGCTCAGCCGATTGACCACGGCGTAGCGCGTCATCAGGCCGCGGGCCCGCTTGGCGTAGAAGCTGATGATCTTGTAGCGCCCGTTCTTCCAGTCCTCGAATACCGGCTGGATCGTTTCGCCGTTGATCTTGCGACCGACCGCCGCCTTGAAATATTCCTCGGAAGCGAGGTTCACCACGACCGGCCGCGGCATCCCGGCTAGTTCGTCGTTGATCGCCATGAGCAGGCGCTCGCCCCAGAAGGCGTAGAGATCCTTGCCGTCCTTGTTGGCAAAACGGGTGCCCATTTCCAGCCGGTAGGGCTGCATCAGGTCGAGCGGCTTGAGGATGCCGTAGAGGCCGGACAGGATGCGCACCCGTTGCTGGGCGAAGGCCAGATCGTCGGCGCTCAGGGTCTTCGCCGCCAGGCCGTCATAGACATCGCCGTCGAAGGCGAGCACGGCCTGCTTGGCGTTTTCCGGCGAGAAAGGCAGCGACCACTCGGCGTAACGGTTGAAATTGAGCAGCGCCAACGGGTCGGACAAATCCATCAGATTGGCGATATCGGCCGGCGACAACTTGCGCAGTTGCCGGATCAGCGTTTCCGAATGCTTCAGGTAGGCCGGCTGGGTATGCGTGGCCAGGTGCGGCGGCGTCTTGTAGTCGAGCGATTTGGCGGGAGAAAGGAAGATCAGCATCAGGGACGACCTCGTCGAATTTCGTGCATTGCGATACGCCGAATTTTACCGGCTGGTAAAATTGCTTTTTTGTATTTTCTGGAATCCCCATGAAACGAACCCGCTTCGGCTCGCGTGACCGCCTCTCACGCGATGCGGCAGAATTGCAACGCATGGCCATCGGGCTTTCGGAATCCGGCGGCAAGCTGGAAGACAGTTACTGGGAAGAGCTGCTCGCCGAAACGGTCGACAGCCTGCTGAAAAATGGCGCCGAGGATGACATCAATACCGCCCTCGACCGCCTGTTCGAAGCCAACCCGCGCGCCCACGACGAACTCGCCGACATGGTCGAGTCGCGCGCCGAAACCAGCCGCCTGGAAGCGCACGGTCAGGAATTCGACATCCAGTTGTTCGCCGCGCCGGTCCTCGCCTGGTCGCGCTTCTCGATTCCCGCCTGCGCCCTGCCCAAGAGCACCGTCGAAGCCTTGACCGTGCAACTCGGCGCCCACGTTTTCGGGGCCGACACCCGCGTCGCGCTGGCCGATTACCTGTTCAGCCCCGACCAACTGCCGCGCAGCTTTTGCGACACCTGGCAAATGACCCAGGCGCTCGGCCTGGCCACGCTCGCCGGCCAGCATCTGGCGGTCGACGCCGCCGGCATGGCCGAAACCAACCGCTTTCTCTCCGACGTTCGTTACCTCGTCGGCGGCATCGCCGTGCCGCGCGGCAAACCGCTGTTCCGCTGGAACGAGAAGGATGGCAACAAGGAAGCCGCGCTCAAGGAATGGATCAAGCAGGGCAGCCCGAATCTCGAACCGCTGCTCACCGGCTGCGCCTGGCAGCCGCTGCTGCCGGATGCCTACCATGCCGGCTGCCGCAATGCCGACCGCCTGTCCCGCCCGTATTCGCTGAAAGCTTCGGTCGCCTTCCTGCAGACCACGCTCGGCTTGATGCCGGCCGATATGCGTGCCGTCGTCGGCCCCTGCTACGACCGCCGGATGGAGGAATACCGCGTCGGCCTCGGTCCGAAAAACAAGGACGACACCTACCACGGCATCGTCTGGCCGCTGCTCGGCGCCGAAGACGAAGCGACCGATGCGGCCGGCGAAATCGAAGCCGTGCTGCGCGAATGCGGCGTCAAGGACGTCGTCTTCCTCGACCATCATTTCCCGATGGAATTCTGCGAGGACTGCGGCGCCCCGCTCTACCCCAACGCCGAGGCCGAACTGGTGCACGCCGAAATGCCCGAGCAGGCGGCGACCGACTCGCAAGTCCTGCACTGATGGATCAGTCGGCGAACCAGGCCTGGCTGGAACGCAGCCAGGCCGCCGTCTGGCACCCGTGCACGCAGATGCAGCACCACGCCGCGACCGCCTCGCCGGCCCATCTGCCGCTGGTTCCCATCGCCCGCGGCAGCGGCGCCTGGCTCTACGACTTCGACGGCAAGCGCTACCTCGACGGTATCAGCTCGTGGTGGACCAACCTGTTCGGCCACGCCAACCCGCGCATCAACGCGGCGCTGCGCGACCAGCTCGACACCCTCGAACATGTCATGCTGGCCGGCTTCACGCACCAGCCGGTGGTCGAGCTGTCGGAGCGCCTGGCGGCCTTGACCGGCGGCGCCCTCGGCCACGCCTTCTACGCCTCGGACGGCGCCTCGGCCACCGAAATCGCGCTGAAGATGAGCTTTCATTACTGGCGCAATGTCGGCCGCCCGGAGAAAGCCGAATTCCTCTGCCTGACCGGCAGCTATCACGGTGAAACGGTCGGCGCGCTGGCCGTCACCGACGTCGCGCTGTTCAAGGACGCCTACGCGCCGCTGGTGCGCGCCGCCTCGGTCGTTCCTTCGCCCGATTTCCGCCAGGCCGCAGCCGGTGAAACGCCGGCCGATGTCGCCCGGCGCGCCGCCGCCGCACTGGAAAAACATCTGCAGGAACACGGCCAACGGATCGCCGCGCTGATCGTCGAACCGCTCGTCCAGGGCGCCGCCGGCATGGCGATGTACGACCCGGAATACCTGCGCCTCGCCCGCCAACTGTGCGACCAGTACGAAGTGCACCTGATCTGCGACGAAATCGCCGTCGGCTGCGGCCGCACCGGCACTTTCTTCGCCCACGAACAGGCCGCCATCCGGCCCGACCTGATGTGCCTGTCGAAAGGCATCTCCGGCGGCTATCTGCCGCTCTCCATCGTGCTGTGCAGCGACGCGCTCTACGCCGCCTTCCTCGACGACTCGGTGGCCCGCGCCTTCCTGCACTCGCACTCCTACACCGGCAACCCACTGGCCTGCCGCGCTGCCCTGGCGACGCTCGACATCTTCGCGACCGACGACGTGCTGGCCGCCAACCGGCTGAAAGCGGCAGAAATCAGCGCCGCCCTCGCCCCGCTGGCCGACCACCCGCAAGTCGGTCACCTGCGCCAACGCGGCATGATCGCCGCCTTCGACGTCGCCACCGACGACCCGTATTTCTCCCGCCGCTTCTACCGCGCCGCGCTCGACCGCGCCGCGCTGATCCGGCCGATCGGCAACACCGTGTATCTGATGCCGCCGTACATCGTCAGCGACGAGGAAATCGCGCTTCTCGGCCAAGCCATATCGGGCGCCTTGCACGAGAGCCTGGGTCAGCGCTGAACATCGCCAATCGCACCGACATTCCACAAAGGTTTTCCCCATGGCAATAGGCTGGCTCAGCATTCTCAAAGCAGTTCCCTGGACCGATGTCGTCAGCAATGCGCCGAAGGTGGCCGATGGTGCGAAGAAGCTGTGGGAGACCGTGGCCGGGAAGAAGCCGGCGACCGATGCCGGAACACCGACCGGCGGTTCGCCGAGCCTCGCGCCGGAAGCCCCGACCCTGGCCGATCTGGAAGCGCGGATCGGCGCGTTGGCCGGTGATGTCAGCCGCCTGCAGAAGGAAATGATCGATTCCACGCAACTGATCAAGACACTGGCCGATCAGAACGCGCAACTGATCCGGCGGGTCTATTGGCTGAGCCGGACGCTTCTCGTCGTCGGCCTCGCCGCCGGGATCAGCCTGGCCTTGGCGTTACTGCGCTGAAATTGCTGAGCGGCGAGATGGCGACGAGTATGGAAAAAACGATACGGACGACGGATGGGCTGAGCTTGTGGTCCGAGGCTTTCGGCCAACCGGGCGACCGCCCGATCCTGCTGATCATGGGCGCGATGAACCAGGGGATTTTCTGGCCAGATGCCTTTTGCCGGCGGCTGGCCAGCCTCGGTTACTACGTCATCCGCTACGACCATCGCGATACCGGCCAGTCGTCGACTGTCGATTTCCAGACCCAGCCCTACCGGCTGGCCGAGCTGACGCAGGATGCGCTCGCCGTGCTGCACGGCCATCAATTGCCGAAGGCGACGGTGGTCGGCCTGTCGATGGGCGGCTATATCGCCCAGTTGCTGGCCATCGAGCATCCCGAGGCGGTCGACCGCCTGGTGCTGATTTCCAGTTCGGCCGACCAGCGGCCGTACATGGCCGCAACCATGGGCCAGCCGACCGTCGGTTTTGCCCTGCCCGGGCCGGGAGCAGCACTGCTCGACTACATCCGGGCAACGCTCGCCCAGCCCCCCGGATCGGCCCCCGCCATTGAGCAAAACGTACTGACCGGCTGGGCATTGACCTACGGCGGCAGCCGCGAGTTTCCCCGTACCCAATTGACGGCCGCCCTGCGCCGGGCGGCCGGGCGCACGAGTAACCCGCTGGCCGCCTTTCATCACGCCCTGGCCGTCGCCGCCTCGCCGGACCGGCTCGAGGGCATCAAGTCCATCGCCGCGCCGACGCTGGTCATCCACGGCCGGGCGGACAACTTGCTGCCGCTGGCCCATGGCGAATATCTGGCACGCCACATTCCCGGCGCGCGCCTGCAATTATTCGACATGGGGCACTCCTTCATGTGGTCCTGGGACGATGAAGTGCTGGCCAGCCTGACCGCCTTTCTTGCCGACGACTCGATCGCTCCGCCTTTCCAGACCAACCATGATTGAAGACCGCCTGAACAACGAACTGGCCGAGATCGCCGCGGCCGGCCTGACCCGCCGCCGGCGCGTGCTCGAATCGCCCTGCGGCCGGACCGCGACCGTCGACGGCCGCGAAATGCTCAATTTCGCCAGCAACGATTACCTCGGCCTGGCCGGCGATGCCGGGATCGCCCGGGCGATGGCCGACGGCGCGCTGCACTGGGGGGCCGGCAGCGGCGCTTCGCATCTGGTCAGCGGCCATCTGGCGCCACACGAAGCGCTGGAAAAGGAAATCGCCGCCTTCGTCGGCTTCCCGCGCGCCCTGACCTTTTCCACCGGCTACCTGGCCAATCTGGCGGTCACGCCGACCCTGGCCGGGCGCGGCAGCGCGATATTCGCCGACAAGCTGAACCATGCTTCGCTGATCGATGCGATGCAACTGGCCAAGGCGCAGGGTGCCGCCACCCGGCGCTATGCCCACAACGACATGGCAGCGCTCGAAGCCATGCTGGCGGCCAGCAACGCGCCAAGCAAAATCATCGTCAGCGATGCCGTATTCAGCATGGACGGCGATCTCGCGCCGCTGCCGCAACTGTGCGCACTGGCCGAGCGTTACGACGCCTGGCTGGTGATCGACGACGCACATGGTTTCGGCGTCCTCGGCGCGCAGGGCCAAGGCAGCCTGGCCCACTACAACCTGCCCTATCGGCCGCGCCTGCTGCTGATGGGCACGCTCGGCAAGGCGGCCGGCATCGGCGGCGCTTTCGTCGCCGGTTCGGCCACGGCCATCGAATACCTGCTGCAAAAAGGCCGCAGCTACATCTTCACCACCGCCGCGCCGCCGGCCGTCGCCTGTGCGCTGTCGGCCAGCCTGAAGATCATCGGCCAGGGCGATGCCTGGCGGGCCAATCTGTTTGCCCGCATCGCCCAGTTGCGCGACGGCCTGAGCGATCTGCCGTGGCATCTGCTGCCCTCGGCCACCGCCATCCAGCCGCTCATCGTCGGCGCCAACGAAGACGCCGTGCAGCTCGCCAGCGCCTTGTGGGAGAAAGGCCTGTGGCTGCCGGCCATCCGCCCGCCGACCGTGCCGCCGGGCACTGCACGGCTGCGCATCTCCGTCTCCGCCGCCCACAGCGCCGCCGACATCGACCAACTGATCGCCGCCCTCAGGGAACTCGCATGACCCCGCCGCTCGTCTTCCTGCCCGGCTGGTCCCTGGGCCGTGGCCCGCTGCAGGCGGCAATCGATCCGCTGCACGGGCAGATTTTCGACCTGCCCGGTTATCGCGATGCGCCGCTGATCAGCGATTTCGCTGCGGCGGCCGCCGATCTCGCCGAGCGCCTGCAACCCGGCACGACTCTCGGCGGCTGGTCGCTCGGCGCCCTGCTGGCGCTGGCCGTGGCGGCCCGTGCCCCGGAAAAAGTCGGCAAGCTGATCCTGGTCGCCGGCACCGCCTCCTTCGTCCAGCGCGCCGGCTGGCCGCACGCCATGCCGCCGGCCACGCTGGCCGAATTCGCGGTCGCCGTCGCGGCCGATCCCGCAGCCACGCTGCCGCGCTTCGTCGGCGGTTTCAATCGCGGCGATGCCCGGGCCAGGGACGTGACGCGGCAACTGCTCGACCTGGCCGACCGGGCGCCACCGGCGGCCACGCTGGCGACCGGCCTGAACTGGCTGCGCGACGTCGATTTGCGGGATCTTGCCCGGCAGGTCAAAGCGCCGACCTTGCTCATCCACGGCGCGGCCGACCCGCTGATGCCACTGGCCGCCGGCGAAGCGCTGGCCGCCGCCATCCCCGGCGCCCGCCTCGAAGTCTTCGCCGACTGCGCGCACGCCCCCTTCATCTCCCGCCCGGACGAATTTCTCGCCCGACTGACCGCCTTTATTGATGACTAGACCGACCAAGGCGCGTATTCGCCAATCCTTCGAGCGCGCCGCCGCCACCTACGAAAGCGCCGCGACCGTCCAGCGCACGATCTGCGCGCAGTTGGCCGCCGCCCTGCCGGCCGGCTTGCTGCCGGCCCGGTTGCTCGATGCCGGCTGCGGCACCGGCCATGCGCTGACCCTGCTGCAAGCGCGCTTTCCCACGGCAACGACACTAGCCGTCGATCTTTCGCCGGCCATGCTGGAACAAATCCCGATCGCCTGCTGCCGGCTGGCCGGCGATCTCGAACATCTGCCGCTGGCCGATGCCAGCCTCGACCTCTACTGGTCCAGCCTGGCCGTGCAGTGGTGCGAACTGCCCCGCGTCCTCGGCGAAGCCCGCCGCGTCTTGCGCCCGGGCGGCCAGCTGGCCATCGCCAGCCTCGGGCCGGCCACCTTCCACGAATTGCGCCACGCCTTCGCCGGCGTCGATAGCTACCGCCATACATTGGCCTTTCATTCCCCCGGGGAAATCGAACAAATGGCCGCGCAGAGCGGCTTTGCCGCGATCGAAGTGACGAACGCCAGGGAAATCGCTCATTACGCCGATTTCCGAAGCCTGCTCAAGGCGGTCAAGGCGATCGGCGCCAACCAGCTGGGGGCCGGCCGGCGCACCAACCTGATGAGCCGCAGCGCCTTCAGCCGGGCCGAAGCGGCATTCGAAACCTTGCGCACGCCAGCCGGCCTGCCGCTGACCTACGACGTCATCACCCTGATTGCCCGGACATGAAACAGGCCTACTTCCTCACCGGTACCGATACCGAAATCGGCAAGACCTTCATCACCTGCGCCCTGCTCCAGCGCGCCCGCCAGCTCGGGCTGGCCGCCGCCGGCCTGAAGCCGGTCGCCGCCGGGACCGATGCCGCCGGCCGGAACGACGACGTCGAATGCATCCGGGCGGCGAGCAACGTCGCGCTGCCGACCGCCATCATCAACCCGTACTGTTTCAAGGCCGCCATCGCGCCGCACATTGCCGCGGCCGAGGAAGGTATCCGCATCGATTTCGCGACCATCCAGGCTTCCTGCGCAACGGCCGGAGAGCAGGCCGATCTGCTGATCGTCGAAGGGGTTGGTGGTTTTTGCGTGCCGCTCGGCGTTGACCAGAGCACCACCGATCTCGCGGTCGCGCTTGGCCTGCCGGTGATCCTGGTCGTCGGCATGCGCCTCGGCTGCATCAACCACGCCGTGCTGACCGCCGAGGCCATCGCGGCACGCGGTCTGTCGATTGCCGGCTGGGTCGCCAACCGGATCGATCCGGCGATGTCGCGTTTCGCCGAAAATCTGGCCAGCTTGCAGGCCCTGTTGCCCGCTCCGCTGCTCGGCGTCGTGCCGCACCTGCCCGGCGGCAGCGCCGGTGCCGCCGATTGCCTGCGCTTACCGGGGGAGGCCGCTTTCCGCCTTTAACACCTCGGCGACCAGATACAGGCGGGCCTGTAGCGCCAGCACGGCCACCTCCTGCCCGTCCATATCGCCGGCCTTGGCTTTCCGTTCGATGGCCGAAGCGTCGGCTGCGCCAAGATCGTCGGAAAAAGTGGCCAGCAAGCCTTTGATCGTATGCGCCTCGCGTTGTACCTCGGCCGGCGCGCCGCTCGCCACGGCGGCGGCGATATTGGCGGAGTACCGATCAACATCCTGCAAATACATGGCGAGCATCATCGCGAAAATATCTTCGTCGCCCCCCAGGCGCTCAAGTATCGCCGCCTTGTCCAGCACGAACTTCCCAGTCATTCCATTCTCCTGTCAGCCGATACCGGTCACCCGAGAAGTTAGGCGTCCAAGGCCTAAAGCATCGGCACTTCTTCATCCGTGAACCGCTGGCGAATGTCGAGAATCCGCTCCCAGCCAGCGAGAAATGCTTCCACACACAGCGGATCAAAATGTCGGCCGCGACCGTCTTCGAGAAACTTGCGGACCCGCTCCAGCGGCCAGGCTTTCTTGTACGGCCGCTCCGAGCTCAGGGCATCGAAAACGTCGGCCACTGCAACAATACGCCCGAACAATGGAATCTTGCTGCCTTTCAGTCCATACGGGTAGCCACTGCCATCGAACCTCTCGTGATGGGAAATCGCCACTTCGGCACCGGCCCGCAGAATATCCGAGCCGCTATCCTTGAGCAGCTCGAAACCGAGCCGGGCATGGCCCTTCATCACTTCGAACTCTTCCGGCGTGAGTTTGCCCGGCTTGAGCAGAATGTAATCGGGGATGCCGATCTTGCCGACATCGTGCATCGGCGCGGCTTCAAGAATCAGCTGCTGGGTGGCCGCATCGAGGCCCAATCCCTCGACGATCACCTGCGAATAATGGGCCATGCGCTGGATGTGCGCCCCGGTTTCCGGATCGCGAAACTCGGCCGCCCGCGACATCCGGAAAATCAGTTCCTTCTCGCGATTGCGGATTTCCCGCGTGCGCTCGGCGACCAGTTCGGCCAGATGCTCGGCCCGATCGGCCAGGAATTTCTGGCCCTGGCGCAGCGACAGCATGTTGCGGGCGCGCGCCGAAAACTCGACGCGGTCGATCGGTTTGGTCAGAAAATCGTTGGCGCCGCCGAGCAGCGCCTCGTAGCGGACATCCTTCTGGTCGTTCGCGGTGATCATCAGCACCGGAATCTCGTCGCGCCCATGCAGGGCACGGAAGGCGCTGATGAAGCGCAGCCCGTCGATGTCCGGCATCATGTAATCGACGATGACCAGGTCCGGCACGTGCTCGCGACACCATTCGAGCGCCTTCAGCGGGTTGTCGAAGAGCACCGGCGCACACTCCCCCAGCTTGAGCACCAGCGCCTTGATCAGGGTCAGGTTGATATCGCTGTCGTCGACGATCAAAACGGTGTTCATGAACTCTCGCATTGCCGGTTGGGGTGCACGCCACTCCGGCACAACCCGTTCGCCGGGCTGGCGGAACGCCGTCGGCGGTGAGTATATAATGCCCCGCCATGAAACTACTCTTCGACCTTTTCCCCGTCATCCTCTTCTTCATCGCCTTCAAGTATTCCGAAAAGAACCCGGAACTGGCGGCAAGCTGGGTTGGCTCCCTACTCGGTTCGGCGACAATCGACGTCAAACAGGCCCCGATTCTGCTGGCCACCGTTGTCGTCATTGCGGCGACCGTCGCCCAGATCGCCTGGGTCCACTTCCGCCACGGCAAGGTCGACAAGATGCTCTGGGTCAGCCTCGTGCTGGTCAGCGTCTTCGGCGGCATGACGCTGATTTTCCAGGACGAGAACTTCATCAAGTGGAAGCCAACCATCCTCTACTGGGTGTTCGCCGGCAGCATGGCCTTTGGCGCGCTGGTCCTGAAAAAGAATGCCATCAAGGCGATGCTCGGCGAGCAGATGACCCTGCCCGAAGCGGTCTGGAGCAAGGTCAATTTCTCCTGGGTGGCCTTCTTTATTTTCATGGGCGTGCTGAATCTGGTGATCGCCTTCAATTTCCCGACCGATGTCTGGGTCAATTTCAAGCTGTTCGGCGGCATGGGCTTGTTGCTCGTCTTCGTCGTCGGCCAGGGCATGCTGCTGTCGAAATACGTTGAGGAAGAAAAATAATGCTTTATGTGATCATCGGTGAAGACGTCCCGGCTTCGCTCGAAGCCCGGCTGGCCGCCCGTCCCGCGCATCTCGCCCGCTTGCAGGCGCTGCAGGCCGACGGCCACCTGATCCTGGCCGGCCCGTGCCCGGCCATCGATGCGCCGGACCCCGGCCCGGCCGGCTTCTCGGGCAGCATCATCATCGCCGAATTTGCCTCGCTGGCCGCCGCCCAGGCCTGGGCCGACGCCGACCCCTACATTGCCGCCGGCGTCTACGCCAAGGTCACGGTCAAACCGTTCAAGAAGGCCCTGCCGGCGTGAGCGGCGACACCGTCGAGCTGCTGCGCCAGCGGCTGGCCGTTCTGCATGCTGTGTCGATCGCCATCGAGGACGAGTCGCACCGGCATGCCGGCCATGCCGGCGCCAAGGATGGCGGCCACTACAAACTGGACATCGTTTCGCCTCTTTTTGCCGGCAAGAACACGGTTGCCCGTCACCGTCTGATTTATGATGCAGCGGGCGATCTGATGCGCGGCAGAATTCATGCGCTGAGCATCCGCGCACTGACACCCGACGAAGTATAATTTTTTGGTTTTCCCCCACCCAAGGATAAATTTCATGCTTAAAACCCCCCGCCTGGTCGCTCTGCTGCTTGCCGGCGCCATCGTTTCCGCCCCGGTCTTCGCTCAGGGCAAGTCTTTTGCCACCGTCAACGGCCAGGCCATCCCGCAATCGGTCTATGACGCGTTCGTCGCCGAACAGAAGGCCCAGGGAGCCCCGGACAATGCGGAACTGCAAAACGCCGTCAAGGAAGAGCTGATCCGCCGCGAAATCCTTGCCCAGGAAGCGAAGAAGAAGGGCCTCGACAAGAAGGGCACGGTTCCCGGCCAGATCGAACTGGCCAAGCAAGCCGTCCTGATCCGCGCCTTCCTCGCCGAATACGTCAAGGCCAACCCGATCAGCGACGATCGCCTGAAGGCCGAATACGAAGGCATCAAGAGCAATCTCGGCAGCGTCGAATACAAGACGCGCCATATCCTGGTCGAGAAGGAAGACGAGGCCAAGGCCATCATCGCCAAGCTGGACAAGGGCGAGAAGCTGGCCGACCTGGCCAAGCAGTCGAAGGATCCCGGCTCCAAGGACAAGGGCGGCGAACTCGGCTGGAGCTCCGCGGCCACCTACGTCAAGCCGTTTGGCGAAGCGCTGGTCAAGCTGAAGAAGGGCGAATACACCAAAGCTCCGGTCAAGTCCGACTTCGGCTACCACGTCATCCAGCTCGACGACTCCCGCCCGATGACCCCGCCGCCGTTCGAGCAGGTCAAGCAGCAATTGCAACAGCGCGCCAGCCAGCAGCAGATCGAGCAACTGGTCAAGGACCTCCGGACCAAGGCCAAAGTAAACTAAGCTTCGGCCAGCCATGCGAGAATGCCCACCTGAGGTGGGCATTTTTATTTGGGGGAGAGCACCTTGTTCAGCAGCCTGAAAAAACTGTTTGGCGGCCAGAAGGAAGAGATCGGCCAGACGCCGGCCAGGGCCGAGCGCGAGCACCACGAACCCGAGGCGGAAGCGCCGGCGATGGCGGCGACCTTTCTCTGCCGGGAAGCCGTCTTCGACCGCAAGAATCGCCTCGCCGGCCATCTCTTTTTCCTGCAGGATTCGATGCTCCAGGCCAATGCCGACAGCGAGCGGCAGCGGCAATTCGATCAGAGTCTGCTGGCCACGCTGAATGCCAGCCCGGAAGCCTGGAACACCAGCCTGGCCTTCATTCCGCTGAACTCGGCCAGTCTTGAACTGCCGGCCGTGGACAACCTGAAGACAAGCAATCTTGTCCTGCTCATCCAGCTGGCTCCCGACGCCGACGCCGAATCGCTCGGCGCCCGCCTGGAAACGCTGCGCCAGCGCGGTTTGGCGATCGGCATCTTCCGTCAGCCGAAAAATCCCGCTTTCACGCAAAGCATCCTGCTCGCCGATTATGGCGTGGTCGACGTCGGCAGCAGCGAAGCCGGCGCCATCCGCGATTTCTCCTCGGCCTTCCGGGCCAGCGAGAAGACGCACCCGGTACATCTGTTCGGCGGCAACATCGAAACGCTGGACGACCATCGGTTCTGCCATCAAACGCATTTCGATTATTTCCACGGCCGCTTTGCCGCAGCAAGCATCCAGCGCCCCAACGAAGTCGGCGCCGACCCGCACAAGGTCCAGTTGCTGCATCTGCTGCGCCTGGTCCAGGGCGATGCCGAAACGGCGGAAATCGCCGAGGCGATGAAGCAGGACCCGCTGCTCACCTTCCGCATCCTGCGCTATCTGAATTCGGCGGCCCTCGGCCTCGACCACCGCATCGACTCGCTCGGCCAGGCCCTGATCATCCTCGGCCGGCAGCGGCTGACCCGCTGGCTTTCCGTGCTGCTCTTTTCGGTCCGCGAACCGAATTTCGGCGACTGGCTGCTGGTCGAAAGCGCCCTCACCCGTGGCCGCCTGATGGAAGTTCTCGGCGCACAGCTGATGCCCGGCAAGGCCAAGGATCCGCTCTTCCTGACTGGCATCTTCTCCTGTCTCGATCGCCTGCTGCACCGTCCGCTGGCTGAGCTGCTCAACGACATGCCGCTGTCCGAGGACGTGCGCGCCGCGCTGCTCGAACGCCGCGGCCCCTTTGCCGATCTGCTCGCCGTGGCCGAAGCCAGCGATGCCTTCGACCTGGCGCGAATGGAAAGCACCGCCCTCGCCGCCGGCCTCGAACCCCATGCCGTCAACCGTGCCCTGCTCTCGGCCACCGCCTGGGCCAGCGAAGTCACCGAACATTGGGAATAAGCGAACCGAATTGTCGCAAAACTTGATGCAGGTGAACGTCAATTGACATCCGTCAGCGCGACAATCCGGGTTCGATGACGATCCTTCGCCTGCTCACTCTCGCCTGTCTTTGCTTCGCCCTGCCCGGGCAAGCCGCCCAAGCCCTGCAGCCCTGGCTCGATACCGCCCTGCCGGGCGCCGTCATCCGTCTGCCGCCCGGCACTTACCAGGGACCGGCAGTGATCAGCAAGCCGATCACGCTGGACGGCGACGGCAAGGTCATCATCGACGCCGGCGGCCACGGCACTGTGCTCACCGTCAAGGCCGACCGCGTCACCTTGCGCGGCCTGACCCTGCGCAACAGCGGCGACTCGCATGACAAGCTGGACGGCGGCCTGATGGCCGAAGGCAACGAACTGCTGATCGAGAATAACGTCATTGAGGACGTGCTGTTCGGCATCTCGCTGCACAAGACCAACGACAGCATCGTGCGCCGCAACCGCATCCGCTCCCGGCCGGGGCCTTCAGCCGACCGCGGCGATGGCCTGCGCCTCTGGTACAGCACCGGCAACCGTATCGAACAGAACGATATCGCGCAGATTCGCGACATCACGGTGAGCAACGCCCCGCGCAATCGCTTCGTCGGCAATACCGTCAAGAACAGCCGGCGGGCGCTCAACCTGCTGTTTGCCCACCGCAGCCTGATCGAGGGCAACCGCTTCGAGGACAATTCGACCGGGATCGTTGCGCTGAACTCGGATGGCTTGATCATCCGCCGCAACCTGATCATCCATGCGATGGACCCGGCCGGCGCCGGCATCGCCCTGAAGGAGATCTCGGCAGCCCTGATCGACGGCAACGAGATCGTTCATTGCGCGCACGGCATCATGACCGACTCGTCAACCAATCCGATCAACCGGATGACCTTCGTCAACAACCTGATCGCCCACAACGTCACCGGCATTTATTTCTACGGCGTCAGGGGCAGTCACATCGCCATCGGCAACACCTTCCGCAGCAATTTGTGGCCGGTCAGCATCGTCGCCGACGGCGACCCGATGAGCGACGTCTGGTGGGGCAACAGCTGGGATGGCTACGAGGGCTTCGACCGCGATGGCGACGGCATCGGCGACCAGCCGCACGAGCTTTATGCCTACGCCGACCGCATCTGGATGGATACGCCGGCCGCCAAATTCTTCCGCAACTCGCCGGTCCTCGAATTGCTCGACTTCCTTGAAAAGCTGGCGCCGTTCTCGACGCCCTCCCTTATCCTGCGCGACCCGGCGCCGCGCATGCAGCCATCAGCCCAGCCAGTCGCGCAAATCCTCGATCAGGTCGTCGACCGTCGCAAGTGACAGATTGAGGAATTCGCAGGCATGCGGCCCGGCCTTGGCCCATTCCTCCTCGCCCTTGCCCTGGGTATGCAGACGGATGATGTGCTCGGCCAGGACGTTGACCGCGATCACCGCCCGCGCCGTAGTCGAAATCGTGTCCGAGCGCGCCAGCATCGGGTAATCGTGATGGTGCAGAACGGCCTCGGCCACATCGCTCGGCAAGTGCCAGCGACGGGCCAGAAAGTAGCCGACGATCGTGTGGTTGGTGCCCAGATGTTTTTCTTCGACTTCGGTGAACGTCAGTTCTTCGGATGCATTGGCTTCGGCCAGCACTTCGCGGGTTTGCGGAAAGCGCTTCATCAGCAGCGGAATGCCGCAATCGTGGAAGAGGCCGAAGGTATAGGCGATATCCGGACGCACGCAGCGCAACCGCTTGGCCAGTTCGGCCGAGACGCGCGCCGTCTGGGCCGACGACTCCCAGAAACGGTCCATCGGCACATCGGGCTTGCCGGACAGCGCGACCTTGAGCAACTGCGAAATCACCAGATTGAATAGCTGCTGGGAGCCCAGCACGTTGAGCGCCTGAATGATCGAATCCATTTTGCGGCCGGTCGAAAAGGCCGGCGAATTGGCAATCAGCATGACGCGCCCGGAAAGTGCCACGTCCTTGCTGATCAGGCGTGCAATCTCGCGCTGATCGGGCGCATCCTTTTTCAGCTCGCCATCGAGTTCAACCAGGATCGCCGGACAGGGCGGAATATCGACGCCCTGCAACAGCTTCTGCAACTGCTTTTCGTCTGGTACGGCATTCATCAGCAAATCTCCCGAATAGGCGGCGAAGATTAAACGGGAAATGTGTCACTGAGAATACGCCAAAGGTTATAGATCATATGCATCGCTCCCCCCTTGCATCGCCACTTTGACCACATGCTGCGACAGATGCGGGGCGAACAGGGCGATCAGGTCGTAGTCGTAGCGGCGCAGATAGCTGCCCCGGCGCAAGGCGAGACGGGTGGTATTCGATTCGAACAGTTGCGCCGCATCGATCGCAACCAGCCCGGTATCGCGCTGGGCATCGAAGGCCAGCGCCGAAATGATGCCCAGCCCGAGGCCAAGGGTGACGTAGGTCTTGATCACGTCGGCATCGAGCGCAGTCAGCGCGACATTGGGTTCGGTGCCGATGCGCTCGAACGCCCGGTTGATCCGCGAGCGCCCGGTGAAAGCCGTGTCGTAGGTAATCAGCGGCCATTTGACCAGTTCGCTGAGCGACAGCGGCAGCGTTTGCAGAATCGGATGGCCTTCCGGCGCAATGACGCAATGGCTCCACTGGCGAACCGGCAGCGTGATCAGTTGCGGATACTGATCGAGCGCTTCCGTGGCGATGCCGATATCCGCCTCGCCGGACACCACCCATTCGGCGATCTGCGTCGGGCTGCCCTGGTGCATTTCCAGCTTGACCGTCGGATGCTGGGCGACAAAATCACGGACCACGATGGGCAGCGCATAGCGGGCCTGGGTGTGCGTCGCCGCCAGGACCAGGCGACCGCTATCGCCGGTGGCGAACTCGCTACTCGCCCGCTTGAGATTCTCGGCTTCGCGCAGGATGCGCTCGGCGATTGCCAGCACCGTCTTGCCCGGTTCGGTGACGCCGGTAAAGCGCTTGCCGCTGCGTTCGAAGATGGCCACGCCCAGTTCATCCTCGAGCAGCCTGACCTGCTTCGAAATACCAGGCTGCGAGGTATACAGCGCTTCGGCGGCTTCCGAAACATTCAATCCCTGACGCTGGATCTCGACGATGTAACGCAATTGCTGAAGTTTCATGGCAGCACTTAATAACCGATAGATATAACAATCTAACCCAATATTCTTTTTGATTCAAATAGTGGCTGATACGATGCGCGCCATGGATTATTTATATACCCTTTCCGGCTTTGCCGTGGGCGCCATCGTGGGCCTGACCGGTGTTGGCGGCGGCTCGCTGATGACGCCGCTGCTCGTCCTGGTCTTCGGCATCAACCCGGCCACCGCGGTCGGCACCGACCTGCTTTACGCGGCGCTGACCAAAGCTGGCGGCACTGTCGCCCATGGCCGGAAGGGGCATATCGACTGGGCCATCACCGGCCGGCTGGCGCTCGGCAGCATCCCGGCCGCCGCCCTGACGTTGTGGATACTGTCGCAACTGCCCAAGGGCAGCAACGTGATCGGCGCAGTCATCTCGAATGGTCTCGGTTTTGCACTGCTGCTCACCGCCATCGCCATTCTGTTCGGCCGCAAACTGCGCGGCTACGCCAGTCAACATGACGATTCGCCGTTGCGCCAACGTTATCTTGGCAAGATCACCATCGCCATCGGCGCTACCCTCGGCGTCCTGGTCACCATTTCGTCGGTCGGTGCCGGCGCCCTCGGCGTCGCCGCGCTGTTCTTTCTCTACCCGAAACTATCGCCGGTCAAGATTGTCGGATCGGATGTCGCGCACGCCGTACCGCTGACGCTGGTCGCCGGCCTCGGCCACTGGGCCCTGGGCGGCGTCGACTGGGCCCTGCTCGGCAGCCTGCTGCTTGGCTCGCTGCCCGGCATCTGGCTCGGCACGCAGGTGTCTGCCAAGGTGCCGGAACATATTCTTCGCCGCTTGCTGGCCTCCATGCTCATTCTCATCGGCGGCAAGCTGATCGTTGCTTAAGGAAACTCCATGTACAAATACGATGCCATCGACCGCCAACTGATCACCGAGCGTGTCGAGCAATTCCGCGATCAGGTCAGCCGCTGGCAAAGCGGCGAATTGACCAGCGACGAATTCCGCCCGCTGCGCCTGCAGAACGGCCTCTACGTCCAGCGCCATGCGCCGATGCTGCGCATCGCCGTGCCCTACGGCATGATGAATACCGCCCAGCTGCGCAAGCTGGCCTTTGTTGCCCGCACCTACGACAAGGGTTATGGCCATTTCTCGACGCGCCACAACATGCAGTTCAACTGGCCGAAAATCGAGGATTGCCCAGATATCCTCGGCCACCTGGCCGACGTCGAGATGCACGCCATCCAGACTTCCGGCAACTGCCTGCGCAACATCACCACCGACCAGTTCGCCGGCGTTGCCGCCGACGAGGTGATCGACCCGCGGCCGCTCGCCGAAATCCTCCGCCAGTGGACCACCTTCCACCCGGAATTCGCCTTCCTGCCGCGCAAGTTCAAGATCGCCATTTCCGGCACCAAAGAAGACCGGGCCGTCACCTGGTTCCACGACATCGGCCTGCATCTGCAGCAGCAGGATGGCGAAACCGGTTTCCGCGTCATCGTCGGCGGCGGCCTTGGCCGGACGCCGATCCGCGGCCAGATCGTCCGTCCCTTCCTGCCTTGGCAGCACATCCTGACCTATTGCGAAGCGATCCTCCGCGTCTATAACCGCTTTGGCCGCCGCGACAATGCCTACAAGGCGCGCATCAAGATTCTCGTCCAGGCGCTCGGCGTCGACGCCTTTACCCAGTTGGTCGAAACCGAGTGGGCGCAGATCAAGGACGGCCCGGCGACGCTGACGCAGGCGGAATACGACCGCATCGCCGCCCATTTCACCGCCCCGGCCTATGACCGTCAGGTCGATGCCAGCGCCTTCGCCAATCAGATTGAGAACGACAAGGCCTTCGCCCGCTGGGTCGAACGCAACACCCATCCGCATCAGGTCGCCGGCTACGTGGCCGTAACCCTGTCGCTGAAGCAGCATGGCGCCGCGCCGGGCGACATCAGCGCCGATCAGATGGACCTCGTCGCCGATCTCGCCGACCAGTACAGTTTCGGCGAGCTGCGCGTCAGCCACGAACAGAACGTCATCCTGGCCGACGTCAGGAAATCCGATCTCCACGCCGTCTGGCAAGCCGCCAAGGGCGCCGGGCTGGCGACCCCGAACATCGGCCTGCTGACCGCCATCATCTGCTGCCCGGGTGGCGATTTCTGCGATCTCGCCAACGCCAAGTCGATTCCCATCGCCAATGCCATCCAGGCGCGCTTCGACAATCTCGACTACCTGTTCGACATCGGCGAGATCGACCTCAACATCTCCGGCTGCATGAACGCCTGCGGTCACCACCACGTCGGCCATATCGGCGTGCTCGGGGTGGACAAGAACGAGGCCGAGTTCTATCAGGTCACGCTGGGCGGCCGCCAGGGTTACGACGCCAGGCTCGGCAAGGTCATCGGCCCGTCCTTCGCGGCCGAGGAAATGCCGGACGTCGTCGAAAAGATCATCAGCGTCTATCTCGAAAACCGTCACCCCGACGAGCGCTTCCTCGACACCTTCGATCGCATCGGCATCGACCCGTTCAAGAACCGCGTTTATGAAGGCCGCGCTCACGGCAAGGCGAAAACGGCACAAAAGGAGGCCGCATGATGGCTCAACTGATCAAAGACAACACGCTTGCCGCCGACACCTGGCAAACCCTGGAACTCGGCCCCGACGAAACGCCGGAAAACGTCGCCCTGCCAAGCGGCGACGTGATTTTCCCGGCCGCCGTGTGGCTGGCCCGCAAGACCGAGATCATTTCCGGCAACAAGCGCATCGGCCTGTTGCTGAAAGGTGACGACCGGCTTGAAGACATCGGCGGCGACCTCGACCACTTCATCGTCATTGCCATCGACTTCCCGAAATTCGTCGATGGCCGCGGCTACTCGACGGCCAGCCTGTTGCGCCAGCGCTATCGCTACGCAGGCGAACTACGCGCCGTCGGCGATGTGCTGCATGACCAGCTGTTCTTCCTGAAACGCGTCGGTTTCGATGCCTACGCCCTGAAGGGCGACAAGAACGCGGTCCAGGCCATCGCCAAGGGTTTTTCCACCTTCAGCGACGCTTACCAGACCTCGACCGACCAGCCGCAACCCCGTTTCCGCCGCCGCGCCTGAGCTTGCCATGACCCCCAACCTGCTCAACATCACCCCCGAACTGACCGCCAGCGTCGCTGCCAAAACGGTGGCGGCCCGCAAGCTGCTCGCCGAGATTGCCGACAACTGGTCGCCGGCCACCTTCGCCAACAGCCTCGGCGCCGAAGACATGGTGCTGACCGACCTGATCGTCAAGGCCAAACTGCCGATCGAAATCTTCAGTCTCGATACCGGCCGCCTGCCGCCGGAGACCTACGACCTGATGGCGGAAGTGCACAAGCATTACGGCCTCAAACTGAAGGTTTACTTCCCGCAGGCCGAGGAAGTCGAGAGCTACGTGCGCAATCACGGCATCAATGCCTTTTACGAGTCGGTAACGCTACGCAAGGCCTGCTGCTACGCCCGCAAGGTCGAACCGCTGCGCCGCGCCCTGGCCGGCAAACGGGCCTGGATCACCGGCCTGCGCGCCGAGCAGGCTGCCACCCGGACCAATCTGGCGACCCGCGAATACGATGAAGGCAATGGCCTGGAAAAATTCAGCCCGCTCGCCGAGTGGAGCGAAAAGGAAGTGTGGACCTACATCAAGCAGAACGCCGTGCCCTACAACGCGTTGCACGACAAGTTCTACCCGAGCATCGGCTGCGCCCCCTGCTCGCGTGCCATCTCGCCCGGCGAGGACGTCCGCTCCGGCCGCTGGTGGTGGGAAAATCCGGAGTCCAAGGAGTGCGGTTTGCACATCAAGGGCTGAGGCGACTCTGCCTCGCCACTGACCATACCAATGGCATCAAGCAGCCAATTTGGCTGCTTGATGCACGGCAGCCCGCGCCGCCCGCAGCAATCCATTTCGCAGACTGCGGAGCGTTGCGGCAGGTCAGACACAACGGGTGGCGGTTGAAAATAGTTAAAACCCTGCCAATTAAATGGCTAATGTCTGCGCCGACAATTAAAATCCCCTTCTAACGAAACAGCGGGAAGACAATCGGTCATGAAAAGTCGTGTGCAGCTATCGATGGTGGCATTTGCATTGGTCAGCTTGATCGCGACATCGCTTCCCGGCGCAGCTGGCAAACTGCCAGCGATTATCGGCATCAACATTGCCGCCGCCGCGGAAAAAACGGCGCCTCTCGTTATTGCCCATGTCGCGCCGACCACCGGGCGCTTCGCGCTGCACGCCGAGGCGGACCGCCGCGGCGCCGAAATGGCGATCGACGAATTCAATGCCCGGGGCGGCGTTCTCGGACGCGAAATCGTCCTTTTTTCGCGCGACCCCAGTCTCGACGCCAAACAATCGGCGCGCGTCGCCGAAGAGCTGATCACCCAGACCAAAGTTGGCTTCATGATCGGCGCGATCAGCTCCGGTGTCGCCGCCAGCATGTCGGCCGTCTGTCAGAAACACGGCGTGCTCTTCATCAACACCAATTCGTCCGCACCCTCCGAGTCGGTCGAGGATGCCCACCGCACGAAATTCGTCTTCGATGCCCACGGCGCAAATTTCTATCGGGCGCTGATCAAGTACGCCCTGGCAAACAAAAAGTCGAAACGGGTGCTGTTGTTGACCGAGGACAACGCCTGGGGCCGCGGCAATGCCGAAGCGACCCGTCGCTACATCACCGAATCGGGTGGCGCCGTGGTCGGCGAGGTGCTGGCGCCGGAAGCCCTGCCGGACCCGCTCGACGTCCTCAAACGGGTCGCCGCCATCCCGGCCGACGTGGTGGTGACGAGCATCAGCGGCGACAACCAGATCAAGCTGTTTGCCCAAATCGACCCGCAGATCCTCGAACGGCAATCGTGGATCGTCGGCGAGGTCGATTGGGAGGAGCTCTATCCCGCTCCGGGAACGCCGCGTCCCCTGTTTGGAACGACCTGGGCGTGGAACCTCCGCACTCCGGGCACCGCCGAATTCGTCGCACGCTACCGGAAACGCTACGGCCATACCAAGCTGAACTATCCCGGCGACGTGACCCATGCCGCCTATCTGGCGACCAAGGCGCTGCTGACCGCCATCGAACGTGCCGGAACAACCGAAAACAGCGCGCTGATCCAGCAACTTGAAAACTACCGGCGGACGGCCAGCGAAGGCATGCAGAACAACGACGCCTACATGGATCCGGTCAGCCACCACGTCCAGCAAACGGTGTACATCGCCCGCTGGAACCCGCACGCGACACGCCCCGAACTGGGTATTGAAATACTCGGCCAAGTCCCGCCCGAACAGGTCCGCTTCGAGCGCGAGAAAACTACACAACTCGAGTCGCCGGCCGACACGCCGCGTTACACACCATGAAAAAAACCCGACTCGGCCTGATCGCGCGTCTTGCGATGCTGGTGGTTTGTGTCGAGGTTGCCGCCTTCGGTGCCCTCGGCTGGTTCTACATCGATCGCTACGGCGCAGCTGCCGACGAAAACCTCCGCTCGCGCCTGCATCTCGTCGGACGGATGATCGGCAATGATGAATTGGCGGTAACCGCCATCTCGCGTCAGTCGCTGATGAGCGAACTGCTCGCCGCCCCCTACCGGCACGGCATGGCCATCGGACGAAACGGCCGGGTCATCGTGGCAACGGACACGGCCTACCTCGGGCAGCTGGCGGCAGGCGTTCCCGGCTTTGACACGCAGTGGCTGACTGAATCGGCACCCGATCAGCAATTTCTGGTCAACGGCGATCAGCTGACCAGCGTATCGCGCATTCGTAACGACTCGACCCGTTCGCACATCTACACCACCGTGGTCACCGTCAG
This sequence comes from Dechloromonas denitrificans, assembly GCF_020510685.1. NCBI lineage: Bacteria > Pseudomonadati > Pseudomonadota > Betaproteobacteria > Rhodocyclales > Azonexaceae > Dechloromonas > Dechloromonas denitrificans. The sequence continues at coordinate 2,867,343 of NZ_CP075185.1, forward strand.
TACCGCCGGAATCGATGCCCAGAAACGCTCCGTCACGCTGTGGGGCGTACTCGGTTCGGCCTTGTTCGTGCTGTTCAGCTCGCTGGCCATCGTTCTCATCGCCCAGCGCCTGATCACCCGGCGTGTCGCCGCCTCGCTGGCGGTCTTGAAAGCGGTGGAAGGCGGCGCCCTCGATGCCCGCATCCCGGTTTCGGTCAATGACGAACTCGGGCAAATCCAGCTCGGCATCAATTCGATGACCGAAAAAGTCGGCGCCCTGCTCAATCAGCATCGGAGCAACGAAGAGGAAATCCGCGCGACCAGCCGGCTGCTCAATTCGATTGTCGAGAACATTCCGAACATGCTGTTCCTGAAGCGGGCTTCGGATCTCAGCTTCGTGCTGTTCAACAAGGCCGGCGAGCAATTGCTCGGTTGCGGCCGGCAGGATCTGCTGGGCAAGAATGCCCATGACATCTTCACCGAGGAGCAGGCGGATTTCTTTACCGCCAAGGATCGCGAGGCGCTGCTGTCGTCGGCAGTGGTTGATATTCCCGAGGAGTTCATCTGCACGCAGCAGGGCGAGCAACGGATTCTGCACACCAAGAAACTGGCCCTGCGCGACAGTGCGGGCAAGGCCGAATTCCTGCTCGGCATCTCGGAAGACATTACCGATGCCAAGCACGATGCCGAGGAGTTGATGCGCCACCGGCTGCATCTCGAACAACTGGTCGCGGCCCGCACGGCCGAGTTGTCGCAAGCCAAGGAAGTGGCCGAAGGGGCCAATGTCGCGAAGAGCTCTTTCCTCGCCAACATGTCGCATGAAATCCGCACCCCGCTCAATGCGATTACCGGCATGGCCCACATGATCCGCCGCGGCGGTCTGACGCCCCGGCAGTTCGATCAGCTCGACAAGCTGGAAGCCGCCGGCAAGCACCTGCTCAATATCATCAACGCTGTCCTCGACATCTCGAAAATCGAAGCCGGCAAGTTCGAACTCGAAGAAACCGCGATTCGCGTCGAATCGATACTCGGCAATGTGACGTCGATGCTGCATGACGAGGCGCAGGCCAAAGGCCTCTATTTGAGTAGCGAATTGCCGCTGTTGCCGAAAAACCTGCTGGGCGACTCGACGCGGCTGCAACAAGCCCTGCTCAATTACGCGATGAATGCCGTCAAATTCACCAATGCCGGCGGTATCTGCCTGAAAGTGAAGCTGCTGGCCGAAGATGTCGATAGCGCGATGCTGCGCTTCGAGGTGACCGATACCGGCATCGGCGTGCCCCAGGAAACCTTGTCCAGATTGTTCTCGGCCTTCGAGCAGGCCGACAACAGCACCACCCGAAAATACGGCGGCACCGGCCTCGGCCTGGCCATCACCAAGCGCCTGGCCCGACTGATGGGCGGCGATGCCGGCTGCGAGAGTGCGCCAGGCCAGGGCAGCACCTTCTGGTTCAGTGTCCGGCTCAAGAAAGGTACCTCAGCCACCACCCAGAGCGATCGCTTCATCCCCGATGCGATCGAAAGTCGATTGAAACAGGATTATCCGGGCAAGCGCGTTCTGCTGGCCGAGGATGAGCCGGTGAACCGGGAAGTCACGCAAGAAATGCTGGCCGACATCGACTGGCGGGTCGATTGTGCGGAAGATGGCGTCGAAGCGGTGAAGCTGGCCGCGGCGAACGACTACGACCTGATCCTGATGGATATGCAAATGCCCAATATGGATGGGCTGGAAGCAACCCGCCGCATCCGCCGGCTGGAAAACTGCAACGCAACGCCGATTCTGGCGATGACCGCCAATGCCTTCGCCGAAGACAAACTGAAATGCATCGACGCCGGCATGGATGACTTCATCAGCAAGCCAGTCAGCCCCGAAATGCTCTACGCCACGCTGTTCGAATGGATCGCCCCGCGACAGCGCCGGAACTGAGGCGCCGGAGCACTCAGGCAGCAGGCAACAAAAAACCGCCGGACTGGCGGTTTTTTGTTGGCTAACGACCGGATATCAGACCAGCCCGAGGCTTTCCTCGACGCCGAGATGGACGTTCATCGCCTGCACGGCAGCGCCCGAGGCGCCTTTGCCGAGGTTGTCGAGGCGGGCGACCAGCAGCATCCGCTCGGCGTTGCCGAAGACGCAGATATCGACGCGGTTGGTGTCGTTACAGGCTTCGACATTGAAAAACCCGCCGTCGGTATTGCCCTCGAGATCGACCGGCAGAATGCGGATGAACTGCTCACCGGCGTAATAGTCGGCGAGCAGTTTCTGGACGTCGGCCGGCGAGGCGGGCCGGGTGAATTGCTGCGGATGGATGAAGGCCGTCAGGGCCAAGCCCTTGTAGAACGGTCCGACGATCGGCTGAAAGATCGGCGCGACGGTCAAGCCGGTGTAGGCGGCCATTTCCGGCAGGTGCTTGTGGGCCAGGCCGAGGGCGTAGGGCCGCGGGGCGTCGATGCGGGCCGGGCTCTGGTAGTCCTCGATCATCTTCTTGCCGCCGCCGGAGTAGCCGGTGATCGAATTGGCGGCAATCTGCGTCGCGGCCGGCAGCAGGCCGGCAGCAACCAGCGGCTTGAGCGCCAGGATGAAGGCCGAGGCATGGCAACCGGGGTTGGCGATGCGCTTCGACTGACGGATTTTGTCGCGCTGCTGCGGCGCCAGTTCGGGCAGGCCGAAGACCCAGTCCGGATTGATCCGATGGGCGGTCGAAGCATCGATGATGCAGGTATCGGGATTGTCGACCAGGGTCACCGATTCCTTGGCCGCATCGTCCGGCAAACACAGGAAGGTGACGTCGGATTCGTTGATCAGGCGCTTGCGCTCGGCGAGGTCCTTGCGCTTGTCCGACGCGATTTTGAGCAGCGAAACATCGGGACGTTTGGCGAGGTATTCGTTGATCTGCAGGCCGGTCGTACCTTCCTGGCCGTCGACAAAAACTTTGTAGGTCATGGCAAATCCAAAGTGGCGGGTGTTGTTTGAAAGACGGATTCTGGCAGAAAACAGTGACAGTTTATCGAAAGCTGCGGGCTTCGACCGAGATCAACCGGAAACCGGGCTTTCCGGACGATTAGCACTTTCCATGGGAGGCCTTTGCTGCACCGCAGCAAAGTGATAGTCTGTTGCTTGATAAATATATTGAATTCAAGCGAGGCGAGCATGAGCGAAATCGATCTGAAACGTTTTTTCCTTGAGCAGGTACGCCTGTTCGAAAACTTCCCGGCCGACCAGGTCGAGGAAATCGTCATCAAGTCCCGGCTCGCCACCTACGAAGGCAACGAGGCCATTCTGGAAACCGGCGACGAGGGCAAGTTCATCGGCGTGATGATCAGCGGCCACGCCGAGATTTCGATGACCGACAACACCGGCACCCGGGCCGTGATCAGTCAGCTGGAGTCCGGCGACGTCTTCGGCGTGATGTCGCTGCTCACCGGCGACCGCATTGTCGCCGACGTGATCGCCGGCAACCGCTGCTTCGTGCTGATGATTCCGCAGGAGGTCTTCAACAGCCACATCCTGACCAACCCGAAGGCGGTCGGCTATCTCTCCCGCCAACTGGCCGACCGGACGCGCGCCATGTCGGTCGATCTGGTCACCGCCCAGGCCCGCGCCGTCGCCAAGTCCGACGATCCCTACGCGCTGTCGCTGAACACCAATACGCCGGGCAAGATCGTCGTCCTCAATGTCGGGATCAGCCAGATTCATTTCGGCATCTACGACACGCAGGAGAGCGGCGCCGACATCCACGGCATCATCGATAACGCCGACAAGGAATTCGCCCATATCACGGTCAGCGTCGGACCCCAGCAGAAAACCCTGGAACACGCTCCCTTCAAGCTGTCCGAACTGTTCTCGGTGATGCGCGAAGCGACCGCCCTGCTCGGCGACGCCTTCACCTTCCATCCGGAAGAAGTCACCGCCATCGGCCACCGCGTCGTGCATGGCGGCAACCGTTTTTCCAGTTCAGTCGTCATCACGCCGGCGGTGATTGCCGAAATCGAGGAACTCTCGGTCTTCGCCCCCCTGCACAATCCCGAAAACGTCGCCGGTATCCGCGTCGCCCTCAAGCATTTCCCGGGCGTGCCGCAGGTTGCCGTGTTCGATACCGCCTTCCACCAGACGCTTGCGCCCTACGCCTACCTCTACGGCTTGCCCTACGACCTCTACAAGCAGCACGGCATCCGCCGTTACGGCTTCCACGGCACCTCGCACCGCTATGTTTCGCTGAAGTCGGCGGAAGTCCTCAAACGCCCGCTTGGCGAACTGGAGATCGTTTCCTGCCATCTCGGCATCGGCGCCTCGCTGTGCGCCATCGACCACGGCCGTTCGATCGACACGACGATGGGCATGACGCCGACCGACGGCCTGATCATGCCCAGCCGTTCCGGCAGCATCGATCCGGCGGTGATGATCCACCTGATGGACAAGCACCAGATGTCGCCGGAACAGCTCTCGACGCTGATCAACACCGAAAGCGGCCTCAAGGGCATTTCCGGGATTTCCAGCAACATCCAGGAAATCGAGGCGGCGGCCGAGGACGGCCATCACCGCGCCCTACTCGCCCACAAGGCCTTCTGTTACCAGGTGCGCAAGAACATCGGCGCCTACGTCGCGGCGATGGGCGGCATCGATGTCCTGGCCTTTACCGGTGACATCGGCGAAAGCAGCGCCACGGTGCGCAGCCTGGCCTGCCAGGGCCTCGGCTACATGGGTATCAAGCTCGACGAGGAAAAGAACCGCAATCTCGGCAAACTGGGCTCGCACGCCATCATTTCGGCCGACGATTCGCCGGTCACCATCCTCGTCGTCACCAACGACGACGAACGCCTGGTCGCCTGGGAGGCGCTACGCGCCATCGAACGCAACCAGTTGCTACTGGAAGCCAGGGCCGAGGAAACGCCGGCCATTCCGGTCGAAATCTCGGCCCACCACGTGCATCTGGCACAGGCCGACGTCGAGGCGCTGTTCGGCCCCGGCCACCAGCTGACCCCGATGCATGAGCTGTCGCAGCCGGGGCAATTCGCCTGCGAGGAACAGGTCCATCTGGTCGGTCCCAAGGGGCGCATCGCCAAGGTCCGCGTGCTCGGTCCGACACGCAAGGAAACCCAGGTCGAGATCGCCATGACCGAGCAGTTCAAGCTCGGCATCCAGCCGCCGATCCGCCAGTCCGGCGACCTTGCCGGGACGCCCGGCATCACGCTCGAAGGCCCGTACGGCAGCACCACCATCGAGCGCGGCGTGGTCTGCGCCCAGCGCCACATCCACATGTCGCCGGAAGATGCGATGCGTTTCCGGGTGCGCGACAACTATGTCGTCCGCGTCCGCGTCGAAGGCGAGCGCGAGCTGATCTTCGGCGATGTTGTGGTTCGGGTGAATCCCAATTTCCGCCTGGCCATGCACATCGACACCGACGAAGGCAACGCCGGCAACATCCATACCGGGATGCTCGGCTACATCGAGGAAATCCAGAACCGGCATTGATTCCGGTTGCTGCATAAAAAAGCGGGGATGGCCACCACAAGGCCATCCCCGCTTTTTTCATTTGAAGCCGAATGACCGCTTATTCGCTCATCCGTAAAACCTCACTCCGCCGGCCGCCATCTGACGAATTTTCTCGGTGACGCGATATTGCGGCCCGAGATGAGCATATTTCTCGCCAAGTTCGACGATTTTTGGCAGACCAAGCCAGTCCACGTATTTCAGCGGCCCGCCGAGATATGGCGGATAGCCGATGCCGAGCAGCATCGCCACATCCAGTTCCCCGGCCGTCGCCACCACGCCACCCTCAAGCGCCCGGGCAGCCTCCAGGATGGAACTGAGCATCATCCGTTCGCTGATTTCCTGATCTGAAACTTCTTTCGGCTGAGCTGACTGAATCGACTTCAGCAGTTGGTAACTGTCCTCGGCCACCGTTTTCTTCGGCTTGCCGTTTGGATCGTTCTCATAACGGTAGAAGCCGATACCGTTCTTTTGCCCGTAACGCTTGTTGGCCACCATCACCGCCAGCGCGTTGCGCTCCTGCTTCGGCATATGCTCCGGATAGCCGGCCGAGATCACGTCGAAGACATGGCAGCCGGTATCGATCCCGACGACGTCCATCAAGTAGGCCGGCCCCATCGGCCAGCCGAAGTCCTCCATGACCCGGTCAATGCGGACAAAATCGACGCCATCGGCCACCAGATCGATGAAGGCGCGCACATAGGGCGTCAGGATTCGATTCACCAGAAAGCCGGGGCAATCCTGCACGACGATCGGCGTCTTGCCCATGCTCACGGCGTAATCGACGGCGGTAGACACCGCGACCTCACTGGTCCGGCTGCCCTTGATGATCTCGACCAGCGCCATGACCGGTACGGGGTTGAAAAAATGCATGCCGACGAAACTCTCCGGCCGTTGCAGCGGCGCGGCAATCTCGTCGATGCGCAGACTCGAGGTATTGGAGGCGATGATGGTGTTCGGCCCAACCACCGTTTCCAGCTCAGCCAGTACGGCATGTTTGATCTTCAGGTTCTCGACGACCGCCTCGACGACGACATCGCGATCGGCAAAGCCGGCGTAATCCAGTTGCGGCAGGATCGACGCCAGCACCTTCTGCCCCTTGTCCTCGCTCAGTCGGCCACTTTTGATCTGGCGCCCGATCTGCTTGCTGGCTTCGGCGATCCCCAGATCCAGCTGCCCCTGAGAGATATCCTTAAGACGAACCGGCACGCCTTTACTGGCACTGGTGTAGGCGATGCCGCCCCCCATGATCCCGGCGCCCAGCACGGCAGCGGCCTTGACTGGCCGGGCATTGGCCCGATGCCGGTTGAACAGCTTTTTCAAGGCCTGCTGATTGTGAAAAGCCTGGATCATCGCATCGGCCGCCTGTGTCTTGGCGACCCGAATCAATGCCTGCCGTTCGTAGTCCAGCGCACCATCCCGAACGCAGTCGGCCCCCTGCGCCAGGGCTTCAACGGCCATCCGGGCGGCTGGCTGGTGCTGTCCGATAGACTTTGACAGTCTGGCCAGGGCCTGGGAAAAAATGGCATCCCGGCTCGCCTTGTCCCCGGGCAGCGCACCCAGTTTCTTCCGCCGGCAGGCATCGGCATCGATTTCACCGGAAATCGCTTGCCGCAATAGTTCCGCTGCTTGCGCCAGCAGCAGATCGGCCGGACTGACCGCATCAACCACCCCGCCAGCCAGGGCCTCGGCTGCCCGCCGCGGTTTGCCACTGACGATCCAGTCGACCGCCACTTCGGCGCCCGCGAGACGAGAGAGGCGCACCGTTCCCCCATAGCCGGGGAACAGGCCAAGACTGACCTCGGGCAGGCCGATCAGCGCATCATCGGCCATCATCCGCAGGGTTCCGCTCAGCGCAAACTCCAGGCCACCGCCGAGCGCCATGCCATTGATCGCCACCACGCTGGGCACAGGCAAATCCTCGAAGTCGCAAAATATCCGGTTAGCCCATTTCATGTGGGCATCCAGTTCTGAATCGTCGCGGGAAAACAGTTCGCCGAATTCCTTGATATCGGCACCGACAATGAATTTATCCTTGGCGCTGGAGACCAGCACGCCACGAATGCTCGAATCGGCGGCCAGCAGCGCAACCACGCGCGCCAACTCGAGTAGCGTGGTGCGATCCAGCTTGTTGATGGTCTCGCCCTGACGATCGAAAACGAGCTGGGCGATGTCGCCATCCAGACGACTGAGCTTGATGCATTGCCCTGTAAACATGACTTACTCCTGAGATTCAGGCCGCCTGTCGGGCGGCATTCCTCGTTTGTTAGGGACGACCAGACCGGACTAGCCGGCGAATTCCCGACGCAATTCGCGCTTGAGCAACTTGCCGGCCGTGTTGCGCGGCAATTCCTGCTTGAAAAAGATGTACTTGGGCACCTTGAACGGCGCGATCTTGCCCTTCGCGAAGTTGATCAACTCCTCTTCCGTGACGCTGGCGCCGGCCTTCAGGCTGACCACCGCGCTCACCACCTCGACCCACTTCGCATCAGGCAAGGCGATGACGGCGACTTCGGCAACGGCCGGATGGGTGTACAGGCACTCCTCGACCTCGCGGCTGGAAACGACCACCCCGCCGGTGTTGATCACATCCTTGATGCGGTCGCAGATGAACAGGAAGCCGTTTGCATCGAAATAGCCGACATCGCCGGAGTGGAACCAGCCGCCCTGAAAGGCCTCGGCCGTCTGCTCGGGTTTGTCCCAGTAGCCGATCATGGCTTGCGGCGTGCGATGGACAATCTCGCCCATTTCCCCGACCGGCATCTCCTCCATCTGTTCATTGACCACCCGGGTCTCGACATTCAGGATCGGCCGCCCGGCCGAGGCCGGCGCAATCAGGTGATCCTCGGGGGAAAGCACCGTCGCCAGCGGAGCGATTTCGCTTTGTCCGTAGCAATTGAAAACCCGTAGCGAACTCAGGCGGCTGCGTAGTTCTTCGAGAACCGGCACCGGCATGATCGAAGCACCGTAATAGCCCTTGCGCAGGCTGGACAGGTCGTGGCGATCGAAGCCCGGATGACGGAGCAGCGAAATCCACACCGTCGGCGGAGCAAAGAAGGAGGTGATGCCTTCGCGAACGATGGTATCGAAACACACCTCCGGCAACGGCGCCTGAATGATCAGCGTGGTCGCCCCCATCAGCAGCTGCGGCATCAGGAAGACGTGCATCTGGGCCGAGTGATAGAGCGGCAGCGAGGCCAGCGAGCGATCCGTCGCAGTAATTTCGACGGCGACGATGGCGCTGGCGTATTCGGCGAGCAAGGCCCGATGGGTCATCATCGCCCCCTTCGGGTTGGCGGTCGTGCCGGAGGTATAGAGAATCTGGGCGACGGCATTCTCGTCAATCGCGACATCCGGCAGCTGCTCCCCACCCCGCCGTTCCGCCATAGCCAAAACATCAAGTTCATTGCCGTCGTAAAACGTGCCGTACAGCGTGCATTGCAAGGCGGGCTTCAGATGCATGACATGCTCGGCAATGGCCACATCGTGGAACACGGCCTTGGCCCCGGACTGATCGAGAATATATTTCAGTTCCCCTTCGGTCAGCGCGTAGTTGATCGGCACATGAATCAGGCCGGCCCGGTTGCAGGCCAGCCAGAGCAGCACGTAGGCATCCGAGTTCTTGCCGTAGGCGGCGACGCGATCACCCGCTTGCAAGCCCGCGGCAAGCAGGCCATTCGCCACGCGATTGGCGGCGACGGCGAGCTCCTGGTAGGTCCAGCGGCGCTGCCCGAAGATCAGCGCCTCCTTGTTCGGCGAGCGACGAACGGCGCGCTGCAGTGCATCGCCCAGCGTGTTGCGAATAGTCTGTTTGATTTCCGGCGCTAAGGTGTTTGGCATGATCATTCCTTCCGAATTCGTGGTTAAGGCCCTGGCCCTCAGGCCATACGTTCGATAATGGTGGCAGTAGCCATGCCATGGCCGATGCACATCACCTGCAGGCCGAAACGACCGTCACGCGACTCCAGGCCGCTGAGCATTTTGGCCATCAGGCCGGCCCCGGTGCTACCCAGCGGATGACCGTGGGCAATCGCGCCGCCCCAGGGATTGAACTTTTCCATGTCCGGCGAAAACTCCCGTACCCAGGCAATGGCGACGGTGGCGAAGGCTTCATTGACCTCGATCCAGTCCAGATCGGCAATGCTCAGCCCGGCTTTTTTCAGTGCCAGATGAGTGGCCGGGATGACGCCAGTCAGTTGCAGCACCGGGTCGGAACCGACCACCACCCGCGCCCTGAAGCGGGCCTTCGGCTTGAGGCCCAGGCGCGCTGCGGCCGCGGCGCTGCCCAGCACGATGGCGGCCGCGCCATCGGACATCTGGCTGGCGTTGGCGGCCGTCACGACACCCGTTTCAGGCGTACGGAAGACGGGCGCCATGGCCGACATCTTGTCGACGTCGATCACCGGCCGCACGCCTTCGTCGTAATCGAGGGTGATCGCGTTGCCTTCCTTGTCGACACCTGCCGTCGGCACAATTTCCTGGTGCACGCCGGCCAATCGGGCAGCGTGAGCGCGCCGATGACTCTCCCTGGCAAATTCGTCGCACTCGCTGCGGCTGATCTGCCAGTGGTCGCCGATCAGTTCGGCGCTCTCGACCTGATGCGGAATGGCGAACCGGGCCATGATGCCGGGGTGCAGGTTGTCAAAGCCCTTGAAGTCGCCTTTGCCCAGCGTCAGGTCGAGAAACATCGGTACCCGGCTCATGTTCTCGACGCCGCAACCGACAGCAAACTCGGCGTCGCCCGCCAAAATCGACTGGGCGGCCGCATGCACGGCATACTGGCTGGAGCCGCACATCCGGTTCAGGCTGACCCCGGGAATCTCGGCCGGCAGGCCAGCCAGCAGCACGGCCTGGCGGGCGATGTTGGCGCCCTGTTCGCCAGCCTGGCTAACGCAGCCCGCAATCACATCGGCAATACCGGCGACCGGCACGCCGGAACGCCGCACGGCTTCACTGACGATCCCGGCCAGCAGTTCGTCGGAACGGGTTTGGCGGAAAGCGCCGTTGCGGCGCCCGAAGGGGGTACGGACCGCGGCCAGGATGACTGGATCTAGAGAGTTCTGCATCTTGCTTCCTTTGCAATGAATAGGGGGAAACCGGCTCAGGCCCGTTCCATGTCTCGGGCGATGATGTTGCGTTGAATTTCGCTAGTGCCCTCGTAGATCTGCAACACCTTGGCATCGCGAAACAGTTTCTCGACGGGGTACTCGGTGCTGTAGCCCATGCCGCCAAAAATCTGGACCGCCTCGGTCGCCACCCACATCGCGGCATCCGAGGTGAAGGCCTTGGCGATCGAGGCCTGGGCGGTATTGCGCAAGCCCTGGTCGGCCAGCCAGGCCGACTGGTAGGTCAGCAGGCGTGAAGCTTCGAGACGGATGCGCATGTCGGCCAGACGATGGGCGATGACCTGATGGTCGATCAGGCGCTTGCCCATCGACTGGCGTTCGCAGGCATAGGCCAGCGACTCATCAATGCAACGCTGGGTCAGGCCGAGACCGAAGGCCGCCACCATCGGCCGCGACTGGTCGAAGGTGCGCATGGCGATCGAGAAACCTTCGCCCTCAGCACCGAGGCGGTTGGCTTCCGGCACAAAGACTTGATCGAAAAACACCTCACAGCTCGGCGCCGCGCGCTGGCCCAGCTTGCCCAGCGGTTCGCCGACGGAAAGGCCGGCCGACTGGCGCTCAACGATGAAGGCGCTGATTCCCTTGTGCCCGGCCGCCGGATCGGTCTTGGCAAAAACCACCATAAAGCTAGCCAGCGAGGCGTTGGAAATCCAGATCTTGCTACCGGATAGTTGGTACCCGCCCGCCACCCGTTTCGCCGCGGTACGAATCGCCGCGGAATCGGACCCGGCCCCCGGCTCGGTCAGCGCAAAGCTGGCGAATTCGCCAGCCACCAAGCGGGAGAAATAGGTACGCTTCTGCGCGTCGTTGCCGGCCAGCAGGATCGGCTCGGCAGCCAGGGCATTGATGCACAGCGTCGTACCGATTCCCAGGCAGGCACGGCAAAATTGCTCGGTGACCAAGGCAACCTCCAGACACCCGAGGCCGGCACCGCCGTATTCGGTGGGTAGGCCAATGTTCAGCAAACCCAGTTCCAGCGCCTTTTGCTGGACGGCCAGCGGAAAAGCCTTGTCCACATCAGCCTGGGCCGCCGGCGGCGCGATTTCGCGATCGGCGAACTCGCGGGCCAGATCCTGGATCATGCGTTGCTCTTCAGTGAGCGAAAAGTCCATCAGTGTTTCTCCGAAATTTTGGGCAAAAAGAACCCGATGACCGCATCAGGGTCGCGTATCAGCGGTACGTGAAAATTTGCCGGACTGCCCGTCGGCAGCGGCAAAGGGGCGAACGGGCCTAGCGCCCGTGGAATTCAGGCATACGCTTCTCCACGAAGGCCCGCACGCCTTCGGCAAAATCCCCGGTCAGCGAGGATTCGAGAAAACCCCGCTCTTCCGCCTGCAACTGGTCGGTCAGGCTGTGTTCCAGGGATTCGTTGATCAGGTGTTTGGTTCGGGCAAAGGCGAGCGTCGGCCCGGCGGCCAGGCGAGTGGATAGTTCGGCCACCACGGCATCGAGTTCAGCGGCCTCGACGACGCGGTTGATCAGGCCGACCTCTTGAGCCTTGGCGGCATCCATGCGCTCATTGAGCAGGGCCATTTCCATGGCCCGCTTCGGCCCGAGCAGGCGCGGCAGGCTATACGTCGAGCCGCCATCCGGCGAGGCCCCCAGGCCACTGTAGGCCAGCGTGAAAAAGGCAGTCCGGTCAGCCACCACCAGGTCACAGGCCGCGATCAGCGAAAAGCCAAAGCCGGCTACGGCACCCCGCACGGCGGCCAATACCGGCTTGTCCATGTTGCGGATACGGCCGATGGCACCGTGCACCTCGTCGATCATCCGGTTGAGCTGGGTCCGGCGCTCGCTCGGCGCGGCATCAAGCAGCCCGTGAAACCAATTCACATCGCCCCCGACCATGAAGTGCTTACCGGCCGCCTGCACTACCACGGCCCGCACCGAGGCGTCGATCGCCACTTCGTCGAGGCCGGCGCGCAGGGCCAGCGCCATCTCCATGTCAAGCAGGTTGCGGCTTGCCGGGCGGTTGAGGGTCAGCGTTGCAATGCCCCCCTCCCGACGAATCAGAATCGTGCCGTCAAGCATTGGCCAGCTCGCTCTTTCCGTACATTACTTCGATTTCCTTCTCGCAGGTCTCGTCGATGCTGCCGCACCGCACTTTGCTGGCCCGGACAATTCCGATATCAGATTGGATAAATTCGTCTTCACGCCGACCTCCTCCTTACTGCTTGCCAGAAACCTCAAAATTTTCCGCACTTCGATGACTGATTGCGAAACTGATTGTACTAACCATAAAAATGGCGCGCTTGCCGGTCACGCCGAAAACATTGCACAATCGGCCAAAAATTGTTCCACCCCCGAGCTGACACAAACATTGCCGCCAGGAACACCATGAGCAAGTCTTCAACCACTGTTCCCATCCAGTTCATCCGGAATCTGCTGAGCGGCATCCCGCTTGAGGCACAGCAACGCGAGGCTTATATCCACCGCGTCGGCATCGCCCCGGACTTGCTCGAAGAAAGCAGCGCCCGGGTCACAACCGACCAGTTCGCCAGCCTTTACCGCTTGCTGGCCAGAGAGATTGACGACGAAACGCCCGGCATGTTTTCGCGGCCGCTGCGTGGCGGCACGTTGAAGTTCCTGTGCCTGAGCATGCTCGAATCGGCCAATCTGATTGCTGCGCTGTATCGATATACGCAGTTCTTTCGCCTCATCCTCGACGATCTTGCGTTCGAGCTCGACAACAAGGACAACCTGGTACAGATAGCGCTGATTCCCAAAACCGTCGAGACAGCCAACAACTTCTTTGCCCAGGAAATGATGCTCAAACTGGTACACGGCATTGCCTCCTGGCTTTCGGGTCGGAAGATGCCGCTGGCCCGCATCGATTTCACCTACTCGCGCCCGGCGCACGTCTCGGAATACGTTTTCCTTTATCCCGGACCGGCCTATTTCGATCAACCGCTGACCGCCCTGTATTTCGAAAGCAGCCAGCTGCAAACCCCCATCCGCCAGGACAAGCACTCGCTGAGCGAATTTCTCGCCCGCGCCCCGGCCGATTGGATGTTCGTTTCCTTTGCCGAACGCATCGTCAGCCACCGGGTCCGCGAATTCCTCGAGAAGAGGCTGGATCAGACAAGCGGCATTGAGGACGTGGCCAAGGCGCTTCACTTTTCCCTGCGCACGCTCTCCCGCCGCCTCGGTGAAGAAGGCACCAGCTTCCAGGCGATCAAGGATGAGCTGCGGCGGGATGTGGCTATTCAGCGCCTGACCAAAACCAGGATGCCGGTTGCCCTGATTGGTAACCAGATCGGCTTCGACGACCCGACGACTTTTCACCGTGCCTTCAAGAAATGGACCGGCAGCCCACCTGGGGCCTATCGGCGAAAGGCGAAGTAGATGCCTAACTGGCACCGAATATCGCCTCGACCGTGACTGCGCCGTTTTCAAGCCCGATCAAGCCGGCTCATCTCAAGTGCCGAAACGATAACCCGGCGCCCGTCACAATTTTGCACAGCCTTCGGGGTGCGTTGACGTACACTGCCTGCCGCAGCATCACCGCTGCCTAACCGTTTCCCCCTTTGGCAGGACGCCCGATGCAAACCGAACACTTTATTCCGGGCAAAGATGCCTCCCTCGAACACTCCATTTCCTCGATGCAGGCCAAACTGGCAGCACGCGGTTTCGATATCGAGGAATGCTCATGGCTGAACCCGGTCGATAACGTGTGGTCGGTGCATGTGCGCAATCGCGCCTGTCACCTGATGTTCACCAACGGCAAGGGGGCCAGCAAACTGGCGGCGCAAGCCAGCGCACTCGGCGAGTTTTTCGAGCGGCTGTCCTGCAATTACTTCTGGAACCATTACTATCTCGGCGAAGCGATCGCCCAGCGCGCCTTCACCCACTACCCGCGCGAACGCTGGTTTGCCCTCGCCCAGGGCGATGCCGACACCGCCTGGCCGGCCGAATTGCTGACCCCGGAACTGCAGGCCTTCTACAACCCGGATAACGGCATCCCGGCCGAAATGCTGGTCGACATCAATTCCGGCAATTTCGAGCGCGGCATCTGCGCCATTCCCTATATCCGCCAGAGCGACGCCGCCGAGGTCTTTTTCCCGGTCAATATCATCAGCAACCTGTATGTCAGCAATGGCATGTCGGCCGGCAATACCCCGGCCGAGGCGCGCGCCCAGGCGCTGTCGGAAATTCTCGAACGCCACGTCAAGTTCAAGGTGATCGGCGAAGGCCTGTGCCTGCCGGACGTGCAGGAAGAAGTCATCGCCCGCTATCCGGGCATCGCCGCCGGCATTACCGGCCTGCGTGCCGCCGGCTTCGGCATCCTGGTCAAGGACGCCTCGCTCGGCGGCCAGTACCCGGTGATGTGCGTGACCATGCTCAACCCGCACGACCAGGGCGTTTTCGCCAGCTTCGGCGCCCATCCGCGCTTTGAAATCGCCCTCGAACGCGCTCTCACCGAACTGCTGCAGGGCCGCGCCCTCGAAGCGCTCGACGGCTTCCCACCGCCCGGATTCGACCTCGACGAAGTGGCCAGCGCGCCGAATATCGAAATCCACTTCGTCGATTCGAGCGGCATCGTGCACTGGAACTTCTTCAATGAGACGCCGGATTTCGAGTTCGTCGACTGGAACTTCAACGATCTGGAAAACGGCCGGACCACCGACGACTACGCCTGGCTGTGCGAATGCATCCAGGCCGACGGCCATGACATCTACGTCGCCGACTTCGACCATCTCGGCGTCTACGCCTGCCGCATCCTGGTCCCCGGGATGTCGGAGATCTACCCGATCGACGACCTGGAATGGGAAAACAACAGCAACGGCGCCATCGTCCGCCCGGCCATCCTGCACCTCGCCGAGCTGAGCGACGATGAATGCGGCGATCTGCTCGACACCTTGAACGAGCTGAACATCACCGATGAACGCCCGGTCGCCGCGCTGATCGGCCTCGCCCCGGATGCCGGCTCGCTGTGGGCCGATCTCCGCGTCGGCGAACTAAAGACCATGCTCGCCCTGGCCGCCGGCGACATGGACGCGGTGCGTGAAGGCTGCGAATGGGTAGGCCAGTTCGAGCAGCTCGACGCTGCCCGTCGCCGTACCTACCGCTGCATCGAAACCCTGCTTGAACTGGACGATCCGGACGCCTACGAAGCCGCCCTGGTCGGTCTGTACGGCGACGAAACGCTGGACCTGGCGACCGATCTGATCGACGGCGACCAGCGTTTCTTCGGCCTGCAATCGCCCGGCCTGAATCTTGAAGGCTGCGAGCTGCACCAGCGTTTGCTCAAGGAATACGAAAAAGCCCACGCTGCCCTGCCCAACGCCTGAGCCAGACCCCGCCGGCCCGCCCCGGCCGGTGAGGCTTTAACGGGCTGGCCGATCAGCCCCTGCACAAGGAGATGACTGCCGGCGTCCCGGCAGTCTCCCGCCACATTCCCGGAATCGACCATGAAAACTGTCATCAGAGCCTTCTTCAAAACCCTGCGCCTCGTCATCGGCCCCTTGCTGCTGCTGGGCGAGCGGCTGACCCGGCCGACCGGTCTGGTTCGCCCACCAGCAGCACAGGACGAAGTCGATCGGCAATGCAGCAGCATCGTGCTCTATCAATACAAGACCTGCCCTTTCTGCATCAAGGTCAGGCAGGAAATGCGCCGCCTGTCGCTGAACATCGAGCAACGTGACGCGCAGCAGCCGGGGAAAAATCGCGAAGACCTGGTGCACGGCGGCGGACAGGCCAAGGTGCCTTGCCTGAAAATCACCGATCAGGCCGGCCACAGCCAGTGGCTGTACGAGTCGGCCAAGATCATCAGCTATCTGCGCCGGCGCTTCCTGAACGGCGCCCAGGCAAGCTAGGCCAGATCGCGCACCACCGGTATGCCGGCAATCAGGCGAACCAGCGTCGCCTGGCGCGTGGTGCCGGTTTTATTGAAGATCGAACTGAGCTGGGTGCGCACCGTGGGCAAACGCAAACCTTGCTCGCGGGCGTATTCCTCGACCGAATCGCCGTGACAGATGGCGCGCGCCAGACGCGCTTCGGCAGCGGACAAACCGAACAGATCCATCAGCTGGCGCGCCGTCGCGATCCGCCGGCCATCGAGTGGCGCGACCAGACACAGGATGTCGTGAATCCTCGCGGCGCCGCCTTCATCTCCGGCCGGGAGTCCCGGTTGCATCCCGGTCAGGGTCAGGCTGAAGCGCTGTGCCGGCTGCTCCGGCGGATGCAGCAGAAAGTTCGTCGTTCGGCCGGTACCCACCGTTTCCTTCAACGCCGCGTTGAAGCGCGGCTGAAAACCGGCCACCGTGCACTGCAGTTGACCACCCTGCATGCGCATGACATTGCCGGCCTTGAGAAACGACTCGCCCCGGTAATCGCAGTCGAGAACCCGGGCACTCGGCGTCAGAATGATCGCCGCGACATGGCTGGGATGAGCCGAACTGGCCGCATGATCGGCAAACTCGCGCAGCGCCCGGCAATGGACGAACAGATCGACGATACGGGGCCAATTCGGCACCGCGCCCCCGGCCGGAGTTCCGATACCGGCTAGCGGCTGCAACCAAGTCGCCAGAGAGTCCATCACCTCCGGCAGCCGGTCAGGCGTCAAAACGCTCTGAAACAACTGTCCGGCCAGGCGATCAAGTTCGTGCATTTGCTCAGGCATCGGTCCCTCCTGTCTCTGTCGGTCAATCACCGGCTCAAGCAATTCTTCTCGTTGCGCTGACAGCGCGGCGAAACTGCGTCGAGCATCATCAAGTCTAGCTCCGTCCCCCAAGATCATTCATTTGAATGATGTTTTTAGTATATGCCATGCGATAGCCTCAATCGCTATGACTACCCCATCAAACCCGGACAGCAAGACTACTTTCCTGAGCACGTGGAAGGACCTCGTGGCGCTGGTCCGGGACACTTTGCTGCTCGCCCTGGTAGTCCTGTTGCTGGCCTTCCCGACCACCTTCAACAACTTGCTGGTCAGCGCCGGCTTTGAGGAAGGCAGCATTGTCGGCTTCAAGTGGAAGGCCAAACTGGTCGAGTCAGACCAGGCACTCAAGGAAGCGCAAGCCAACATCACCGACTTGACGGCCCAGAACGAAAAGCTCTCCAAGGCACTGGCCGCGGCCCAAGCACGGACCAGCGATCCGGCCGAGAAGCTTCTGCTGAGCGAACTTGAAGAGGAAAACAAAAAACTGAAACTGGCTTCGGCCAAGGTCGAAGCCAGTGTGCAAGTGACTATTGCCTCAAGTGCCGCACTGGTTGAAAAGGCGCAAACCTCATCGGGCACCGCGCTGCAATGGGGGGTGGTTTACGGCGGCGACACCGATCTTGCGGCGGCGCAGTACGAGGCCGAAACAGCGGCAAAAAAATACGGCCTCACCAACACCGCGATCTTTTTCCGCCAGGGCTCATTCCGTAGTGTCGCCACCGCCGCCGATCGTTCCGACGCGGAGCAGCTTCTCTTCAAGGCGAAGAACCGGCGTAGCGATGCCTACATCGTCAACTTGAACACCTGGTGCCCAAACCGCACGGCCAAGGCCGGCTATACCGAATGCACCGCCCCCGCTCGGGAAACGCTGGTCAGGTAAGCGTTTAACAGACACAACAATGTGTTGCCCGCGGCGACGTTGTTGTTGATTCAACCACCACAAGGAGGCTTGAAAATGGCAAATACAAAAATTGACATGCTGCTACTGATGCGCGGCAACGTCGGCAAGGAGGTTGCCGAACTGAAGAAGGCCTTGCGCAAGGCCCTGGCCGAGGACGCCGCCACCTATCCCGGACTGGCGACCGGCGAGGACTTCAATGTCGATACCGAGACCGCCTTGCGCGCCTGGCAATCGAGCGTCGGTCTGGTGGCGGATGGCATCGGCGGGCCGCGCTGCTTGTCTGCCCTGGGGATTTCGCCGCCCGCGGAACTCACCGTCAAGGTGGACACGGCGTTGGTGGCCAAGCTGTTTCCCTTCACCAGAACCTCGAACATCGCCACCAATCTGCCTTACGTCACCGCCGCACTGGCCGCCTTCGGCCTGACCGATGCCAACCTGATCGCCGTCGCGCTGGGCACCATACGGGCCGAGACCGAGGGTTTTGTGCCGATAGCCGAACTGCCGTCGCATTTCAATACCCGGCCCGGCCAAGCCGCCTTCAGCGCCTACGACGGCCGGCTGGGCAACAAGAATCCCGGCGATGGCGGACGTTATCGCGGGCGGGGTTTCGTGCAATTGACCGGGCGCGAAAACTACGAGAAATTTGGCAAGGTGCTCAACATTCCGCTGGCCGAGAACCCGGACAGTGCCTGTGCGCCGGAAGTGGCCGCCTGCCTGCTGGCTGCCTTTCTCGGCGCCAACCGGGAAAAGCTGGTCAAAGCCTTGAGCAAGAATGACTTGAAAGCGGCCCGCAAGGTGATCAATGGCGGCAGCCACGGGCTGGAGCGCTTCTCCGAAACCTTCCAGATGGCCCAGAAAATATGGGGCAGCGCCGTGCTACCGCTGGTCGGCGCCAAGGCCGTGGCCGGCGCGCCGGTCGCGGCGCGCCGGGCAACGCTCAATGTCACGCCCGACCTGGCTGATCTCCGCGACCGCCCCTACATGCCGCCGCCCCACTCGCTGGCGCAGGCCTTCCCGGCGGATGACGAAATCAAGCAGTTCATGGGCGCCTATACCCAGGCCGGACTGATTCTCGACCAGGGACAAGAAGGCGCCTGCACCGGCTTCGGCCTGGCCTGCGTCATCAACTACCTGCGCTGGCGGGCCGGCGGAATGCCGAAGAAGCTTGAGTCGGTCAGTCCGCGCATGCTGTACAAATTCGCCCGGCGTTTCGATGAGTACGAGGGTGAAAACTACGATGGCTCAAGTTGTCGCGGCGCGCTCAAGGGCTGGTATCACAATGGGGTCTGCCTCGAATCCAACTGGCCTTACGGGGCGGGCGACGAAGCCCTGCCGGCCGCGGGTTGGGATGTCGATTCGATCGAGCGGACGCTGGGCGTGTATTACCGCATCGACCCGCAGGCCATTACCGACTTGCAGGCGGCGATTCAGGATGTCGGCGCGATCTATGCCTCGGCCTATACCCACAAAGGCTGGGACAAGGTGAAAGCGAGCGCCAAGCCGCCCAGCTCACATGCCACCCTGCCGCTCATCGACTACGACGGCAAGCCATCCCGGAGTGGCGGGCACGCTTTCGCCCTGGTCGGTTTCAACCGTTCCGGCTTCATCATCCAGAACTCCTGGGGCAACAACTGGGGCGCCGGCGGCTTTGCCGTAATCGGCTACGCCGACTGGATGGCCCATGCGATGGACGTCTGGGTTGCCGCGATGGGCGTACCGGGCGTCGTCTCGGGTCGTCTGGCGACCGGCAGCAAGGAAAAGCCGGGGGCCGCATCGGCCGCGGCGCAAACCAACTGGTGGGACGAGGAAACGGCCTACCGGCACAGTATCGTGCTCGGCAACAACGGGCGGGTCGACCGCTTCGACAAACTCGATGGCGTCACGCGAACCTTGCAGAATCAGGCATGCATCCTGCCCGACACCTGGTTCCGGCAGAACGCGCAGAAGAAAAAGCGGCTGGTGATCTATACCCACGGCGGCCTCAACAACGAAAGTGGCGCGATCAAGCGCGCCCAGGCGATGGGACGGTATTTCCTCGGCAATGGCTGCTACCCGCTGTTTCTGGTGTGGAAGAGCGGTCTGCTCGAATCCTTGGGCAACATCCTGGCCGACAAGACGACCAACAAAGCGGGCATGGCCGGCGGCGTCGGCGGCTGGGTAACCGACAAGGTCAGCGACCCGATTGTCGAAAAAACCATCGGCCGCCCCTTTGCCCGTCCGCTGTGGAGCGAAATGAAGGAGAACGCCGAACTGGCAGCGGAAAGCGGGCGCGGCGGCGATCTGCTGACCAACGCGCTGCATTCGCTGGCCGGTAGCTGGGGCGACAAATTCGAATTGCACCTGATCGGCCATTCCGCCGGCTCCATCGTACTTGGCCGGCTGCTCGGCAATCTGGCGCAGAAAGACCTAACGGCCTGCGTCAAGTCCGTCCATCTGTACGCTCCGGCGTGCACCGTCGCTTTTGCCAACCGGCACTACGCACCGCAAGCCGAGATCATGGACAAACTCTATCTGGATATCCTGGGCGACCAATGCGAGCGGGACGACAACGTGGCGCAGATTTACCAGAAGTCCCTGCTCTATTTCGTTTCCAACGCCCTGGAGGCTGATTTGCGGATGCCCATCCTCGGTCTGGAGAATGTCTATAACCCGCAGTACGCCGACTGGGACGGCTCGTCCAGTTCGGCCGAAGCCCTGACCAACTGGCGCAATGCGGCGAAAATCAGCAAGCTGAAAGAGCGCCTGACCATTCATCAGGAAGAAAAATTCGTCACGCGGCGCGGCGCTGGCGGCTTGGCGAGGAAGACCGAAAATGCCTCGCACGGCGGTTTCGACAACAACGTCGACATCGTCGGCAAAACCCTGGAACGGATAACCGGCGCCCCACTCGTGCTGCCGGTTGATGATCTGGTCGGCTTCTAGGGAACACCATGGGCGCCGGGGCAAGGGCCGCAATCGCCGCCCTTGCCACCGGCCCTTCAGGAATCGCTGCTACAGCGCCCGAACTTCTGCCGCGCCGCCGACTCCAATGCATAGTCCTGGCGCGGCGACACCGGCGTCGCGGGAAAAAAAGGAGAGTGCACCATGGAACGTCCCGTACACAACATGAGCCATCTGTTTGCCCAACTCGGCCAGCCCAACGACGAGGCGGCCATTGCCCGCTTTATCGAAAGCCACCGCCCGCTGGCCGAAACCGTTCAACTGCACGAAGCACCCTTCTGGACGGCATCACAGGCCGGTTTCCTGCGTGAAGCCTTGCTCCAGGATGCCGACTGGGCCGAGGTCGCCGACGAGTTGAACGCCGAGTTGCGCGCCCGGCATTAGGCAGGACCAGCGCCATGACGCGGCTGGAAAAGGACAGTTTCGGGAGCATCGAGGTGGCGGCCAACCGCCTCTGGGGCGCGCAAACCCAGCGCTCGCTCGAACACTTCGCGATTTCCACCGAACGCATGCCGGAGGAACTGATCCACGCCCTGGCGGTGATCAAGGCGACCTGCGCGATGGTCAATCTGGAACTCGGCCTGCTCCCGCTCGACAAGGCGAACGCCATCATGACGGCGGCCGACGAGGTGGTGTGCGGCCGGCACAACGACCAGTTTCCGCTGGCAGTCTGGCAAACCGGCTCCGGCACGCAGAGCAACATGAATCTCAACGAGGTGCTGGCCAATCGCGCCTCGGAACTGCTGGGCGGCGAACGCGGCAGTACCCGCCGCATCCATCCCAACGACGACGTCAATCTCGGCCAGTCGTCGAACGACATCTTTCCT
This sequence comes from Dechloromonas denitrificans, assembly GCF_020510685.1. Lineage (NCBI taxonomy): Bacteria > Pseudomonadati > Pseudomonadota > Betaproteobacteria > Rhodocyclales > Azonexaceae > Dechloromonas > Dechloromonas denitrificans. Next base: position 2,889,265 of record NZ_CP075185.1, read on the forward strand.
ACCGCCATGCATCTGGCCGCCACGCTGGGCATCAGCCGGCAGCTGCTGCCGGCACTCAGCCAGCTGGCGGCAACGCTGGCCGGCAAGGCGGCCGCCTTCAGCGGGATCATCAAAATCGGCCGCACGCATTTGCAGGATGCGACGCCGTTGTCGCTCGGCCAGGAATTTTCCGGCTACGTCGCCCAACTGGAGCATGCCGAGGCCGTCATTACCGCCAGCCTGCCGTCGCTCTACCCGCTGGCGGTCGGCGGCACGGCGGTCGGCACCGGGCTCAACACGCATCCGGAATTCGGTTTCCGGGTCGCCGCCAAACTGGCTGATCAAACCGCCCTGCCCTTCACCAGCGCCGCCAACAAGTTCGCCGCGCTGGCCGCCAACGACGGGCTGGTCGCCGCCCATGGCGCACTGAAAACACTGGCCGTGGCCTTGATGAAAATCGCCAACGACATCCGTTGGCTGGCCTCCGGGCCACGCTCCGGGCTGGGTGAGATCCGCATTCCGGAAAATGAGCCGGGCAGTTCGATCATGCCCGGCAAGGTCAATCCGACCCAGTGCGAAGCGCTCACCATGCTCTGTTGCCAGGTCATCGGCAACGACGTGGCAATCAGCATCGGCGGCGCCTCCGGCAATTTCGAGCTGAACGTCTTCAAGCCGCTGATCGCCCATAACTTCCTGCAAAGCGTCCGCCTGCTCGCCGACGGCCTGCGCAGTTTCGACCGCCATTGCGTTCAGGGCATTGCGGCCAACGACGAGCGCATCGCCGAACTGCTGGAACGCTCGCTGATGCTCGTCACCGCGCTCGCGCCGCATATCGGCTACGACAAGGCTGCAGAAATCGCCAAGCTGGCCAACCGCGACAACCTCACCCTGCGGGCGGCGGCGCTAGGCCTGGGCTATGTCAGCGCCGCCGAATACGAGCAGTGGGTCGTCCCGGCAGCGATGATCCAGCCGAACCCCTGAATCCGTTCAGCGAACGGCGATCACCCCGCAGGCAACGCGCTTGCCGGAGTTGCCGGCCGGCTGCGACTTGTAATCGTCCGGATCGGCATGAATCACCACGCTGCGCCCGACAATGCCGTTCGTCGCCCCGCTCAGGCTCAGCCCGCTGACCTCGGCACTGTAGCGCGCATTTCCCTGGGCATCGGCCAGCAGGTTGGGCATATCGCCGCCGTGATGCTCGGGGCCAGCGTAATGACCGTGCGGCTGGCCGACCGGATTGAAATGCCCCTTGGCGCTGCTCGCATCCGGCGCACTGCAATCGCCCGCTTCGTGTACGTGGAAACCGTGCTCTCCGGGCGTCAGCCCGGCCACCGTGGCCTCGACGCGCAACTTGCCGGCGGCTTCACTGAAAACGACATTGCCCGACACGGTACTGCCCGAGCGTGCAGCCAGATCAGCGCTAGCCGAAGGCCCTCCCATTCCGGTTGCACAGGCGCCAAGGAAGACGATGGAAAGGACGGACAGGGCGTAAGTTGCATGGCGATTCATATTCTTCTCCTTATTCAGTGTGATGACAGAGCGATACTGTCTTTCAAATGACCGATGCACGTCGAAAACGTTCCCTTTCCGGAATCCGTCACTTATAACCAATGGCAATAATAAGATGAGCACTTGTTCTTAAACGAATATTAAGCCCTTGCTACAATGACGCCATTCAACAATCCACGCGGATTTACCAGCGATGACCCAAACGACTCAAGGCACCACGCTCAGCCACCTCGACTGGCTCGAAGCCGAAGCCATCCACATCATGCGCGAAGTGGCCGGCCAGTGTTCCAACCCGGTACTGCTCTTTTCCGGCGGCAAGGACTCGCTCTGCCTGCTGCGCCTGGCCGAAAAGGCCTTCCGCCCCGGCAAGTTCCCCTTCCCGCTGCTGCATATCGACACCGGCCACAATTACCAGGAAGTCATCGCCTTCCGCGACCAGCGCGCTGCCGAACTGGGCGAACGGCTGATCGTCCGCTCCGTCGAAGACTCGATGGCCCGCGGCACCGTCGTCCTGAAGCATGAAGGCGAATCGCGCAACAAGCACCAGTCGGTAACCCTGCTCGAAGCCATCGAGGAATTCGGTTTCGACTGCTGCATCGGCGGCGCCCGGCGCGACGAGGAAAAGGCGCGCGCCAAGGAACGCATCTTCAGCTTCCGCGACGAGTTCGGCCAATGGGATCCGAAAAACCAGCGCCCGGAACTGTGGAGCCTGTACAACGCCCGCAGCCACAAGGGCGAGAACATCCGCGCCTTCCCGATCTCGAACTGGACGGAAATGGACGTCTGGCAATACATCGAGCGCGAAGGCCTGGAACTGCCGTCGATCTACTTCGCCCATACCCGCCCGGTGGTCATCCGCCAGGGTTCCATCGTGCCGGTCAATGTGCCGCTCGTCTCCGGCGAAATCGCCAACCCGGTGAAGGCCGGCGAAGAGATCGTCGACCTGCAGGTGCGCTTCCGCACCGTCGGCGATATTTCCTGTACCGCCCCGGTCGAGTCGGACGCCGACACGGTTTCCAAGATCGTTCTCGAAACCGCCACCACCACCATCACCGAGCGCGGCGCGACGCGTCTGGACGACCAGACCAGCGACGCCTCCATGGAACAACGCAAGAAAGAGGGTTACTTCTGATGACCGCCCAAGTTGAAGACCACGGCCTGCTGCGCTTTTTGACCTGCGGCAGCGTCGATGACGGCAAGAGCACCCTGATCGGCCGCCTGCTGTTCGATACCAAGACCATCCTCGCCGACACGCTGTCGGCCATTGCCAAGACCTCGGAAAAGCGCGGCCTCGGCGCGGTTGACCTCTCGCTGCTCACCGACGGCCTGCAGGCCGAGCGCGAACAGGGCATCACCATCGACGTCGCCTACCGCTATTTTTCGACCGGGACGCGCAAGTACATCATCGCCGACGCGCCGGGCCACGAGCAGTACACCCGCAACATGGTGACCGCCGCCTCGACCGCCAACCTCGCGATCATCCTGATCGATGCACGCAAGGGCATGCTGACCCAGACCCGCCGTCACTCGAAACTGGCTGCACTAGTCGGCATTCCGCATCTGGTCGTCGCCATCAACAAGATGGACCTGGTCGATTACTCGCAGGACACCTACGAGAAAATCAAGGCCGACTACCTCGAATTCGCCGCCAAGGTCGGTATCGAGGATGTCCGCTTCCTGCCGCTCTCGGCACTGAACGGCGACATGATCGTCGACCGCGGCGACAGCCTGAACTGGTATGACGGCCCAACCCTGCTCGAAATCCTTGAAGCCGCCCCGGCCGCCCATACCGAACACACCGAGAAATTCCGCTTCCCGGTCCAGTACGTCTGCCGCCCACAGGATTCGGCCAACCCGGAGCTGCACGACTACCGCGGTTTCATGGGCCGCGTCGAAGCCGGCACGCTGAAAGTCGGCGATGCCGTCACGGTGCTGCCGAACGGCCTGACCTCGACGGTCAAGGCCATCCAGATCGGCGGCGTCGATATTCCGCAAGCCGTCACCGAACAATCGGTAACCATCCTGCTCGCCGACCAGATCGATACCTCGCGCGGCGACATGATCGTCAAGTCGAGCGAAGTCCCGGCCGCCGTCAAGCAGATCGAAGCCACCGTCTGCTGGATGGCCGAAGCGCCAATGGACCGCGCCCGCACCTACCTGATCCGCCACACGACGCGCGATTCGAAGGCCAAGCTGGCCGCCATCGACCATCGTCTGGATGTCAATACGCTGGAAAAAGTCCCGGCCGAAAAGCTGGCGATGAACGATATCGCCCAGGTCACCTTCAAGCTGGCCCAGCCGCTGTTCGCCGACCCCTACCTGGAAAACCGCGGTACCGGGGCTTTCATCATCATCGACGAAAGCAACAACAACACGGTCGGCGCGGGGATGATTCTTTAATCCCCAGTCGGTCCTCTGAGAAAAGCGCTCTCCGGAGCGCTTTTCTCGTCAACGGCCGCCCGATTCGAAGCGTTTGAGCTATAAAGAAGCCATGAACAAGATTCTGCTCACCCTCTTCGCCGCTTGCCTGCTCGCCCTGCCGGTGCAGGCGGAAATCTACAAATGCCGTCTGCCGAACGGCAAGACCGAGATTGCCAATTCTCCCTGTCCGAGCGGTAGCGGTACGCTGACCGTTCGTCCCGACGACACGGTGCCGGAGGAGACCCGCCAGCAGGCGGAGCGGGATGTCGCGCGGATGCGCAACTATGTCGATCAGCGCGAAGCCGCCCAGCGGGCCGACGAAGCGGCGGAGCGCCAGCGGCAGGCAGGAGAACGCCAGGCGGCCGCCCAGCAAGGGGTTTATCAGTCGGACAGCATGAGCGAATGCCTGCGCGAACTGGCGCAGCATCCGGTCGATGCGGCGCGGCGGGCGGAACTTGAAGCAATCTGCCGGGCCAAGGCGAAAACCGAGCCGGCAGTGGTCCAGGTTCCGGTATTTGGCGGTGGCGGACTCGGTGGCGCGGTGGACCACTGTGTCCAGAATGTTCTCCGACTCAGGCTGGCGCCGGCCGAACAGAATCGGCGCATGGCGCTGTGTCAGGGCAATTACGGACAGCCTCCCGGGCCCGTCCCGCATCCGGCGCCCCACCCTGAGGTCAAGCCCGGCAAACCCTGCCCACGCAACGACAAATTCTGCGTCCGATAAGAGACGAAGCGCCCCTTGCCGACGTCAAACGTCGTCGGCTGGCGGCGCCACCTTGATGATCTCTTCCAGCGAAGTCACCCCCTGCGCCACTTTCATTGCACCGGAAATCCGTAGCGGTCGCATGCCTTCGCGATAGGCCTGCTCGCGCAACTTGGCCACTTCCATCTGGGGATTGATCAGGCGGCGCACTTCAACCGAGTTGACGAGAATTTCATAGATGCCGACGCGCCCGGTATAGCCGGTCATCCGGCACTCCAGGCAGCCAACCGGCTGGTAGATCTGGGCCGGTTCGCCCGACTTCCACGGCGCGACCAGTGATCGCCAGGCGGCGCGCTGCTCATCGTTGGTCGGCACCGCTTTCTTGCAATGCGGGCACAGGGTGCGCACCAGACGCTGGGCCATGATGCCGAGCAGCGTTGAATTGATCAGATAGGCCGGCACCCCGAGATCGAGCAGGCGGGTAATCGCCGATGGCGCGTCGTTGGTGTGCAGCGTGGACAACACGAGATGCCCGGTCAACGCCGCCTGGATGGCCATTTCAGCGGTTTCCAGATCGCGGATTTCGCCGATCATCACGATGTCCGGGTCCTGCCGCATCAAGGCACGCACGCCATCGGCGAAGCCCATGTCGATACTGTGCTGGACCTGCATCTGATTGAACGCGGACTCGACCATCTCGATCGGATCCTCGATGGTGCATACATTGACCTCCGGCGTCGCCAACTGCTTCAGCGTCGTGTACAGCGTCGTCGTCTTGCCCGAACCGGTCGGGCCGGTAACCAGAATGATGCCGTTCGGCGCCTGGGTCATCTGCCGCCAGCGCGTCTGGTCATCTTCGGAAAAGCCCAGCGAACGGAAATCGCGGACCAGCACTTCCGGGTCGAAAATCCGCATCACCAGCTTTTCACCAAAAGCCGTCGGCAGCGTCGATAGACGCAGTTCGACCTCCTGCCCGGCCGGCGTGCGGGTCTTGATCCGCCCATCCTGCGGCCGGCGCTTTTCGATGACGTCCATGCGACCGAGCAGCTTGATGCGGCTGGTCATCGCGTTCATCACCGCCATCGGAATCTGGTAGACCTGATGCAACACGCCGTCGATGCGGAAGCGGACGATACCGAGATCGCGGCGCGGTTCGATGTGAATGTCGGAAGCCCGCTGGTCGAAGGCGTATTGCCACAGCCAATCGACAATATGGACGATATGCTGGTCGTTGGCGTCGAATTGCCGATTGCCCTTACCCAGTTCGACCAGTTGTTCGAAACTCGACAGGCCGGCGGTGGTTTCTCCCCTGGCCGCCGCTTTCTTGACCGATTTGGCAAGGTTGAAAAACTCGACCAGATAACGGCCGATATCGTCCGGGTTGGCCATCACCCGGCGAATCTCCTTGCGCAGGATCGGCTTCAGTTCCTCGACCCATTCCTTGATATAGGGTTCGGCCGTCGCAATCACCACTTCGCGCGTCGTTACCTGCACCGGAAGAATGCCGAAGCGCGCCGCATAGGCGCTCGACATGATTTCTGCGACACCGGTGAAATCTATCTTGAGCGGATCGATATGCAGATAATCGAGCCCGCTCCGGCCGGCCAGCCACTCGGTCAATACCTCGAGACTGAGCAACCTGACGGGCGGCCGGGTCGTCCGCCACTTCTGATCGGCAATGACGATCAGCGGATGAATCTTGCCGCCATGCAGGCGCCGCTCGTTCTTCAGCGCTTCGGCCGTTTCCTGCGTAACCATCCCGTCATCAACCATCATCTGCAAAACTTCGCTGATGGACAGACGGTGTTCGCCTACTGTCTTGTCATTCATGCGGCGCAATATAGCATGCGATTCGTGAGCCTTTGTAACGCCGGCCGCTCAGATTTGCACTCCTTTACCGCGGCCCTTCGGCGATCAGCGCTGGCGTAGCGGATCGAGCAGTGAAGCCAGACCATTGTGATCGAGTTCCTGCATCAGCGCCAGCAAACGACCGATCTCACCTTTCGGAAATCCCTCACGGGCAAACCAGTTCAGGTAATGGCCGGGCAAATCGGCAATCAGGCGCCCCTTGTACTTGCCGTAGGGCATGGTACGGGTGACCAACAGTTGTAAAGCTTCAGAATTCATCGGGAGCATTATGGGTGCTTGCCAAAAGAAAAACGGGGCTGAACGCCCCGTTTGAGTTTCTTCGCTGTGCCGCGTTACTTGCCTGACAAGGCCATCATCAGGTCGTTGATGCGTTTGACGAAGCCGGCCGGATCGTCAAGCTGGCCACCTTCGGCCAACATGGCTTGTTCGAACAACAAGGCAGCCCAGTCGTCGAAGCGATTTTCCTCGTATTTCAGACGCATCACCGCCGGGTGCTGCGGGTTGATTTCGAGGATCGGCTTGGTCGCCGGTGCATTCTGTCCGGCCGCCTTGAGCAGGCGAGCCAGATTACCGGAAGGATCGTGCTCGTCGGAAACCAGGCAGGACGGCGAGTCGGTCAGGCGGTAGGTGACGCGAACGTCCTTCACCTTGTCGCCAAGCGAGGTCTTCACCTTCTCCAGCAATTCCTTGTACTCGTCGGCAGCCTTCTCGGCTTCCTTCTTTTCTTCCTCGTCTTCCAGCTTGCCGAGATCGAGGCCACCCTTGGCGACAGACTGCAGATGCTTGCCGTCGAACTCGGTCAGATGGCCGACAACCCACTCGTCAACACGGTCGGAAAGCAACAGCACTTCGATGCCCTTCTTGCGGAAGATTTCGAGGTGCGGACTATTCCTGGCGGCATTGAAGGTATCGGCAGTGACGTAGTAAATCTTCTCCTGGCCTTCTTTCATGCGGCCGATGTAGTCGGCCAGCGACACAGTCTGCTCCGACGTGTCGTTATGCGTCGAGGCAAAGCGGATCAGACCAGCAATCTTGTCCTTGTTGGCGAAGTCTTCACCAACGCCTTCCTTGAGCACCGAACCGAAGGCCCCCCAGAACGTCGCGTACTTTTCCTTGTCGTTCTCGGCCAGGTCTTCCAGCATGCCGAGCACCTTGCGCGTACAACCGCTGCGGATGCCGTCGATATCCTTGCTCTGCTGCAGAATTTCGCGCGACACATTGAGCGGCAGGTCGGCAGAATCGACCACTCCGCGCACGAAGCGCATATAGAGCGGCATCAACTGTTCGGCATCGTCCATGATGAAGACGCGACGCACATAGAGTTTGATGCCGTGGCGAGCATTGCGGTCCCACAGGTCGAACGGGGCACGGGCCGGGATGTAGAGCAGCTGGGTGTATTCCTGCTTGCCTTCGACGCGGGCATGGGTCCAGGCCAGCGGATCTTCAAAATCGTGGGCGACGTGCTTGTAGAACTCTTTGTACTGCTCGTCGGTGATATCGGACTTGCCACGAACCCACAGCGCATTAGCCTGGTTGACCGTTTCGTCTTCGTCAGTAATGAGCTGCTCGCCCTTCTCCTGATTCCACTCCTCTTTCTTCATCACGATCGGCAGCGTGATGTGATCGGAGTACTTGCGAATGATCGACTTCAGTTTCCAGCCGCCGAGGAATTCGTCCTCGCCTTCGCGCAGGTGCAGCGTCACGTCGGTACCGCGCGTTGCCTTTTCAACCATCTCGACGGTGTAATCACCCTCGCCACCGGATTCCCAGCAGACGGCCTGGTTGGCTTCGACGCCTGCGCGCCGGGAAACCACGGTGACCTTGTCGGCAATGATGAAGGAGGAATAGAAACCGACACCGAACTGCCCGATCAGATGCGCATCCTTGGCCTGGTCGCCAGTCAGCGCGGAGAAGAATTCCTTGGTGCCGGACTTGGCAATGGTCCCGAGGTGCTCGACCGCCTCATCCCGCGACAGGCCGATACCGTTATCGGAAATGGTGATGGTGCGGGCTTCCTTGTCGAAGGAAACGCGGATCTTCAGATCGCTATCATCGCCGTATAGTGCACCGTTGTTCAGTGCTTCGAAGCGCAGCTTGTCACAGGCATCGGAAGCATTGGAAACAAGCTCGCGCAAAAAAATCTCCTTGTTGCTGTACAAGGAGTGGATCATCAATTGCAGCAGTTGTTTGACTTCAGCCTGGAACCCCAGGGTTTCGCGATTGGTGCTCGCGCTTGCGGACTCTGACATGCTTGAAACTCCCAATAAAACATTAAGAACGTGAATCGGGAGATGGGGCCTTTCGCTCGAATTTCAAGAGATCAGCAGTTTGAATTTCTCAAGTGGATGTTTAGATGTAGTAGACGACAAAAACCCCGTTAGCTGTTGCTAACGGGGTTTTGAATGGGAGCCTGGCGGTGACCTACTTTCGCGAGCGGAAGCTCACTATCATCGGCGCTCATCTGTTTCACGGTCCTGTTCGGGAAGGGAAGGGGTGGGTCCAGAGGGCTATTGCCGCCAAGCGTAACTTGTGTGTTTGTCGCGTATTGAAGCGCGGCAAACGCAAAACGGGGAGGAAGGTTGTTGTTGTGACTGCTATGAGTTGCTGCAGTGTCTTACAAGGTTATAGGATCAAGCCGCACGGGCAATTAGTATCAGTTAGCTTAACGCATTACTGCGCTTCCACACCTGACCTATCAACGTCGTGGTCTTCGACGACCCTTTAGGGAGTTCAAGACTCCGGGAAATCTTATCTTAAGGCGAGTTTCACGCTTAGATGCTTTCAGCGTTTATCTCTTCCGAACATAGCTACCCGGCGATACGACTGGCGTCATAACCGGTACACCAGAGGTTCGTCCACTCCGGTCCTCTCGTACTAGGAGCAGCCCCCTTCAAATTTCCAGCGCCCACGGCAGATAGGGACCAAACTGTCTCACGACGTTTTAAACCCAGCTCACGTACCTCTTTAAATGGCGAACAGCCATACCCTTGGGACCGGCTACAGCCCCAGGATGAGATGAGCCGACATCGAGGTGCCAAACACCGCCGTCGATATGAACTCTTGGGCGGTATCAGCCTGTTATCCCCAGAGTACCTTTTATCCGTTGAGCGATGGCCCTTCCATACAGAACCACCGGATCACTATGACCTGCTTTCGCACCTGCTCGACTTGTGGGTCTCGCAGTCAAGCACGCTTTTGCCATTGCACTTTATGGGCGATGTCCGACCGCCCTAAGCGTACCTTCGTACTCCTCCGTTACCTTTTGGGAGGAGACCGCCCCAGTCAAACTGCCCACCATGCACGGTCCCCGATCCGGATTCACGGATCAAGGTTAGAACCTCAAATAAATCAGGGTGGTATTTCAAGGTTGGCTCCACCGAAACTAGCGTCCCGGTTTCACAGCCTCCCACCTATCCTACACAGACCGATTCAAAGTCCAATGCAAAGCTACAGTAAAGGTTCATGGGGTCTTTCCGTCTTGCCGCGGGGAGATTGCATCTTCACAAACATTTCAACTTCGCTGAGTCTCAGGAGGAGACAGTGTGGCCATCGTTACGCCATTCGTGCAGGTCGGAACTTACCCGACAAGGAATTTCGCTACCTTAGGACCGTTATAGTTACGGCCGCCGTTTACCGGGGCTTCGATCAAGAGCTTGCACCCCATCAATTAACCTTCCGGCACCGGGCAGGCGTCACACCCTATACGTCCACTTTCGTGTTTGCAGAGTGCTGTGTTTTTATTAAACAGTCGCAGCCACCATTTCACTGCAACCCCATCGGCCTTCGAGCGCGAGGCTCTACAACCTACCGGGGCACACCTTCTCCCGAAGTTACGGTGTTAATTTGCCGAGTTCCTTCTCCTGAGTTCTCTCAAGCGCCTTAGAATTTTCATCCTGCCCACCTGTGTCGGTTTGCGGTACGGTCAATTCTAGACTGAAGCTTAGTGGCTTTTCCTGGAAGCTTGGTATCAATCACTTCAGCACCGTAGTGCCTCGTCGTCACGCCTCAGCTTAGCCCCCCGGATTTGCCTAAGGGGCACGCCTACACGCTTAAACCACCTATTCCAACAGATGGCTGACCTAACCTTCTCCGTCCCCACATCGCATCTAGAATCGGTACAGGAATATTGACCTGTTTCCCATCGACTACGCATTTCTGCCTCGCCTTAGGGGCCGACTCACCCTACGCCGATGAACGTTGCGTAGGAAACCTTGGGCTTTCGGCGAGGGAGCTTTTCACTCCCTTTATCGCTACTCATGTCAGCATTCGCACTTCTGATATCTCCAGCATCCTTTACAAGACACCTTCACAGACCTACAGAACGCTCCCCTACCATATCTTTCGATATCCGCAGCTTCGGTGCACAGTTTGAGCCCCGTTACATCTTCCGCGCAGGACGACTCGACTAGTGAGCTATTACGCTTTCTTTAAAGGATGGCTGCTTCTAAGCCAACTTCCTAGCTGTCTATGCCTTCCCACTTCGTTTCCCACTTAACTGTGTCTTGGGGACCTTAGCTGGCGGTCTGGGTTGTTTCCCTCTTGACAATGGACGTTAGCACCCACTGTCTGTCTCCCAGGCTTGCACTTTGCGGTATTCAGAGTTTGCCATGGTTTGGTAAGTCGCGATGACCCCCTAGCCATAACAGTGCTTTACCCCCGCAAGTGATACCTGAGGCACTACCTAAATAGTTTTCGGGGAGAACCAGCTATTTCCGGATTTGTTTAGCCTTTCACCCCTATCCACAGCTCATCCCCTAATTTTTCAACATTAGTGGGTTCGGACCTCCAGTACCTGTTACGGCACCTTCATCCTGGCCATGGATAGATCATCCGGTTTCGGGTCTACGCCGTGCTACTAAACGCCCTTATCAGACTCGCTTTCGCTACGCCTCCCCTATTCGGTTAAGCTCGCAACACAACGTAAGTCGCTGACCCATTATACAAAAGGTACGCAGTCACGGAACAAGTCCGCTCCCACTGTTTGTATGCATGCGGTTTCAGGATCTATTTCACTCCCCTCCCGGGGTTCTTTTCGCCTTTCCCTCACGGTACTAGTTCACTATCGGTCGATCACGAGTATTTAGCCTTGGAGGATGGTCCCCCCATGTTCAGACAAGGTTTCACGTGCCCCGCCCTACTTTTCGCTAACTTAGTACCACGGATTCGTTTTCATGTACGGGGCTATCACCCACTACGGCCGGACTTTCCATTCCGCTCCATTAACGATTCCGCTATCACTAGCAGGCTGCTCCCCGTTCGCTCGCCACTACTTGGGGAATCTCGGTTGATTTATTTTCCTCCGGCTACTTAGATGTTTCAGTTCACCGGGTTCGCCTCAATATCCTATGTATTCAGATAAAGATACTCATTGCTGAGTGGGTTTCCCCATTCGGATATCGGGGGATCAAAGCTTCATTGCCAGCTCCCCCCCGCTTTTCGCAGGCTTGCACGTCCTTCATCGCCTGTGATCGCCTAGGCATCCACCACATGCACTTAGTCGCTTGATCCTATAACCTTGTGCTCTCGTCAGAGAGCGGCTACAGGCAAACTCATATTTGTGCGATCTTCATACTCCATACAAAGATCGATGCAATCACAACGCATCACCCAGGCCTCATCAGCCCAAGTGACACAACCTTCTTCCGTTTTGTTAAAGAGCGCAGCATTTGATTCCTCAAAAGCTAAAGATAAACAACCCTGTTTATCTTTAGTTTCTGGTGGAGGATAACGGGATCGAACCGTTGACCCCCTGCTTGCAAAGCAGGTGCTCTCCCAGCTGAGCTAATCCCCCGTTTTAAGACGTTGGTGGGTCTGGTTGGAATCGAACCAACGACCCCCGCCTTATCAAGACGGTGCTCTAACCGACTGAGCTACAGACCCTCGTCTGTTTGCGCTACGTTTGAACAATCGATAGGTTGTGGGTGCCACTGATGCTTTTCTCTAGAAAGGAGGTGATCCAGCCGCAGGTTCCCCTACGGCTACCTTGTTACGACTTCACCCCAGTCACGAACCCCGCCGTGGTAAGCGCCCTCCTTGCGGTTAGGCTACCTACTTCTGGCGGAACCCGCTCCCATGGTGTGACGGGCGGTGTGTACAAGACCCGGGAACGTATTCACCGTGACATGCTGATCCACGATTACTAGCGATTCCGACTTCATGCAGGCGAGTTGCAGCCTGCAATCCGGACTACGATCGGCTTTCTGGGATTGGCTCCCCCTCGCGGGTTGGCGACCCTTTGTACCGACCATTGTATGACGTGTGAAGCCCTACCCATAAGGGCCATGAGGACTTGACGTCATCCCCACCTTCCTCCGGTTTGTCACCGGCAGTCTCGCTAAAGTGCCCAACTAAATGATGGCAATTAACGACAAGGGTTGCGCTCGTTGCGGGACTTAACCCAACATCTCACGACACGAGCTGACGACAGCCATGCAGCACCTGTGTTCAGGTTCCCTTTCGGGCACATCTCAATCTCTCAAGACTTCCTGACATGTCAAGGGTAGGTAAGGTTTTTCGCGTTGCATCGAATTAATCCACATCATCCACCGCTTGTGCGGGTCCCCGTCAATTCCTTTGAGTTTTAACCTTGCGGCCGTACTCCCCAGGCGGTCAACTTCACGCGTTAGCTCCGGTACTAAAAGGTTTTACCCTCCCAACACCTAGTTGACATCGTTTAGGGCGTGGACTACCAGGGTATCTAATCCTGTTTGCTACCCACGCTTTCGTGCATGAGCGTCAGTATCGACCCAGGGGGCTGCCTTCGCCATTGGTGTTCCTCCACATCTCTACGCATTTCACTGCTACACGTGGAATTCCACCCCCCTCTGCCGTACTCTAGCCTTGCAGTCACAAGCGCAGTTCCCAGGTTGAGCCCGGGGATTTCACGCCTGTCTTACAAAACCGCCTGCGCACGCTTTACGCCCAGTAATTCCGATTAACGCTCGCACCCTACGTATTACCGCGGCTGCTGGCACGTAGTTAGCCGGTGCTTCTTATTCCGGTACCGTCATCCACACCAGGTATTAACCAATGCGATTTCTTCCCGGCCGAAAGAGCTTTACAACCCGAAGGCCTTCTTCACTCACGCGGCATGGCTGGATCAGGCTTGCGCCCATTGTCCAAAATTCCCCACTGCTGCCTCCCGTAGGAGTCTGGACCGTGTCTCAGTTCCAGTGTGGCGGATCATCCTCTCAGACCCGCTACAGATCGTCGCCTTGGTGAGCTTTTACCCCACCAACTAGCTAATCTGATATCGGCCGCTCTAACAGCGCAAGGCCCGAAGGTCCCCTGCTTTCCTCCTCAGAGAATATGCGGTATTAGCGTAACTTTCGCTACGTTATCCCCCACTGAAAGGTACGTTCCGATACATTACTCACCCGTTCGCCACTCGCCACCAGGATTGCTCCCGTGCTGCCGTTCGACTTGCATGTGTAAGGCATGCCGCCAGCGTTCAATCTGAGCCAGGATCAAACTCTTCAGTTCAATCCAACTAATTACTCACAATTCACTGACGGTAGAATTTGACTTCTACCTCGATGGATCTCTCCATCCGTGTGATTGCCTTTAATACTTTTTGCGACTTGCGCCGCTTTCGCATCAAGGCACCCACACCTATCGATTGTCCAAATTGTTAAAGATCACTTCCCGCACTGCGCCGTCGCTTTCGCTTCGTCTGCAGCAGAGAGGCCGAATTATGAACCTCTTCTCTACTCCCGTCAAGCTTTTCAGCTCAACTTCTTCTTTCTGCTTCCTCTTCTCCAACCGCCGAAAACACCCGCCGCTGCAGAAGAGCTGCGCATTATATAGATCTCAAACCGAAGGTCAACTCAATCAACCAAATTACTTCAATTCAGAAGAAAAACACCTCAACGACGTGTAGATTTCGATCGCAACCACTTAACCAATATGAAGCCCCGCCGCCGACAAGAGGGGGTTATGAAACACGGCGCAGGACCAGCAGTTCATTAACCACCAGCGCAGCAAGAACCAACCCTCCGCCGAGCAAAACACTACTCGCAGGCGTTTCACCCACACCAACCCAAGCCCAGGTGACACCGAAAACGACTTCAAGCAAGGCAAGCAGGGATACTTCGGGGGCCGGTAACTCACGAGTCAGGCGCACCATCAACAAACAAGGAATGGCCAATTGCACCACACCAAGCAAAGCAAGCAGACCCATATCATGATCGGAGGCCTGCATCGGCCACGCCACTGGCAATGTTGCCAGCGCCGAAAGCACAGCACCGATCAGTACCGCCGGCAACATATCCTCAGCCAGCACCGCATCTTTGCCAACTCGTTGCAGCACGGTCAGATTCACCGCACCAGCCAGCGGCACAGCACCGGCAATCAGGGAACCTAGCAGTGAAGCCCCCGCCTCGCCCTGGGCAGCGAACATCCAAGCAATCCCGATGCCAGCGACAACAATTGCCAACCAGGTACGCATTGGCAGGCGATGGCCAAGGAAAAACCGGGAAAACAGCGCCGTCAGGAGCGGACTGATCGCCATTGTGATCAGTACATTGGCCACTGAAGTCAGCGTCAGGGCAAGCATAAAGGCGGTATACATCACGCCCCAGCACAGCCCGGAAATCCATACCGCCCATCCGCCCCGCAACAAACCCCGCCAAAGAAGCGACCCGCGCATACAACCGAGCACCACAAGAAGCGCTAGAGCATTGAAGGCGCTGCGCCAGAATGTCACTTCGAAGGCATGCGCCGTATCGAGATGACGGGTGACCACTCCAGCAATACTCCACAAGAGAGCAACCAGCACCATGAGTCCCACAGCACGACGGTGGGTCATTTCAGAAGAGCGCTAACGAGAATCAGGGGCGGCGGCGCCGGGCTTCATATAGGCAGACGCCGGCTGCAACCGAAACATTCAGGCTTTCCACCGTGCCATACATCGGGATATTGACCAATTGGTTGCAAGTTTCGCGGGTCAGGCGGCGCATCCCCTCGCCTTCAGCCCCCAGCACCCAGGCGGTGGCGACTGGCCATTCCGCAGCATAGAGATCGCTGGTCGCCTCGCCAGCCGTGCCGATCACCCAGATATCCCGCTCTTTCAACTCACGCAGGGTGCGCGCCAGATTGGTGACCATTACATAAGGAACCGTCTCAGCCGCCCCGCTGGCCGTCTTCATCGCTACGTCAGTTAAACCGACCGCCCTGTCCTTCGGAGCAATGACTGCATGAACACCGGCAGCATCGGCGACCCGCAGACAGGCACCGAGGTTGCGCGGGTCGGTAATGCCATCGAGTACAAGTAGAAAGGCCAGCTCTTCCAGCGTATCGAGCACGTCGTCAAGATGTGCGACCTTGCGGCCGCCCTCGACCCGAGCGATGACGCCCTGATGTTTTGCCCCCGGCGCCATGCCATCGAGCCGCTTGCCGTCGCTGCCGACAATTTTGACGCCCTGCAACTCGGCATGCTTGAGCAGATCGCGAGCCCGAGCATCTTGGCGGGAGACATCAACAATTATCTCCTTGACCGCTTCTGGATCATGGCGGAGCTTGGCGGTCACGGCGTGAAAGCCGTAAATCAGGCGGGAAGACATGGCTGCTTTCGAAAAATAGGAACCTGGATTTTACCGCGCCGAGTCGCCAGCCCAGAAACCATCAACCAAAGGCCAGCTACCAGACAGGCAACTTATTGGCTTGACCGGGAGCAGCCCCCTCGCGCTCAACCCAACGCGCCAGCAGAACATCATGCAGGCCGATGTGATGAACGATCCAACGGGACAACAGGATATCAAGATCCCGAATCCGGCTAACAGTATTCATCGGATCGAGGGACGCGACAATTTCCAAAACCTTTCCGGAAATTGCCGCATGGTCCTCCATGTGCGCCTCGCAGACATCGCGGTCGATTATCTGGAACAAGGAATGGCGCATGATCTCTTCCTCGGTTTTGAAGTGATCGAGGATAAAGGCGAACAGATCACCCAGCATGGCTACCAGTTCATTTTCGCAAAAGCCCCGACGAGCCTGATCGCAATTGCCGCAATCATGAATATTCGCGTAATCGATACAAACCTTGCGCAAACTGGTAATACAAGACAACAGCATGCGATGCTCGGCATCAATGCTTTTGTGCCCGGTAACCAGTTCGGGCGGCAATTCGCCCCCCTTCACCCAGGAGAGGGCTTCTTGAGGCGCAGCGGCAACAGCTTGCTGAGCGGCCACCACCTCCGTCGACTGCGTCACTTCACCAGGCATTTTCGCTCCACCCCATCAACCAAGCCGCATATTTTAGCGCGAACGCAAAGATTTTGGTTTGGAAGCACCGAGCTCAAATCTGATTAGCGTAATGAGGCAGCCGACCCGGCCGCCTCATTACCAAAGATGCAGATCAACTTTTTTTGGCTGACTTCTTCGCCACTGGCTTGGCAGAAAGTTTAGGCGAACGTTTAGCAGCTTTGGCCGGCGCCTTTCTGGCTACCGCCTTGACAGCGACGGCCGACGACTTGACCGGCGCTCTGACAGCCCCCTTGGCAATTTGCTTGGCCGGGCTGCGCCCCGCCAATTTCCGCTGCCCGGCCGACTTATCATCCCTGACTAGCACGAAATCGATCTTGTTACTCTCCAGATCGGCCCGTACCAGTTTGACCCTGACCCGGTCACCCAGTCGATAGCTCTGCCCGGTCCGCTCGCCCAGCATCTGATGCTTGACGTTGTCGAACTGGAAGTAGTCTTCGCCCAACTCGGAAACGTGAACCAGACCTTCGACATAAATCGCATCGAGGGCAACAAAGATGCCAAAGCCTGTGACCGCCGAAATGGTGCCGTCAAAAACTTCACCAATGCGCTCCTTCATGAAGAAGCATTTCAGCCAGTTTTCGACATCGCGCGTTGCCTCGTCGGCGCGGCGTTCGGTAGCCGAACATTGCAAGCCGATATCTTCCCAAGTACCGACTGGTGTGTAGGTTTCCTTGGCCAGCACCGCCTTGATCGCACGATGAACCAGAAGATCGGGATAGCGACGAATTGGCGAGGTGAAGTGAGTGTAATGCTCATAGGCCAGACCGAAGTGACCGATATTGTCCGGACTGTACATGGCCTGCTTGAGCGAACGCAGCATCACGGTCTGCAACAACAGGAAATCCGGACGCAATTTGATTTTTTCAAGCAGCACCGCGTAATCCTTGGCACCTGGATCATCGCCACCGCCCAAGTCCATGCCGAATTCACCGAGGAAGGCACGCAGATTCTGCAGCTTCTCGTCGGACGGCGCGGCATGCACGCGGTACAGACAGGTTTGCTTGTGCGCGGCCAGAAAATCGGAAGCACAAACATTTGCGGCTAGCATGCATTCTTCGATGACCCGATGGGCATCGTTGCGAAAAACCGGGACGATGTTCTCGATTTTGCCCTGATCGTTGAACAGCATTTGCGTTTCGGTGGTTTCAAAATCGATCGCACCGCGCACCACGCGCGCCTTGTGCAGGGCCTGGAACAGTTTGTACAGGTTCTTCAGATCCGGCTGTAGCGCCTTGTGCGTATCGCTTTCCGGCGTCGCTTCGCCGGAAAGCCAGGACCAGACCTGGTTATAGGTGAGTCGGGCGTGCGAGCGAAAGACGGCCGGATAAAAACGGTAGGCGCCAATTTTGCCCGCAGCACTGATATCCATGTCACAAACCATGGCCATCCGTTCGACATCCGGATTCAGCGAGCAGATGCCGTTCGACAACTTTTCCGGCAACATCGGGATGACCCGACGCGGAAAATAGACCGAGTTGCCGCGCTCCAGCGCCTCCTTATCAAGGGCCATGCCCGGCTTGACGTAATGCGACACGTCGGCGATGGCCACAACCAATCGCCAGCCGCGCCCCTTCTTCGCGCAATAAACGGCATCGTCGAAATCGCGGGCGGTTTCGCCATCGATGGTCACCAACGGCAGATCGCGCAAATCTTCCCGGCCAACCAGATCCGCCTTCTTTACCTTGTCCGGCAGTTCCTTGTTTTCTTCCAGCGCTTTTTTTGAGAATTCAAAGGGCAAGTCATGCTTGCGCAGTGCGATTTCGATTTCCATGCCGGGATCGGCATAGGTGCCGAGCACCTCGGTGATGCGGCCGATCGGCTTGGAAAACTTGCTCGGCTGCTCGATGATATCGACCATCACTACCTGCCCGGCCTCCGGCTTGATCTTCGCCTTCTTCTCCGGCGGCACCAGGATATCCTGAGCAATACGACGGTTTTCCGGAACTACGAAGACCAGGCCGTGTTCGACAAAAACCCGCCCGACAACCCGCGTATTTGCCCGTTCGGTAACCTCGACGATGCTGCCTTCCGGTCGTCCCTTGCGGTCCACACCGGTGATGCGAACCAAAGCGCGATCGCCGTGCAGGACTTTCCCCATTTGGTGTTGAACAAGGAATATATCGGGGCTGCCGTCATCGGGAATCAGGAAGCCAAAGCCATCCGGATGCCCCTGTATTTTGCCCGCTATCAGACTGGCGCGCTCAGGAAGAATGTAGGAGCCCTTGCGGTTGCGCAGCAATTGCCCCTCGCGCTCCATCGCACCGAGCCGGCGCTGGAACATTTCCCGCTCACTCTCGGCAATATCCAGCAATTCAGTCAACTCGGCAAAGCCAAGCGGGCGGCCCTGATCCGTCAGCACTTGCGAAATGTATTCGCGGGATGGCAGCGGATACTCATAACGGACCGATTCACGGTCAAAGAAGGGATCAGCTCGACGAACTTTCGACATTTTTTTTATTGACATCTCTTTTTCTCTCTCTATAATGGCGGCTCTTCGCACCTGTGCCCAGGTGGCGGAATTGGTAGACGCACTAGTTTCAGGTACTAGCGGGTAACTCCGTGGGGGTTCGAGTCCCTTCCTGGGCACCAGCGATTTTGATAGAAGGCCTTGTACAAACAAGGCCTTTTTTCATTTCTACCTCGGTTTCTCTACAACCGGCCGACGCGCGGCTCGTTTCAACTGGCCAGCATTGTCTCACAGCACACACCTCCGCGTCCTCCAGTAACAATTACTCACACTTGCGTACACGGCACCGGTAATCGGCGGCCGGGACGGCGCGTTATTCGGCTTATCAAAACAACGATTACGAGCCAAATAATGAAGAAGACAACTGCCCTCTGCCTGGCCATCAGCTTGAGTCTGGGCACCAGCGGAATCGCCCGGGCGGACTGGGGACGTCACGGAAACCATCGGCCGGGCGGATATGAATACCGCCATTATCAAAACCATGACTACGGTGATCGTCGTCGCGCCGACTGGATCGGGCCCGCCGCGATTCTCGCCATTACCGGTCTCGCCATCGGAGCAGCGGCTTACAGTCAGGCCAACGCTGCCCCGGTCTATATTGCCCCGCCACGCCCGATACCGCCGCCCCCCTCGGAAAACTGGTACTACTGCGACTCGTCCGGCCAGTATTACCCCTACGTTCGCAACTGCCCGGAAGGCTGGCAGGCGGTAATGCCGCCCCGCTGAAAAGGAAAACGGGCCATTTAGGCCCGTTGACCAGAACAATCCCGCCCAACTTAATTGAACGGATGTTCCTTCAGGATCGTTTCGTCGCGCTCGGGGCCGGTCGACACAATGGCAATCGGCACTTCGCACAACACTTCGAGACGATCCAGGTAGGCCTGCGCATTGGCCGGCAAGTCTTCCCAGCGCTTGACACCGAAAGTCGTGCCGCTCCAGCCCGGCATGGTTTCGTAGATCGGCTCGCAACGGGCAACCTCATCGGCCCCGATCGGCAGCAAATCAATCACCTGGCCATCCAGCTTGTAGCCGGTACAGATATTCAGTTCCTTCAAACCGTCCAGCACATCGAGCTTGGTGATGCAAAGACCGGTCAGACCGTTGATCCGACCCGAACGACGTAGCGCGGCAGCATCAAACCAGCCGCAACGGCGTTTGCGACCGGTAACCGTGCCGAACTCACGACCGACCTGCGACATCTGATAGCCCGGCACGCCTTCGGTTTCGATGTCCAGTTCGCTCGGGAACGGACCGCCGCCGACGCGGGTACAGTAAGCCTTGGTAATGCCCAACACGTAATGCAGCATGCCGGGGCCGATACCGGAACCAGCCGATGCCTGGCCGGCCACGCAGTTCGAAGAGGTGACAAACGGATAAGTGCCGTGGTCGATATCGAGCAGCGTACCTTGCGCGCCTTCGAACAACAGGTTCTGGCCTGCCTTGTTGGCGGCGTAAAGCGCAGCCGACACGTCGGTGACCATCGGCCGGATATGCTCGGCATCGGCCATCGCCTGATCAAGCACCATCTGATAGTCGACTGCCGGCGCCTTGAAATACTGGGTCAGAACGAAGTTGTGATACTCCAGCACTTCCTTCAGCTTTTCGGCGAAACGCTCGGGATGGAACAGGTCATAAACGCGCAAACCGCGACGGGAGACCTTGTCTTCGTAGGTCGGGCCGATACCCTTGCCGGTCGTACCAATTTTCTGGCCTTCGCACTTAGCGCCTTCGCGGGCCTTGTCGATAGCGGAATGGTAAGGCAGGATGATCGGACAGCCCGGGCTGATCTTCAGACGGGAGCGGACGTCGATGCCGCCTTTTTCCAGCTCGGCAATCTCGGACAACAGGTGATGAATATCCAGCACCACGCCATTGCCGATATAGCAGTCCACACCATCACGCACAATGCCCGACGGCACCAGATTCAGCTTGTACACCTGCTCGCCGACCACCAGCGTATGACCGGCGTTGTGACCGCCCTGAAAACGCACCACCCCCCGAGCATGATCGGTCAGCCAGTCGACGATTTTTCCCTTCCCTTCGTCGCCCCATTGGGTGCCCACCACGATGACATTCTTGGCCATTTCTTAATCCTCTTGTATTGCTTCAATAATCCATTGCCCACCAACCAGGGCCAGCTTGCGGTCACAGACCGGGCCTTCGCAGGCGGTCTCGCCCGGCAGTAATTCGACGACAACCTCGCCCTGAGCGCGCAGCGCTGCGATATGGGCGGCAAGCAGTTTGTCGTGACCGGCATAGGAGGCAAGAATCGCCCCCGGCTGCCGACTTGGCGCCACCAGACGGGCGACTTCGCGTAAATCCATCGAAAATCCGGTGGCCGGCCGAGCTCGGCCGAAGGTTTTCCCGGCACCGTCATAGCGCCCACCCAGGGCAATCGCAGCCGGGTAGCCAGGACAATAGGCGGCAAAAACCACACCGTTGTGATAGTGGTAACCACGCAAATCGGACAGATCAACCGAGAACGGCAGTTCCGGCGCCGCCGCGAAAATGTGGCGCAAGCCGTCGAGCGCCGCGACGATAGCCGGCAGCGCGGGCAATTCGGCGGCGGCACGCGCCAGCACCTCGACGCCACCATAGAGCAGTGGCAAGGCGAGCAGCGCTTCGCGATACGGCGAAACGACCTCGGCACAGGCTTCGCTCAGCCCCGGCACATCCTTGGCCTGCAACAGACTGAGAACGAGATCTTCGGCCTCCTGCGGCAAAGCAGCGGCTTCGGCGAGAGCGCGGAAAATACCGACATGACCGAGATCGATACGACTGATCGGCAGTTTGACCGCCTCGAAAGCCCCCGCCATCAGCCGGATGATATCGAGATCGGCTTCAATGCCGGCATACCCGTAGAGTTCGGCACCGATCTGCACCGGCTCGCGACCAGCCGAAACGCTGGCCGGCAGGGTATGCAGCACGCTGCCGCAATAACTCAGACGGGTCACGCCCTGGTGGTTCAGCAGGTGTGCATCGATGCGGGCCGCTTGCGGGGTGATGTCGGCGCGCACGCCCATCGTTCGCCCGGAGAGCTGGTCGACCAGCTTGAAGGTGCGCAGTTGCAGATCCTGCCCCGCCCCGGTCAGCAACGATTCCAGGTATTCCAGCATCGGCGGCATGACGAATTCGAAACCGCGCACCTGGAAATGATCCAGGACTGTGCGGCGCAGACGCTCGATACGTGCGGCCTCGGCCGGCAGCGCATCGGCAATGTATTCAGGTAACAACCAGTTCATGAAAAAAGCATCAGAAGGACGAGGCCGATCAGCATCGAGGTCAGACCAACAAAGCGAATCTGCCCGTCCGAAAATTGAATGAGGCGGCGAAAGGTTTCACGCCAGGCCGCCGGCGCAATAAAGGGCATGATGCCTTCGAGCACCAACATCAGCGCGAAGGCAAGCAGGATGGTCGATGTCATTTGCCCTTGTCGTTGCTACGACCGACGCTCTTCATGTAGCGGAAGAAATCGGAACTCGGATCAACGACCAGAATGTCAGTCTTGTTCTTGAAGCTGCCACGATACGCTTCAAGGCTGCGATAGAAGGAGTAAAACTCGGGACTCTGACCAAAAGCGCCGGCGTAAATCGCCGAAGCCTTGGCATCGCCCTCACCTTTGATTTTTTGCGCATCGCGATAGGCATCGGCAATGATGATTTCGCGCTGGCGATCGGCATCGGCCCGAATCTTCTCGGCCTCGGCGGAGCCTTCCGAACGCAGCTCGTTGGCGACGCGCTTGCGTTCCGCTTCCATCCGGCGGTAAACCGCCTCGCTGACTTCGGTCGGCAGCTCGACGCGTTTCAGGCGGACATCGACAATCTGGACACCGATCTTGCGGGCATCACTGTCGGCTTTTTCGCGCATCTGCTCCATGATCTTGTCACGCTCGCCAGACACCACATCGTGCACAGTGCGTTTGCCGAACTCTTCACGCAGCCCGGCATTCACCGTCTGGTTCAGCCGCGTCTTGGCCCGCGTTTCGTCGCCACTCACCGAAATATAGTAGAGACGGGGATCAACGATTCGCCACTTGATATAGGAATCAACCAGAACGTTCTTTTTCTCGGAGGTAATGAAACGCTCCGGCTCGTTGTTGTCGAGCGTGATGATGCGCTTTTCGAAATAACGCACATTCTGGATCATCGGAATCTTGAAATTCAGACCCGGCTCGGCGATTACCTTCTTGACTTCGCCCAGTTGAAAAACCAGCGCGTACTGGCGTTGATCGACGGTAAAGATCGACATCGCCAAGACCACCAGCACGGCGGCGATGATGCCGCCCAAAACATTGATACGCGGACTCATCAACGTCCCTCCCGATCACGTGAGCGCAACGAAGCATCGCGCGAACTCGAAGACGAATACGAACCACCGCCGACTTGCGGCGCCCGCTCAAGCTGCGGCGGCGCTTCCGACGGCAACTGCGCGGCTGGTTTGCCAACAGACTGAGCCGCCTGGGCCTCGACCGGGCCAATCTGCGCCGCCGTCATGCCGGCAGCCGACTGCATCAGCTTATCGAGCGGCAAATAAAGCAGATTGCCCTGCCCCTTGGCATCAACCAGCACCTTGCTAGTATTGCCATAAACCTGTTGCATGGTTTCCAGATACATACGCTGACGGGTTACTTCCGGCGCCTTGGCATACTCGACCTGAACCTGCTTGAAGCGTGAGGCATCACCTTCCGCCGTCGAGATCACCCGCTGCTTGTGGCCGTTAGCCTCTTCCATCAGGCGAGCAGCCGTACCCTTGGCCTTGGGTATTACATCGTTGGCGTAGGCTTGGCCTTCATTTTTCTGCCGCTCACGATCCTGCCCGGCCTTGACGGCATCATCGAAAGCCGACTGCACCTGCTCGGGAGGCTGGGCATTCTGCATCGTCACCTTGGAGACCAGAATCCCGCTCTTGTAACGATCGAGAATATCCTGCATCAGCTTGGCGGCCTGAGTCGCTATCTGCTCGCGCCCTTCATAAAGGACAAAGTTCATCTCGCTCTTGCCGACGATTTCACGCACCGCCGATTCAGCCGCGCCCATCACCGCATCATCCGTATGGCGGTTGTTGAAAAGATACTCAACCGGATCCTTCAGGATGTATTGCACGGCGAACTGGATATTCACGATGTTTTCATCATCGGTCAGCATCAGCGCCTCTTTCAGCACCTTGTTGCGTTCGGTGCCGCGATAGCCGATTTCCAGGGTACGCACCCCGGACAGATTGACCAGTTCATGCGACTGGAAGGGGTAAGGAAAACGCCAGCGCAGACCAGGTTCGGTTGATTCCTTGTAGCTGCCAAACTGCAGCACGATACCGCGCTGCGAGGCATCGACAATATAAAACCCGGAAGCCAGCCAGACTACCGCGACCAAACCGGCGATCAGACCCAGGCCGCCACCGAGAAACTTCGGATTGAAGTCGATGTTCGGGATGCGCGGGCCGTCACCACCGCCATTGCCGCCGCCACCGCCCTTCTTGCCAAACATGCCGGTCAGCTTGCGGTTGAAATCGCGCCACAACTCTTCGAGGTCGGGCGGTCCGTCGTTGGGTCGGCGAGGTCCGCCACCACCGGGCTTGTCACCGTCATTACTGCCACGGTTGCCCCACTGCGGGTCATTGATCGACATGAGAATACCTAGTGTAGGAATCATTGGTGTTGGGAATTCACTTAGTGTAGTCGTGTTGAGCTTCACGCTCGGCATCGGCGAGAGCCTTCTGACGGGCCACTGCCTTTGCCCGGGCATACTCGGCCAGCGATTCGCGCAGCATATCGAGACCGTCTCCTGAGCGCGCACTGACACGAACGCGCGCGATATTACCATATTCGTCCCGCTCGACTCCCGGCGCCGCCTCGGTCAGATCGATCTTGTTCCAGACGACGACCTGGCGCAACTGGCTGGCGCCAATCTCTTCAAGCACCTTGTTCACTTCAAATACTTGCTCATCGCGAGCATGGCTGGCGCTATCCACGACATGTAGCAACACATCGGCATCGATGGCGGCCTCCAGCGTGGCATGAAAGGCATCGACCAGCGAGTGAGGCAAGTCGCGAATGAACCCGACGGTGTCGGAAATCACGATATTGCCGGCCCCCTCAATCCATAATTTGCGCGAAGTGGTATCCAGGGTCGCAAAAAGCTGGTCGGCCGCAAAAACACCGGCATGAGTCAGCGCATTGAACAACGTTGACTTGCCGGCATTGGTATAACCGACCAGCGAAACATTCAGCGTATCGCCTCGCCGCCGCGCCTTGCGCTGAACACCACGCTGCCGCGACAGCTTTACCAGACGCTCCTTGAGCAGCCTGACCCGGTTGCCGAGCAATCGGCGGTCGGTTTCGAGCTGGG
Source organism: Dechloromonas denitrificans (assembly GCF_020510685.1). NCBI lineage: Bacteria > Pseudomonadati > Pseudomonadota > Betaproteobacteria > Rhodocyclales > Azonexaceae > Dechloromonas > Dechloromonas denitrificans. The sequence continues at coordinate 2,914,820 of NZ_CP075185.1, forward strand.
TTTCACCCGGACCGCGCATTCCGATACCGCCGCGCTGCCGCTCCAAGTGTGTCCAGCCCCGAACCAGACGGGTCGACAAATGCTCAAGCTGCGCCAGCTCGACCTGCAACTTGCCTTCCGCACTGGCTGCGCGCTGGGCAAAGATATCGAGAATCAGGCTGGTGCGGTCAATCACTCGACATTTGAGCTCGCGCTCAAGATTCCGTTCCTGGGCCGGCGACAGTTCGTGGTTGAAAATCACCAGATCGGACGCGCCGGCAGCCAGCATAGCGGCAATCTCCTGGACCTTCCCCTTGCCGGCAAAGGTCTTCGGATCGGGACTTTGCCGCCGGCCAAAAACTTCGCCAACGACCACGCCGCCCGCCGACTCGGCAAGCAGACGTACCTCTTCCAGCTGATCTTCGAGATCGGGCTGACCGAAGTCGAGTTGAACGATCACCGCGCGCTCGACGGCGGCTGGTCGTTCAGTCATGAGGAATTCTGGGAGGGAGAAGCAACGGCCCGCCAACTGGACGGGCCTTGGAGCGGGAGCTTATTGTTCCGCCGCCTGTTCTTGCTGGAGATTGACCGGGCGAGCTGGCACTACCGTCGAGATGGCGTGCTTGTACACCATTTGGGTTACCGTATTCTTGAGCAGTACAACGTACTGATCGAAGGATTCGACCTGGCCCTGCAATTTGATCCCGTTGACCAGGTAAATCGAAACGGGAACATGCTCCCGACGGAGAGCGTTGAGGAAGGGGTCTTGTAAGAGTTGCCCTTTGTTGCTCATGGTGTGGACTCCATGTGTGTTGTTATGAGTTGCCTAATGTACCCAAAATACCTCGGGTTGCCAAAGCATTTAGGGTTTATTTCTTGTCTTTGTCGGCAAACGGATTCTTCGCGCTGACAAACTGGATGCGCAATGGCGTTCCTTGAAGTTTGAATGCCTCGCGGAAGGTATGTTCAAGGTAACGGCGATAGCTATCGGTGATTTTATCGACCGCATTGCCATGAACGACGATGATCGGCGGATTCGAGCCACCTTGGTGGGCATAACGTGGTTTCGGCCGGAAAAGACCATGCTTCGACGGCGCCTGCTTGGCCACCGCATCAGCCAGCACACGGGCCAGTCGGGGCGTCGACATTTTGGTCATGGCAGCGGCGAAAGCACCGTCGACCGAACGAAACAGCGACTCCAGACCGATATTGTCGCGCGCCGAAATGAAATGGAATTTGGCAAAATCGAGGAATTTCAGCTTGCGCTCGAGGGTCAGGCGCGTCTGTTCCCGGGTATAGGCATCGAGGCCATCCCATTTATTTACCGCGACGACCAGCGCGCGGCCGGACTGCACGATGAAATCGGCAATATGCGCATCCTGCTCGGAAACGTCAGCCTGAGCATCGACCATCAGAATGACGACGTTGGCATCCTCGATCGATTGCAGCGTCTTGACCACCGAAAACTTTTCAATAGATTCGAAAACCTTGCCACGCTTGCGCATGCCGGCGGTGTCGACCAGCACGTACTTGCGGCCGCCCCGCTCGAAATCGATTTCGATCGAATCACGCGTCGTACCCGGTGCATCGAAGGCGATGACCCGCTCTTCGCCAAGTAAGGTATTGATCAGCGTCGATTTGCCGACGTTCGGACGACCGACAATCGCGACGCGCACCGAGTCGGACTTTGCCTCCTCCTCATCGGGCTCGGGAAACGCATCCAAAGCCAGATCGACAAGGCCGCGCACGCCTTCGCCATGGGCCGACGAAATTGCGTTGGGTTCGCCCAGGCCGAGCTCATGGAACTCAGCTTCGACCATCCCGTGATTCATGCCTTCCGCCTTGTTGACGGCGACAAAGACCGGCCGCCCGATCCGCCGCAGCTTGTTGGCAATTTCCTTGTCGTGCGGCGTCAGGCCGGCGCGGCCATCGACCACGAAAATGACGGCATCGGCTTCGACGATCGCCTGCTCGGTCTGGCGCGCCATTTCGTGCAGGATGCCTTCCTTGATCATTGGCTCGAAACCGCCGGTATCGACCACCAGATAAGGCTTGCGCCCGAGTTTCCCGTGGCCGTAATGACGGTCGCGGGTAAGCCCGGGCATATCGGCAACGATGGCGTCGCGCGACTTGGTCAGGCGGTTGAAAAGAGTGGATTTGCCGACATTCGGTCGGCCTACCAGAACTAACGTAGGTTTCATTGAGCCTCGATTGCGCTCACGTTGCCGCCAGCGGTTTGCACCAGAAAGCTTGAACCGAGCAATTGAACCGGCGTACGGACAGATGTGCCGTCGGTCTTCTGACGGGCAGCAAAACTGCCGTCTTCACGGGATAGAAAATGGACAATGCCTTCGGCGTCGGCCACGGCAACCAGACCACGGCGTACGGCCGGGCCGGAAAGCCGGCGATTGAGCAACTTGTCCTGTTTCCACAGGCTGCTGCCGGACAAACGGTCGAGGGCATGGACGGCGCCCTTGTCGTCGGTAACGAAGAGATAACGCCCGTCGAGCGCCAATCCGGCGGCCGAGGAGAGTTCGCGCGACCAGATCATCGCCCCGCCCTGCCCCATGTCGAAACAGGCAACGCGGCCCTGGAAGGCGACGGCGCAGATCTGACGGCCATCGACAACCGGCGAAGCAACGATGTCGGCCACCCGATCCAGTTCGGTCGCGCCCTTGGGCAGCGCCACGGCGCCCTCCCAGACCGGTGCTCCGTTCTGCAAGGACAAGGCGACCAATTTTCCACCGGGGAAACCGACAAAGACAAAGCGATCGGCAAAGACCGGCGATCCGGCACTGCGAATCGACAACGTCGGCGTCGACCGCTGATAAACCCACTTGCGCGTTCCGTCGGCCACATCGAACAGGAAGACGCGGTTGTCGCCGCTCTTGACCGCGACACCGTCATCGCTGACGGTCGGGGCGGCCAGCACTTCGCTGGAAGCCTTGGCCTGCCAGAGCGGCTTGCCGTCCTCGGCCGAGAAGGCCAGGACATCGCCCCGCGGCGTACCGACGACAACCAGCCGAGCATTGGCGCCCACACCGGCCGACAATGGCTGACCGGCATTGATCTTCCAGACGGCTTTGCCGCCATCCAGCTTGCTGACCGCACCATCCCGGCCAGCGACATAAACGGCATTGCCGACCACCGCCGGCGCGAAGCTGTAGTCACCGGCCTTGCCGGCACTGGCCGACCACGCGGTGCGTACTTCGGCCGTTGCGACGAACGGCTTGAGCGGCTGCATTTTCGGACCGGAACTGGCAAACGGATTGAGCGAGCTGATACCGTCGGTAATGGTCGCACAGCCATTCAGCATCAAACCGGCTGCAGCGAGAAGCAAGACCAGGCGGCGCGGCATCAGGCGGCCTCACCCAGGCTGTCGAGCTTTTGCTGGAGCAGTTGCTGGCCGGCCCCCGGCTTGTTTTCCGCCTTGTCCAGCGCAGCCTTGTAGGCAGCGCGGGCTTCCGGCTTTTTTCCCTGGGCCGTCAGCACGTCGCCCTTCAACTCGAGGAAACGGGCATCGAAGGTCGGCGCATGTGACGCCTCCAACTGCTTGAGCGCTTCGTCGTACGCCTTTTCATCAAGCTGTACAGCGGCCAGGCGCAATCTGGCGAGATCCTTGATTTCGTCCTTGCCATGTTCTGCGACCCAGCCCAGCTGGGCCTTGGCGGTCTTCAGGTCGCCGGCGTCGAAAGACTGCTTGGCAGCCAGCAAGGCCCCGAGCGAAGCATAGGTGGTCCGCCCGAACTTTTCGGCGAGCTCACCGGCGGCGCCCTTGACCTTCTGGGCATCGCCGGCCGCCACGGCCTGTTCGAGCACGTTGTAAATGGCCGAAGCCTGTCCCGACTGGCTGCGCTGATACCAGTTCCAGCCCTGCCAGCCGATCACTACCAGGCAAAAGACGGTAATCACCCCGGAAACGAGGTTGCCGTACATCTTCCACCAGGTTTTCAGCGTCGCTATCTGTTCCTGCTCTTCGAGGTCGTAATGCGCCACGTGCTTATTCCTCTTCGTCCGAATCGATCAATTGTCCGATGATGGCGTCAGCCAGATCATCAATTTTCAGCTTTTGCTGTGCCACGCCCTCTTCGCGCAACGACTTGAGTTGCGCTTCGCCGGTTGCCGCTTCGTCATCGCCGATGATCACGGCGAATGCCGCACCGCTACCATCAGCCTTTTTCATCTGCGATTTGAAGCTGCCCCCGCCGCAATGCAGCAACACATTGACTCCCTGGTCGCGCAGCCCTTCGGCAACGCGGAAAGCCAGACGGGAAGCTTCATCGCCCTGATGGACCAGATAGACATCGGGCGCCGGGGCAGCCGGCTCACCACCGGCATCCTTGATCAAGGCAATCAGGCGCTCGATACCCATCGCAAAACCACAGGCCGCCGCCGCCTTGCCCCCCAGTTGCCCGACCAGGCCATCGTAACGGCCACCGGCACAAACCGTACCCTGCGCACCGAGACGGTCAGTGACCCACTCGAACACCGTCAGGTTGTAGTAATCGAGGCCACGAACCAGTCGCGGGTTGATCGTAAAAGGAATGCCGGCATCGCGCAACACACGTTGCACGCCTTCAAAATGGGCCAGCGACTCGGCCCCGAGGTAGTCGATCAGCTTTGGCGCGGCGGCGCACAGATCCTGCATCGCCGGGTTCTTGGTATCGAGAATGCGCAGCGGATTGGTATGCAGACGGCGCTTGCCGTCTTCATCAAGCAACTCGGCGTTTTCCTCGAAGTAGGCGATCAACGCGGCCCGGTGCAAGGCGCGCTCCTCCGGCTGGCCGAGACTGTTGAGCTGGAGGGCAATGCCGTCCAGCCCGAGGTCGGCCCACAGGCGGGCGCCCATCAGGATCATTTCGGCATCGATGTCCGGCCCTTCATAGCCGAGCGCTTCGACGCCAACCTGATGAAACTGGCGGTAACGCCCCTTCTGCGGCCGCTCATGGCGGAACATCTGGCCTATGTAATACAGGCGCTGCGGCTGGCGGGCGATCAAGTTGTGCTGAATGACGGCACGCACACAACCGGCCGTCCCTTCCGGACGCAGGGTCAGCGGTTCACCGTTCAGGCTGTCGATGAAGGAATACATTTCCTTCTCGACGATGTCGGTCACTTCGCCGATGGCGCGCTTGAAGAGCGGCGTCGGTTCGACAATCGGCATGCGGATCGGGCGATAGCCGTAGCTCTTCAGCCAGGAGCGGATGGTGTCCTCGAACAGTTCCCAGAATTCGGCTTCGTCGGGCAGGATGTCGTTCATCCCGCGGACGGCTTGCAAGGTTTGACTCATGACTTCAGTTTCTTGTTGTAGGTGCGCTGAACATAGCGCTCGATGATCTGTTTGAACTCGTTGGCGATGTTGTCGCCTTTCAGGGTGACCGTCTTTTCGCCGTCTTCATAGACCGGCGCGGAAGGGGCTTCACCGGTACCCGGCAACGAGATGCCGATGTTGGCATGCTTCGATTCGCCCGGCCCGTTGACGATGCAGCCCATGACGGCCAGCGTCATGTTCTCGGCACCGTCGTAATGCAGCTTCCATTCCGGCATTTTGGCGCGGACGAAATCCTGCACTTCGCCGGCCAGTTCCTGGAACAGGGTACTGGTCGTCCGGCCACAGCCGGGACAGGCCGCGACCATCGGTGTAAAAGCACGCAGGCCCATGGTCTGCAGGATTTCCTGGGCGACGATCACTTCCTGCGACCGCGAACCGCCGGGTTCCGGCGTCAGGGAGACACGGATGGTGTCGCCGATGCCTTCCTGCAGCAGCACGGAAAGCGCCGCCGTCGAGGCAACGATGCCCTTCGACCCCATGCCGGCTTCGGTCAGCCCGAGGTGCAATGCGTAATCGGCGCGCCGGGAAAGCTCGCGGTAGATGGCGATCAGATCCTGCACGCTCGACACCTTGCAGGACAGGATGATCTTGTCGCCAGCCAGGCCAACTTCCTCGGCTCTCGCTGCCGACTCAAGGGCCGACGTCACCATCGCATGGCGCATGATTTCGGTGGCGTCGAGCGGCACGGCCTGGCGGCTGTTCTCATCCATGATCCGGGCGAGCAGTTCCTGGTCGAGGCTGCCCCAGTTCACGCCGATGCGCACCGGCTTGTCGTAACGACAGGCCAGTTCGACCATCTGGGCGAACTGCTCGTCCTTCTTCTTGCCGAAACCGACATTGCCCGGATTGATCCGGTACTTGGCGAGCGCCTCGGCACAAGCCGGATGCTCGGTCAGCAGGCGGTGGCCGTTGTAGTGAAAATCACCGATCAACGGCACGTTGCAATTCATCCGGTCGAGATGTTCGCGGATTTTCGGTACGGCAGCGGCGGCCTCCGGCGTATTGACCGTGATGCGCACCAGCTCGGAACCGGCCCGCGCCAGTTCGGCAGTTTGCAGTGCCGTGCCGAGATAGTCGGCCGTATCGGTATTGGTCATCGACTGAACGACCACCGGCGCACTACCGCCAATGGCCACATGACCAATCTTGCCGAGGCGCGTCAGGCGTTTGGATACAGCGCTCACGATTTACTCCAGAACGAAACGGGCGACGTCGCCGCGCATGTGCGGCGTCAGGTCGACGGCTTGACCATGCCAGAAAACACGCACGCCGGGCGCATAACCAACCACCAGCGAAAACGGCCCCTGGCCGGAAAGGCTTTGTTCCGAACCGGCAGCCACGCGCTGCGAGAAAACCAACTTGTTGTCGCGATCGCGCACTTCCAGCCACGACTCCTTGTCGAAGACGAAGCGCATTTGCGGCGCAGTGCTGGCGGGCGCCGGTGTCGTCTCGGCCCCTGGTGCCGGTGCGACGGGCTTCGCTTCGGTGCGCTCCGATGCAGGCGTCACTTCAGCCGGGGTTACCGCTTGCGGATTTATGATCTCCTGCGGCGTCGCCCCCGGCGGGAAAACCGGCTCGGCAGGCGCGGCCGCCGGGTCGGCCGGGGCGGGTGCCGGCTCTTCCTTGCGAGCCAGCGAGTCAAGCAGGCTCTGGGTGCTTTCACGCAAAGCCGACAGATCGTTGGGAATCAGGAAATAGATCAGTCCGGCCAGGACGACCAGACCGGCGCCAGCCATGACGACCGCCCGGTCGCGGCGCGAGGCGGCCCCGCCGGTATGCGGCATCGAAGCAGGCCGGGCTTCGGGAACTGACAGACTGTTCACCGGTTTTTCGAGAACACTGTCGAGTTGCGCCATCAGTGGCGCCGGATCAAGCTGGAGCAGGCGAGCATAATTGCGCACGAAGCCGCGAACGAACGTTGCCCCGGGCAGTGACGCCCAATCTCCATTCTCCAGTGCCTCGACTTGCCGTGCCCCCAGCTTCAGTGCCTGGGCGATATCGAGAACCGCCAACCCACGCGCTGTGCGCGCTGCACGCAGTTGCTCTCCGACCACGGGCTCAATAACCAATACTGCCGCTTCGGCAGTAATTTCGTCGGCGTTGATCTGCTCACTCATTCAAAATTACCCTTGAGGAATTCCTGATATTCGGGCGAATTCGGGAAACGCCCGCGCAGTTGCGAGGCGTAACCCCCTTCGGCCGCCCGGTTGCCGAGCTTGCGCTCGAGCCTGACGCCCAGCCAGAGTGCTTCGGGGCTCGGCGGCTCCATCACTTTGAGCACGTCCTGCAGGTAGATCCGCGACTCCTCGAGATTGCCACGCTGGTAAAACAGCTTGGCCAACTGGAAGCGCGGCGTCAGACCGCCATCACGCGACAACTGCAGGGCCTGCAACAAATAGCGTTGGGCGCCTTCGAGATCACCCGCCTTCAGGGCGCAAGTGCCGGCATTGCTGTAGGCACGATCGGGCGTCTCGTAAAGCGGGCTTTTCAGGGCATTCAGAAAATAGGCGATCGATTGGCGTTCCTTGCCTGTCTCGCAAAGATACCAGCCGTAGTTGTTATTCACTTCCGGATCGTTCGGCGCAATGTTGAGGGCCTGCCGAAAGTCATCCTCGGCCTTGCCGTACTCTTTCAGCGAGGTAAAAACCAGACCGCGGATACTGTAGGCCTGAAAGTAATTCGAATCGGCGGACAGCGCGATGCGCAGTTCATCAAGGGCAACCGACATGTTGCCGCTCTGGTAATACATCGCGCCGAGTTCGGTATGGATCCTGGCCCGGTTACGCGGATCGTTGGCCGCCATGTTGCGGTCGGCCGGTACCGGATCGAATTTGTATTGCGCCTCGGCGGCAAAAATACAGAGCAGGCTCAGGGCTACCCCAGCAACCCGCTGTTTCAGCGAAAAGACTCTCATGGCCTTGCCTCCTTGATCGGAATCACCCGCCCGGCAGTACGTTTGGTCTTGTCCTGGACCTGTCCGGCCAACTGGCCGCAAGCCGCGTCGATATCGTCGCCCCGCGTCTTGCGCGTCGTGGTGACGATGCCTGCCCCCATCAAAATATCGGCGAAACGGCGCACCCGTTCGGCCGGTGAGCGGCGGAACGGCGAACCGGGAAAGGGGTTGAAAGGAATCAGGTTGAATTTGCACGGCACCGTCTTGACCAGCGCCAGCAGTTCGCGGGCGTGGGCGTCACTGTCGTTGATGCCGTCGAGCATCACATATTCAAACGTTATGAAATCACGCGGCGCTTTTTCCAGATAGCGCCGGCAGGCCGCCATCAATTCCTTGAGCGGATATTTCTGGTTGATCGGCACCAGCTCGTCGCGCAGTCGGTCATTCGGCGCATGCAGCGAAACCGCCAGGGCGACCGGGCATTCATCGCGCAGGCGATCCATCACCGGCACCAGACCGGAAGTGGACACCGTGACGCGGCGGCGGGACAGACCATAGGCGTTGTCGTCGAGCATCAACTTGAGCGCAGCGACGGAATTTTCAAAATTGGCGAGCGGTTCGCCCATGCCCATCAGCACGACGTTGGAAATAACCCGCTCGTCGCCATGCACCGCCCCCAGGGCGTTATTGGCTAACCACACCTGGCCGATGATCTCGGCCACTGTCAGGTTGCGGTTGAAGCCCTGCTTGCCGGTCGAACAAAAGGCGCAATCGAGCGCACAGCCGGCTTGCGTCGAAACGCACAGCGTGCCGCGCTCGCCTTCGGGAATGAATACCGCTTCCACGGCATTGCCATTGCCGACGTCGATCAGAAACTTGCGCGTGCCGTCATCCGACAGCTTGTCGGAGACAACCACTGGCGGTGCGACAACCGCCTTCACCTTGAGCTTTTCGCGGAGGCTCTTGGCAATGTCGGTCATGGCATCGAAATCAGCCACGCCGGAACGATGGATCCAGCGCAGCACCTGCCGTGCCCGGAAAGGTTTTTCACCCTCCCCGGCAAACCAGGCAGTCAGGCCTTCACCATCAAGATCAAGAAGATTTTGCATCAGCATCCCAGTCCGTCATTCCCGCACCGGCGGGAATCCAGAAACGACTGGATCCCCGCTTGCACGGGGACGACGGGAGCGTGAATCAACGACCGGCGTAAACGTTCATGCCCGGAAAGAAGAAACCGATTTCAACAGCGGCGGTTTCCGGGGCGTCAGAACCGTGCACGGCATTGGCGTCGATCGATTCGGCGAAGTCGGCGCGAATGGTGCCGGCGGCAGCTTCCTTCGGATTGGTGGCGCCCATCAGTTCGCGGTTCTTGGCGATGGCGCTTTCGCCTTCCAGCACCTGGATCATCACCGGGCCGGAGATCATGAAGGAAACCAGATCCTTGAAGAAAGGACGTTCCTTGTGCACGCTGTAGAACTGACCGGCTTCCTGCGGGGACAGCCAGGCCATCTTGGAAGCAACGATCTTCAGGCCGTTCGATTCGAAACGGGAGTAGATCTTGCCGATAACGTTCTTGGCAACAGCGTCGGGTTTGATGATGGAGAGAGTGCGTTCGATAGCCATTTAATTGCTCCGCAAAAGCTAGTCAGTTGAAAAACGGGCGATTTTAGCAGAATAGCGGCGCCTACGCCTGCCTCACTGACCAGCGGCTTTGTCGTCCCTGGTCGCCTGCAGCGGCTCGCGCAGCAACGCAAAATCCCGTGGCGCAACGTACTGCAGCAACTCCTTGCCACCACCATCGACCAACACATCCAGGCCTTTTTTTGGATAGAGCAGATGCACCCGCTTTTCGGAAAGCACCAGCCGCTCGTCCGGTTGACCAAAGCGCTGGATTACCGTCGCTTCGTCGAGATTGACCGTCGGAATCACGCTGATCGCCCGCACCGGCATATTTTCAGCCGCTGCCAGATCATCCGGATGCAAGGTGATTCGCCGCGTCGTGCTCTCCATGTGCTTGGCCTTCAGCGCCCGCTCGCGCATGGCAGAAATCGCGTCTTTTGAAGCATCGACCGTAACAATCACTTTGGCCAGCACAAAACCGAGCGGCACCTGCGCGTAGTAGCCCTCCAGCGAACCCAACTCTTCAGGCTCGGCAATGATCGCCACTTCCATGTCCGCGCCCAGTTTCTGGCGCACGTCGCCCAGCGTACTGACGCCCGGCTTCAGACCAAACACCGTGCTACCGCCCTGGTTGTCGGATTCGACTTGCCACGGCAGGTTGTTGTTCGGATCGACGCCCTCGGGCTGACTGCCAAGCGGAATGAAGAACGGCACGATTAGCGCAACGACGATGACGGCAAGCAGGGCAAGAGCAAATTTCATGGAATGCTGATTCGAAAAACGGGTCCCGATTGTGCCATAGACGCCGCTCCCCAAATAAAAAAGCCGCGCCCGGACAATGCGGGGCGCGGCTTTGCACCGACAGATCAGATTACAGCATGCCCAAGGTGCGTGGCAGCCAGAGCGACAGGCCCGGCCAGTAGGTGACGACGATCAAGAAGCCGAGCATCGAGAGCAGCCACGGCCAGACCGCGACGGTCAGTTCGGTGATGCCCATCTTGGTAATACCGGAGGCGACGTACAGGTTGAGACCGACCGGCGGATGACACATGCCGACCTCCATGTTCACCACCATCAGAATGCCGAAGTGCACCGGATGGATGCCGAGGGCCACGGCAACCGGGAACAGGATCGGCGCGAAGATCAGCACGATGGACGACGGCTCCATGAAATTGCCGGCCAGCAACAGGATGACATTCACCGCCAACAGGAAGGTGATGACGCCAAGGCCGTTGCCCAGCATCCAGTCGGCCAGCGCCTGCGGAATGTTCTCGTTGGTCATGATGAAGGAGAACAGCACGGCATTGGTGATGATGTAGAGCAGCATCGCCGACATGTTGGCCGAATTGAGCAACACCTTCGGCACATCTTTCAGACCCAGGTCCTTATAGATGAATACCGCACAAATGAAGGCATAGACTGCCGACATTGCGGCCGCTTCGGTCGGCGTGAAGATGCCGGTGTAGATTCCACCCATCACCACGACAATCAGCAGCAAGCCCCAGACCGACGCCCGAAAGGCTTTCCAGCGCTCGCCCCAGGTCGCCTTCGGTTGCCGCGGGTAGTTGAACTTCTTGGCGCGATACCAGGTGACGCCGCCGAGCACGCCGGCCAGGGCCAGACCGGGCAGGACGCCGGCCATGAACAAGGCGCCGACCGAGGTATTGGTCGCCACCGAGTACATCACCATGACGATGGACGGCGGAATCAGGATGCCGAGCGCCCCCGAGGTAGCGATCACCCCGGCCCCGAACTTGTTCGGAAATCCGGCTTTGACCATCGCCGGCAGCAGGATCGAGCCGATCGCCACGACCGTCGCCGGACTGGAACCGGAGACCGCCGCGAACAGCGCGCAGGCCAGCACGCCGGCCAGACCGAGGCCGCCGTACCAGTGGCCGACCATCGAGGTGGCGAAATTGATCATCCGCTTCGCCACCCCGCCGTGCGTTAAAAAGTTGCCGGCCAGAATGAAGAACGGGATGGCCATGATTTCGAACTTCTCGATGCCGGTGAATAGCTTGAGCGCCACCGATTCGAGCGGTACCTGGGTCATCGTGAACAGGAAGGTCAACACGGTCAGGCCGAGCGAAATCGAGATCGGCATGCCGGTCAGCATCAGGACGGCCAGCAAACTAAAAATCACCAGGGCGTTCATTGCTGGTCTCCATTCTCGTTCTTGGCACGACGCTCGGCCTGACGCCGTTCGCTATCGATCTTTCCGTCGGCGGCATGGCGGCGCTCGTTACCGGTTCGGCGCTCGCCGGTCATCGTGTGCGTCAGATCGTGCATATGCAGGTTGTCATCCATGCCATAAGGGTCGAAATCGACCGGCGGAATTTCTTCTTCCAGACCATCGACATGACCGTGATCGTGATGCGGCAACTCGCCGGTTTTCAGAAAGCTCCAGGTGACCTGCAGGAAACGGAAAGACATCAGCGAGGAACCGAGCGGGATGGCGCTGTATACAATCCAGGTCGGCCACTCGAGGTCAGGCGTCGTCGGGCCTTCGTAGTTGTCGCCGGTATCAATGCCGAGAAACTGGAAGATGGCATAGTGGGCGCCGTTTTCCCAGACGAAATTGGCCCCCAGCGCGGCGACAACGCCGGTGAACGTCGCGCCGGCGAGCAGACCGAAGACGATGAACTTGCCGCGCATGCCCTCGTTGAGCCGGTTGATCAGGACATCGACCCCGACGTGAATGCCGGTACGCACGCCGTAGGCGGCGCCGAACTTGGCCATCCAGACAAACATGATGATGCAGAGCTCTTGCGCCCAGCCAAAATTGAGCGTCAGCAACCAGTCCTGCAAGACGGGAATATTCTGCCCGGCCAGATAACGGTGCATGACGGAGACGAAGATAATCAGCGTGGCCGCGCCCATCAGGAAAGTGACCAGCAGCTCTTCAAGGTGATTCAACGCTTTGTTGATCATAACGGGTTCCCCCAGTGCAACCCGGGGGCCGCAGCCCCCGGGTTCTTGTTACTACGACGACTTACAGGCTATCCGGCTTGAATCCGATATCCTTGTACACCGCCTGGATGACCTCCTTGCCAACCCGGCTTTCCATCTTCTGATGCACCGGCACCAGCGCCTTCTTGAAAGCCAGGCGCTCTTCCTTGGTCGGCACGTAGATGGTCGTCTTGCCGCTTTTCTTCACCGCCTCGAGCGCATTGTCGTTCTCGATCTTGGCAATCTGGTTGGCATAGCGGGTAGCCTGCTCCATCGCATCGTTCAGTTGCGCCCGGACATCGGCCGGCAGACCGTCCCAGAACTTCTTGTTCACGATCACGGCATAGCCGAGGTAGCCATGTTCGGTCAGGGTCAGATGCTTTTGCACTTCATGCATCTTCTGCGTATAGAGATTGGAAATCGGGTTCTCGGTGCCATCGACCACGCCGGTCTGCAGCGCCTGATATACCTCGGAGAAAGCCATCACCTGGGGCAAACCGCCGAGGGCACGGACCTCCTCTTCAAGCACCTTGGAGGACTGGATGCGCAGCTTCTTGCCCTTCAGATCAGCCGGCGACTTGATCGGCGAATTCAGAGAGAAGGACTTGAAGCCGTTGTCCCAGTAAGCCAGACCACGAATACCCTTGGGTTCCAGCTTGGCCAGCAGATTTTTCCCGACCGCGCCGTTGGTGACTTTGCGCAGGTCGTCGTAATTGGCAAAGATGAACGGTAGATCGAAGACCTCGAACTCCTTGACGCCGAGCGGGCCGAACTTGGCCAGCGACGGGGCCAGCATCTGGACGGCGCCCAACTGCAGCGCTTCCATTTCTTCCTTATCCTTGTACAGCGTCGAATTGGCGTAGACCTCGACCTTGACTTTGCCCTTGGTCAGTTCGGCCGCCTTCTTGGCGAACATTTCCGCCGCCTTGCCTTTCGGGGTGTCTGCCGCCACGACGTGGCTAAACTTGATCACAATGGGTTGCTGGGCATAGACAGCCAGCGACAGGGCACCGGCCAACAGGCCGATCAGCAGCTTGGAAATTTTCATTTTTCTCCTCCAAAGGTTAGGTCGCACAATTCTTGAGTTGCGACTGAGTGAAATTATTACGAAAGGCGTAACCGCTGCGTATTGTGGATATCCACAATCGAACCCGCCAAAAAAAACCGCCGGACGGGCCGGCGGTTTCCTTTTTAACATGAGCAAGGTCGATCAGTGATGCTCGACAATCGGTCTAGGGCTATGCGGAATCTCGATATCCGGCGCATCGTCGAGCACCAGTTCCGGAAAATCCGCCTCATCCGGCGTTTCGTTATTGAGGACCGCGGTCATCCGCTCGGTATCCAGCGCATTGCACCACTTGGCGACGACCAGCGTGGCAACGCTGTTGCCGATGAAATTGGTCAGCGCCCGCGCTTCCGACATGAAGCGATCGATACCGAGAATCAGCGCCAGACCGGCGACCGGCACGGTACCGACGGCCGACAAGGTGGCGGCGAGAACAATGAAGCCACTACCGGTGACGCCCGCCGCGCCTTTCGAGGTGAGCAACAAAATGACCAGCAGAGTGACCTGCTGCGAAAGATCCATCGGCGTATTGGTTGCCTGGGCGATGAAGACCGCAGCCATCGTCAGGTAAATGGAAGTGCCATCGAGATTGAAGGAGTAGCCGGTCGGCACGACCAGGCCAACGACCGATTTCTGGGCGCCGGCGTTTTCCATCTTGGCCATCAGGCGCGGCAAGGCCGATTCCGACGACGAAGTGCCGAGAACCAGGAAAAGCTCTTCCTTGATGTACTTGATCAACTTCCAGATGGAAAAGCCGTGGAAGGCGGCAATGCTTCCGAGAACGCCGAAGATGAAGATCAGACAGGTCAGATAAAAGGCGCCCATCAGGCTGGCCAACTGGGTCAGGCTGCCGACGCCGTGCTTGCCGATGGTGTAGGCCATTGCACCGAAAGCGCCGATCGGGGCGACTTTCATGATCACGCCGACGATACCGAACAGCACATGCGACAGCTTTTCAATCAGATCGAATACCGGCTTGCCGCGCTCGCCGAAGGCATGCATCGCATAGCCGAAGAGAATCGAGAAGAACAGCACCTGCAGCATGTCGCCCTTGGCAAAGGCATCGACCACGCTGGTCGGGATGATGTTCATCAGAAAATCGACGGTCGACTGCATCTTGCCCGGCTCGGCATATTTGGCGATGCCCTTGGTATCGAGCGTTGCCGGATCGACGTTCATGCCGACACCCGGCGCCCAGACATTGACGACGATCAGACCGATCAGCAGCGCCACCGAACTGACCACTTCGAAATAAAGCACCGCCAGCCCGCCGGTCTTGCCGACCTTCTTCATGTCCTCCATGCCGGCGATGCCGACGACGATGGTGCAGAAAATGATCGGCGCGATGATCATCTTGATCAGCTTGATGAAGCCATCGCCCAGCGGCTTCATCGCGGCCCCGGATTCCGGGTAGAAATGGCCAAGGGCGACACCGATGACGATGGCGACGATTACCTGAAAATAAAGACTCTTGAATACTGCTCGCTTGGCCATGAACGACACACTCCAGTAACAGCTACATTCGGAAAGGTTCAAAAAACAGGCGGCAGTATCGTGACTGCTCCGCTCGCGCACCATTGTGGTTATCCGAATTGTGGAAAGCCGCAATGGCCGGTCGGTAAAAAACGTGGTGTACCATTTCCGCCATGCGCAACATCGCCCCCACCCCGCCAAGCAGTGCCCGCCGCCTGCGCTGGCTGCTCGCCCTGCCCAAGCTGGGCATCGTTCTACTGCTGACGGCCATCCTCTCCCTGCTCTGGCTGCTCCATCGCAACGAGATGGAAGAAGAACGGGCGGCGCTGATCAAGGACGTGCTCTGGCTGGAACAAAGCCTGCGCTTCCACCTGAACAGCAACGAGGAACAACTGCAACAACTGGCGGCCGATCTGACCGGCCAGGCGGGGGCGAAAAAGCTTTTTCGCCTGCGCGCCGGCCATCAACTGAAAAACAATCCGGAAATATCGCAACTGCTGTGGTTCGATGCCCAAGGCAGCGTGATCGACGCCTTGCCGACCACCACGCTGCCCGATCAGGAAATCGCCGCCTTCGGCCCGCCGGTTGCCGCCAAAGCCTTCGAGCTGGCCAGCCGGCTCGGCAAACGCTACTACAGCGAGCCTTTTTTCCTCGAAGGCAACCGCGCCGTTGTCGAATTGATGAATCCGATTTTCGACGAAGGCCAACTCAAGGGCATGCTGGTCGTTGTTTATCCGCTCGATGCTCTGCTCGGCAACCTGGTGCCCTGGTGGTTTACCGAGAAATACAAGGTCGAGATCATCGACGACAACGACATCCAGTACGCAACCAAGACCAACATCGACAGCAAGGGCAGCCAGAGTTACGAAATCCCGTTCGACCCGCCGGGCTTTGGCATGAAGCTGCGGATCAGCAACTATCAAAATGCCGACAACTCGCTGCAGCGCGGGCTGACCCTGGCGATATTCGCCCTCGCCGCCGGCGTTTTCTGGAGCCTGTGGATCGTCCGCGACCTGATGAAAAAACGCTCGCAGGCCGAAGAGGCACTGAGCGCCGAACACGCCTTCCGAACCGCGATGGAGGATTCGCTGACGGTCGGCATGCGGGCCCGCGACCTGAACGGCAAGGTCATTTACGTCAATCCGGCCTTCTGCAAGATCACCGGCTTCTCCCGTGAAGAAATAGTCGGCACGTCGCCACCCATGCCCTACTGGGTGCCGGAGCAGATAGAAGAAACCTTTGCCCAGCATCAGCGGGTGATGGCCGGCAATGCGCCGCCCGACGGCTTTGAAATCACCTTCATGCGCAAGAATGGCGAGCGCTTCGATGCCCTGGTCTACGAAGCCAAGCTGATCGACGGCAAAGGCCAGCACACCGGCTGGATGGCATCGATCCTCGATGTCACCGAGCGCAACCGAGCCGAGGAGTTCGCCCGGATGCAACATGAGCAACTGCAATTCACCTCGCGCCTGGTCACCATGGGTGAAATGGCCTCGACCTTGGCCCATGAGCTGAACCAGCCACTGGCGGCGATTGCCAGCTACAACACCGGCTGCCTGAACCTGCTCGACCGGCCGGCCTGCGACGTCCGGGAGATTCGCCCGGCCCTCGAGAAAATCGGCGTCCAGGCCCAACGGGCCGGCAAGATCATCCGCCGCGTCCATGATTTCGTGCGCAAGAGCGAACCCAAGCGCGCGCCATGCGCTCTTGGCGAAGTGATCGAAGATTGCCTCGGCTTCGTCGAACCCGACGCCCGCAAGCGGCGTATCCGCATCGAATGCACGATTCCCGGACTGCCGCCGATTCCGGCCGATCGCCTGATGCTCGAGCAGGTACTGCTCAACCTCATCCGCAACGGCATGGAAGCGATGGCCGCGACGCCGGAAGCCGATCGGGTGCTGCATATCGCCACCGAAACCACCGACAGCGAGCTGCGCATCAGTGTCAGCGACCAGGGCTGCGGCATTGCTCCGGAAATCCGCGACAAACTGTTCACCGCCTTTTTCACCACCAAGCCGGAAGGGATGGGCGTCGGCCTGTCGATCTGCCGCTCGATCATCGAATTCCACCGCGGTCGCCTGTGGGCCGAGGACAATACCCATTCACCAACGGGAAGCGGTACGATATTCGCCTTCACCCTGCCATTGGAAGCTGCATGAGCGCGCCACAAGCCCACCTGGTCGATGACGACGATGCCATCCGCGATGCCCTCGCCTGGCTCCTCAAGTCGCGCGGTTTGCCCTGCGCCACCTATGCTTCGGCCGAATGCTTCCTGGCCGCCTGGAGCCCGGCGATGAGCGGCTGCGTCGTGCTCGACATGCGGATGTCGGGGATGAGCGGGCTGGACTGCTTCGATCAGCTGCGCGAACGCGGCTCGATCCTGCCGGTGATATTCCTGACCGGTCACGGCGATGTGCCGCTGGCCGTCGGTACCCTCAAGAAAGGCGCTTTCGACTTCTTCGAAAAGCCGCTCAACGATAACGAGCTGGCGACGCGGATCGCCGAAGCGATGGAGCTCGATACCCGGCAGCGCGCCGAAAACGCCACGGTCGACTCGGTCAATAGCCGCCTCTCCAGCCTGACCACCCGCGAACGACAAATCATGGAACTGGTGCTCGCCGGCAAGTTCAACAAGGTGATTGCCGATGAACTGAATATCAGCATGCGCACCGTCGAGGTACATCGCGCCAACCTGTTCGACAAGATGCAGATAAAAACCGCAGTGGAGCTGGCGAATTTATTAAAACCTGGACGCTGATGCTTCCCTAAGCCATTTTTTTTCGCTAGCATCACGACAAAACTGCACCCGCCCTTGCGGCAAATCCCCCCCATTCGTAACACCCATTCCCACGAGGCAACCATGAGCGAGCATATCCATTACGTCACCGACGACACATTCGAAGCCGAAGTGCTGCAATCGCAGCAGCCCGTGCTCGTCGACTACTGGGCGGAGTGGTGCGGCCCCTGCAAGATGATCGCTCCGATCCTCGACGAAATCGCCACCGAATACAGCGGCAAACTGAAAGTCGCCAAGGTCAACATCGACGACAATCAGGCGACACCGGCCAAATTCGGCATTCGCGGCATCCCGACCCTGATGATTTTCAAGAACGGCAATGTCGAAGCGACCAAGGTCGGCGCCCTTTCGAAATCGCAACTTGCCGCTTTTATTGACAGCAACCTGTAATCTCCGTAGTCTCCCGGCCTGAAGGTGCGTCCTGCATCTTCAGGCAGACGCAACAGGCTCCGCGCCCCGGCGTCCTTCCCCACCTGAAAAGCAATCAAGCTATCGCGCCCCGGCTCTCGGGCAGACGCCCGGCCCTCTCTTAGGCGCCACACACTCCGACTACATGCAACTTTCCGAACTCAAGACACTACACGTCAGCAAATTGCTCGATATGGCCACCGAACTGGCTATCGAGAACGCCAACCGCATGCGCAAGCAGGAGCTGATTTACGCCATCCTGAAGGCCATCGCCAAGAACGGCACGACCATCTACGGCGACGGCACCCTCGAGGTGCTGCAGGACGGCTTCGGCTTCCTCCGTTCATCGGACACCTCCTACCTCGCCAATACGGACGATATTTATGTCTCCCCGTCACAGGTCCGCCGCTTCAATCTGCGCACCGGCGACACCATCGAAGGTGAAATCCGCACGCCGAAGGACGGCGAACGCTATGTCGCGCTGACCAAGCTGGAATCGATCAACGGTTTCCCGCCGGAAGCGAACAAGAACAAGATCATGTTCGAGAACCTGACGCCGCTGCACCCGACGCGCATGCTGCGTCTGGAGCGCGACATCAAGTCGGATGAGAACATCACCAGCCGGGTCATCGACATGATTGCGCCGGTCGGTTGCGGCCAGCGCGGCCTGATCGTCTCGCCGCCGAAGTCCGGCAAGACGGTAATGCTGCAGAACATCGCCCATGCCATCACGGCCAACCACCCGGATGTCGTGCTGATCGTGCTGCTGATCGACGAGCGCCCGGAAGAAGTCACCGAAATGACCCGTACCGTCAAGGGCGAGGTGGTGGCATCGACATTCGACGAGCCGGCCAGCCGCCATGTCGCGGTCGCCGAAATGGTCATCGAGAAGGCCAAGCGCCTGGTCGAACACAAGAAGGATGTCGTCATCCTGCTCGACTCGATCACCCGCCTGGCCCGTGCCTACAACACCGTGCAGCCGGCCTCCGGCAAGGTACTGACCGGCGGCGTCGACGCCAACGCCCTGCAGAAGCCGAAACGCTTCTTCGGTGCCGCTCGCAACATCGAGGAAGGCGGTTCGCTGACCATTCTCGCCACGGCATTGATCGACACCGGCTCGCGGATGGACGAAGTGATCTACGAAGAGTTCAAGGGCACCGGCAACTCGGAAATCCACCTCGACCGCCGCATGGCCGAGAAGCGGATGTACCCGGCAATCAACGTCAACCGCTCCGGCACCCGCCGCGAAGAACTGCTGCTCAAGCCCGACGTCCTGCAAAAGATGTGGGTGCTGCGCAAGCTCTGCTACCCGATGGACGACCTGGCCGCAATGGAGTTTCTGCTCGACAAGGTCAAGTCGACCAAAGGCAATGCCGAGTTTTTTGACGCCATGCGCCGCGGCTAAGCCAGTAAAACGTATTGCAAGCGCGTGATTATTCGAGGATAATCATGCGTTTTCCAGGTCGGCCACATCCGCCGGTCGCGTAACGAAAGGACACAAAGTGAAAGCCGATATCCATCCCGAGTACAACGAAATCCAGGTAACCTGCTCCTGCGGCAGCACCTTCACGACCAAATCGACCATGAAGAAAGCCCTTCATGTTGAAGTCTGCTCCCTGTGCCACCCGTTCTACACCGGCAAGCAGAAGATCGTCGATACCGCCGGTCGCGTTGAAAAATTCAACCAGAAGTTCGGCGCCATGCGCGGCAAGTCTGCTGCCTGATTGCTCTGAATTACGGTACGAAAGGCAGCCTCCAGGCTGCCTTTTTTATTTCCGTTCATCACCGCTCATTGCATGCCTGATTTTCTCGCCCCGATCCGTCGCGGCATCCGCCTGCCTCCGGCCGGCTGGGTACTCGCCGCCATTCTCGCCTTCTACGTGCTCGCCGGCCTGTTCGGGCGCGACCCATGGAAAGGCGAAGACGCCATCCATATCGGCGCCGCCTGGCAGATGTTTCACTACGGCGACTGGTTGTCGCCCGACCTGGCCGGCCGGCCGTTCCACGAACCGCCGTTGTATTACTGGAGCGCCGCGCTCACCGGCCATCTCTTCGGCTGGCTGCTGCCGATGCACGAAGCCATGCGACTGGCCAGCGGCCTGTGGCTGACACTGGCGCTGATCGGCCTGTATTACGCCGGTCGCGAACTGTACGGACAGGAAAGTGCGGCGGCCAGCCCCTTGCTGCTCGCCGGCTGCGCCGGCCTGCTCTTCCATGCCCACGACGCCCAGCCGATGTTGATCGCGCTGGCCGCCTATGCCGGCGCACTCGGTGCGCTGGCGACCATCGGGCGCCGCCCCCGCCTGACTGGCATTTATTATGGCGTGGCGGTCGCCGGCTGCCTGCTCGGCACCGGCATTGCGCCAACCCTGCCGCTACTTGCCATTGCCCCGCTCGCCTGGTGGCTGTCGCCTGATCGGCCGAAAGCCTTGCACACCCTGGCCATCGGTCTCGGCATTGCGGCCTTGCTCATTCTGCCCTGGCCGCTGCTCCTGCTCAATCTCGAACCGGCCCGCTTGCACGGCTGGCTGGCTACCGAACTGGCGCCGCTGAAAACCGCGTTTTCCTTCTCCGGCGCCGGTCGTTTTCTCTCGATGCTGCCGTGGTTCGCCTTTCCCGCCCTGCCCCTGGCCGGCTGGACGCTGTGGACGCGCCGCAAAGACCTCGGCGCGCCGGCCCAATTGTTGCCGCTGGCGTTTCTGCTGCTGACCCTGCTGATGCTGGCCCTCGCCTTCCGCCCCCGCGAAACTCCCGCCCTGTTGATGCTCCCCGCCCTGGCCCTGCTCGCCACGCCAGGCGCACTGTCGTTGCGGCGCGGGGCCGCGAATGCCTTCGACTGGTTCGCCATGATGACCTTCAGCCTGTTTGCCGGACTGATCTGGCTCGCCTGGTCGGCGATGGCGCTCGGCTGGCCGGAAAAACTGGCCAAACGCGTCGTGATACTGCGCCCTGGCTTTGTCGGCCAATTCGACTTTTCCGACTTCGTGATCGGCCTTGTCGCGACTGCCTGGTGGATCTGGCTGATCGTCACCGCCCCGCGCTCGCCCTATCGCAGCCTGACGCACTGGGCACTCGGCTTTACCACGCTGTGGCTGCTCGCCACCACGCTGATTCTGCCCTGGTTCGACTATGGCAAGAGCTATCGCCCGGTCGCCCAGGCCATCGCCCGGGAACTACCGGAGGGGCATCGCTGCCTGGCCGAACGCGGGCTGAGCGACACCCAGCGCGCCTCGCTGTCCTATTTTGTCGAAATCGAACCTGCCACCATCGGAAGCGCTGCCGGCAAGGCCTGCGACTGGCTGCTGGTGGGGGGCGATACGAATCAGGAACTGGCGGCGCCGGGCGGCAACTGGCGCAAAGTCTGGGAAGGCAACCGCCCCGGTGAACGCAAGGAAAAATTCCGCCTGTTCAGGCGCTGAGCGCCGCACTGTCGGCGGCTGGGCAGGCCGCCGCCATCGCCAGATCAATATCGCCGGCAATGATGCGGACGATCGCCGGTTCGATTCGCCCGGCGGCGACCAGTCGATTCATGAAATCCAGCGCGACAGGTGCGGCCATTCCCGCCCGGTAAGGCCGGTTTTGGACCATCGCCTGAAAAATGTCGGCAACCCGCAGAATGCGCGCCTCGATCGGCAGATCCCCGGCATCGATATGGAACGGATAACCGCCGCCACCCGGCTCTTCGTGGTGATAGGCCGCCCACCGGGTGATTTCCTCGAAGCCATGGATGTGACGAAGAATCTGGAAGGTCTCGAAGCTGTGGGCATTCATCACCGTCCGCTCGCGCTCGTCGAGCGGCCCCGGCTTGTCGAGGATTTCATCCGGCACGCGCAGCTTGCCGAGATCGTGCAGCAGCCCGGCGATTTCCAGCTTGTCGCAATGCTCCGGCCCGACCCCCAGGCGTTCGGCGATGAAGCGGGCAAGACGTGCCACACCGAGCGAATGCTCGGCGGTAAACGGGCTTTTGGCATCGACAATGCGGGAAAAAATCAGCGCCAACTGCTTCAGGTCACTGGTTGACGCCCCGCTGCTGACACCGCGCTCGAGCATCACCTGCAAGGCCGACTGAATGCCGCGCGGCTCGAGTTGCAGCCAGAAGGCTTCGGACGACGAGGCGGCGAGAAAGGCCTCGACCAGTTGCGGCGAAAAATAAGTTCCGGAACAGGCGGCGATCTTGTCGCGAATGCCCGGCACATGCATCAGCACGCCTTCGGCATAGAACGGTGCCGCCAATGCATCGACCCGGTCGACCAGGTAGATCAGATTGGCCTGCTCGGCGACGTCGAGGCTCACTGGCGGCGTCCGGATCAGACGGTCCCAGCGCGTGTGATGATAGAGGATGGGCTCGGCGAACGCAGCGAGCGGCGCAAAATCGCGCAGCAACAGATAGCCGACATCGCAATGCCCCTGCGACGACTCCCAGTCGAACTCGGCGACCAGATGATGATGCACCTGGGTCGACGAGACACCGATGTCGTGCAGCATGCCGAGATCGAACAGCGCCGTGCTTTGCTTGCGGGACAAGCCGAGCTGATGACCGGTTGCCGCCGCCATGATGCCGACCCGCTTGCCATGGGCAACGTCGTCGACGCCGACCAGGTCAAGCGCATCGGACAAGGCGTAGATCACCTGGCGCAGATCGACATGCATCTTCGCCGGTCCCTTGGCACCGCTATGGCTAGGACGATTTTCCATCTGACTCTCGGAACGCTGCTTTCAATCTGACTCAGCCCTTCAGGAAATGTTCGCGGTAATACTTGAGCTCATCGATCGATTCGTAGATATCGGCGAGCGCCGTATGCCGGCCCTTTTTCTTGAAACCCTTGTAGATTTCCGGCTGCCAGCGCTTGCACAACTCCTTCAGCGTACTGACATCGAGATTCCGGTAGTGGAAGAAAGTTTCCAGCGTCGGCATGTAGCGCGCCATGAAGCGGCGGTCCTGGCCGATCGAATTGCCGCACATCGGCGAGTGGCCGGTGGACGAATATTTCTTCAGGAACTCGAGCGCGGCGACCTCGACTTCCGCCTCGCTGAGCAGCGAAGCCTTGACCTTGTCGATCAGCCCCGAACGGCCGTGGGTTTTCTGGTTCCACTCGTCCATGCCAGCCAGCACTTCGTCCGACTGATGGACGACCCAGGCTGGCGATTCGGCAACCAACTCGAGCTCCGAATTGGTCACTACCATGGCCATTTCGATAATGCGGTCGCCATCCGGGTTCAAACCGGTCATTTCCATATCCAGCCAGACGAGGTTGTTTGCGTTGCCTGCCATATAATTGCCCGATTCCGTAAAAAACCGAATTTTCTCACAGCTTTGCATCGACCTTCGTGACCCCCGACTTCACCCTCCTGTTTCTCTTCATCTTCGTCCTGACGCTGACCGCCCGCCTGTGGCTGACACTGCGTCACATCCGCTTCGTCGCCGCCCACCGGGCGGCCGTACCAGCCGATTTCGCCGAACGCATCGGATTGCCGGCGCATCAAAAAGCCGCCGATTACACCGTCGACCGTAGCCGGATGGCCATTTTTTCGACGTTGATCGATGCCGGCCTGCTCCTCGCCCTGACCCTCGGCGGCGGTCTCGCCTGGCTGCACGACTTCTGGTCGGGCCGCCTCGGTGAGTTGCCCTACGGCCTGGCGATGATTTTCAGCCTGCTGGCGATCTCCGGCCTGATCGATCTGCCGCTCTCGCTCTATCGCCAGTTCGTCATCGAAGCCCGGCACGGCTTCAACCGGATGACCCTCGGCCTGTTCTTCGCCGATCTCGTCAAGCAAACCCTGCTCGGCATTGCCATCGGCGCCCCGGTCATTCTCGCCGTGCTCTGGCTGATGGGCGCCATGGGGACGTTCTGGTGGCTCTATGTCTGGCTGTTCTGGTGTCTCTTCAACCTGCTCATCCTGTTCATTTATCCGACCTGGATCGCGCCGCTGTTCAACAAGTTCTCGCCGCTCGCCGACGGCGAGATGAAAACCCGCATCGAAGCCCTGCTGGTACGCTGCGGCTTTCGCTCCTCCGGCCTTTTCGTGATGGACGGCTCGAAACGCTCGAGCCACGGCAATGCCTACTTCACCGGCTTCGGCAACACCAAGCGCATCGTCTTTTTCGATACGCTGCTCGCCCGCCTCACGCCGAGCGAAGTCGAAGCCGTGCTGGCCCATGAACTGGGCCACTTTCGCAAGAAGCACATCGTCAAGCGCATCGTTTTCATGTTTGCCGCCTCGCTCGGCCTGCTCTGGCTGCTCGGCCAGCTGATCGACGCGCCGTGGTTCTACAACGGATTGGGGGTGCCGGCCGAGAACACCGCGCTCGGACTGATCCTGTTTTTCCTGGTCATCCCGGTCTTTACTTTCCCGTTCAGCCCGCTCAACAGCTATTTTTCGCGCCGCCACGAATTCGAGGCCGATGCCTACGCGGCGGAACACGCCGACGCCGGCGAGCTGACCCGCGCCCTGGTCAAGCTCTATCAGGACAATGCCTCGACGCTGACTCCCGATCCGCTGCATTCGCTGTTCTACGATTCCCACCCGCCAGCGGCGCAGCGCATCGCCCGGCTGCAGATGGCGGCCCGCTGATGGAAGGCCGGGTCATTGCCGCTCATGGCCGGCAGTATGTCGTCGAACTGGCCGACGGCAGCTTGCTGCCCTGCTTCCCGCGCGGCAAGAAGAGCGATGTCGCCTGCGGCGACCGCGTCGACATCGAACGCACTTCCAGCGACCAGGGCGTCATCGAGGCCATTCAGCCGCGCACCAGCCTGCTTTACCGCTCGAACGAGTACAAGCAGAAGCTAATTGCCGCCAATGTCGACCAGCTGGTGATCGTCGTCGCCACCGAACCGGCCTTTTCCGACGACCTGATCACCCGCGCCCTGCTGGCCGCGGAAAGCGAGGAAATCGAGGCGCTGATCGTCCTCAACAAGTGCGACCTGACCGACAAGGTAGCGGCGGCCCGCGAGCGCCTGACCATGTTCAGCAAGCTCGGCTACCGCATCGTCGAACTCTCCGCCCTCAAGCATGCCGAAGACCTGCGGCCGGAACTGTCCGGCGTGACCAGCGTGCTGGTCGGCCAGTCCGGCATGGGCAAATCGACGCTGGTCAATGCGCTGGTCCCGGAAGCCAACGCCGCGACGCGCGAAATATCGCAGGCGCTCGACTCCGGCAAGCACACGACAACCCACGCCACGCTCTACCATCTCGACGCCGAGAGTCAGTTGATCGACTCGCCCGGCCTGCAGGAATTCGGCCTCGGCCATCTCGATCGCCAGGAAATCGAATACGCCTTCCGCGAATTTCGCCCCTGGCTTGGCCAATGCCGCTTCCGCGACTGCCACCACAATCGCGAACCGGACTGTGCGCTGACGGCGGCGGTCAAGGCCGGGGAGATCGACGAAAAGCGCTTCGCTGTTTATCACCGGATCATCGGCACGCAACGCGGCACCGCCTGAATGTAAACGGCCGGGCGGCACGGGTAGCAATATTCCCGGCACCCGGCGATAATCCGGACAGCATCGCCCAGACGGTGTTACAGGAGGCAAAATGGCAGACAATCAAGCGACGATCCTGATCGTCGATGACACACCGGAAAATCTCAGCGTGCTCGGCGAGCTCCTGCAACGCAGTTATCGCGTCCGCGCTGCCAATTCCGGCCGGCGCGCCCTGCAGATCGTGCGCAGCACCCCGACCCCGGATCTCATCCTGCTCGACGTGATGATGCCGGAAATGGACGGCTACGATGTACTCGCCGAACTGCGCGCCGACCCGGCAACGCGCCATATTCCAGTGATTTTCGTCACCGCCATGGACGGCACGGAAGATGAGGAACACGGACTGGACTGCGGCGCCGTCGATTACATCACCAAGCCGATCCGGCCGGCCATCGTCCAGGCCCGCATCCGCACCCAGCTCGAACTGAAACGGGCGCGCGACATTCTCAGCGACCAGAACAACTATCTCGAAGCCGAAGTCGCACGCCGGATGTCGGAAAACCAGCTGATCCAGCAGGTCAGCATCCACGCCCTGGCCCGCCTGGCCGAAACCCGCGACCCGGAAACCGGCAACCATCTGCGGCGCACTCAGGAATACGTTCGGACGCTGGCTGTCGCACTGAAATCCCATCCCCGTTTTGCCGCTTTCCTCGATGACCGGACGGTCGATGCCCTGGCCAAATCGGCCCCCTTGCACGACATTGGCAAAGTCGGCATCCCCGACCACATTCTGCTCAAGCCGGACAAACTGACCGCCGAGGAATGGGTGATCATGAAAACCCATGCCGAATTAGGCAGCAAGGCCATCGCCCAAGCCGAAGCGGATGCCGAAAAGCCGGTGGAGTTTCTCCGGCTGGCCAAGGAAATCGCCCATTACCATCACGAAAAATGGGATGGCAGCGGCTACCCGGCCGGTCTGGCCGGCGATCTGATCCCGATCTCCGCCCGCCTGATGGCACTCGCCGATGTATTCGACGCCCTGATCTGCAAGCGCGTCTACAAACCCGCCTTCACCTTCGAGAATGCCCGCCAGATCATTGTCGAGGGCAGCGGCAGGCATTTCGACCCGGATATCGTCGACTGCTTCGTCGGCGAATACGAAACCTTCCGCCGCATTGCCGCGACCTATGCCGAGTAGGCGGTGGCCGACCGGCAACCGCGAGGAAGGCGCTCGAGCTTGAAAAATACCGATTCAGCGCACAAGAACCTGGCGCAGGGCATCATGCTGGTGGTTGTTCCCTATGCCGTGCTGGCATCGCTGTGGATACTGATTTCCGAACCGCTGATCGCCTACCTCTTCCCGGAGCAGCTTGCCCAGAGCATGGCCAGCATCGTCAAGGGGTGGCTATTCGTTGCGGTCACCGCGATCCTTCTAGGCCTCCTGCTCCGCCGCCTGATCCGCAAGATCGAACAGCGCCAGTTAGCCGAGCGTAAAGCCTGGGCGGCCGCCGATCAGGCCGTCAATCAACTGGCCAAGGAACGCCTCCAGTTGCGCTCCCTGCTCGATGCCATACCCGATCTGATCTGGCTGAAGGATCCGAACGGGGTTTACCTGCGCTGCAACAAACGCTTCGAGGATCTTTACGGAGCCAGCGAGCAAAACCTGCGCGGGCAAACCGATTACGATTTTGTCGACCGCGAACTGGCCGAGTTTTTTCGCGAAAACGACCGTGCCGCACTGCTCGCCAATGGCCCGCGCAGCAACGAGGAGTGGCTGATTTTCGCCAACGATGGCCACCGCGAACGGGTGCTGACGACCAAGGCCCCGATGTACGACAGCACCGGGCAGCTGATCGGCGTGCTCGGTATTGGCCGCGACATCACCAAGATGCACGACCTGCAGGAACGTTTCAGGGTCGCGTTCAACGCCAGCCCGGCCTCCATTTCGCTGACCACCGTAGACGACGGCATCTTCCTCGACGTAAATCCGCGCTATGCCGAGATGCTCGGCTGGTCGAAAGAAGAACTGCTCGGACACAGCGCGCTCGATTTCAATCTCTGGTCGTCCACCGCCTCCCGCCATGACTGGAAAACCCAGCTCAAGGAAAGCGGCCGGCTGCGCGATTTCCAGACCGTCTGGCATCAGCGTAACGGCAACCCGATCCATGTCAGCATTTCGGCCGAAATCATCAGCCTGAGCGACCAGCCCTATGTGCTGGCCTTCATTCTCGACGTTTCCGAACGCAAGCTGGCGGAAGAAGCCATATTCCAGCTCCAGGAACGGGTCGCCGTGGCTTTCCGCGCCGCGCCGGTGGCCGCCTGCATTACCCGGGTAGCCGACGGCCGGATCATCGACGTCAATCAGCGCCTGCTCAGCGAGTACCAGTGGACGCGCCGCGAACTGATCGGCAAGACCACCATTGAAGCCGGCCTGTGGAAAGCCGAAGATCGCGCCCGGATGCTCGACATTTTCCATCGTGACGGCTATGTCATCGACTTCGACAGCATCGCCACCGGCCGCGATGGCCGGCCGCGCCGGATCAGCCTGTCGGCGGCCAAGATCGATGTCGACGGCGAAGCGCATATCGTCGTCTATATCATCGATGTTTCCGAACGGCGGGCGGCGGAAGAAGCGCTGCGCGAGCGCACCGAGATCTATCAGAGCATCGTTGCCCAGGCCAATGACGGGATCTGCCTGATCGACCCGAAGAATCTGCAGTTCGTCGAGATCAACGATGCCGTGATCAACAATCTCGGCTACACGCGCGAAGAATTCGCCGGCCTCACCCTGGCCGATCTGCAGATGGATATGAGCGCGAGCGAATTGCAGCAGCTGCTGGCCGACATCGTCCGGGACGGCAAAGCGGTTTTCGAGCAGCATCACCGACGCAAGGATGGCAGCCGGCAAATTGCCCGGATCGCCGCCGCTACCATCACCCTCAGTCGCGGCACCATGGTCAGCGCCATCTGGCAGGACATCACCGAACAGAAAAAAGCCAGCATCGAACTGGAACGCTACCGTCACCACCTGGAAGAAGTGGTCGGCGAACGCACCGCCCAGCTGGCCAGCGCCAAGGAAGTGGCCGAACAGGCCAGTCGTGCGAAAAGCGTCTTCCTGGCCAACATGAGTCACGAAATCCGCACCCCGATGAATGCCATCATCGGCCTCAACCACCTGGTCGAACGCAATACGGCCGACCCTGAGCAACGCGAACGGCTGCACAAGGTGGCTGATGCCGCACATCACCTGCTTTCGATCATCAACCAGATTCTCGATATTTCGAAAATCGAAGCCGGCAAGCTCGAACTCGAACCAACCGACTTCCTGCTCAGCCGGGTCCTCGACAACACCAGCATCCTGATCCTCGACCGCCTGCGCTCGCACGGCCTCGCCTTCCATACCGAAATCGATCCGGCCCTGCCGCCGGTCCTGCACGGCGATCCGCTGCGCATCGGCCAGATCCTGCTCAACTATCTCTCCAATGCGGTCAAGTTCACCGAGCGCGGCAGCATCTCGATCACCGTCACGCTGATTGCCGAAAATGCCGGCGAATTGCTCGTCCGCTTTGCCGTCACCGACACCGGGATCGGCATTCCGGCCGAGCAGCAGGCACGCATTTTCGATGCCTTCGAGCAGGTGGACAGCACGACGACCCGGCGCTTTGGCGGCACCGGCCTCGGCCTGGCCATCGCCCGCCGGCTGGCCCTGCTGATGGGCGGCGACAGCGGCCTGAACAGCCAGCCCGGCCAGGGCAGCACATTCTGGTTCTCGGCCCGCCTACAGCGCGGCACGGCGACCAGCGCCGAGACCGCCCTGCCGCTGCTGCCGGACGAAGCCGAGCATCTGCTGGCCAGCCGCTACCATCAGGCGCGGATCCTGCTGGTCGAGGACAACACCATCAACCAGGAAGTCGCCCTCGACCTGCTGCGTTACGTCGGGCTGCAGGCCGACCTTGCCGAGGACGGCGAACAAGCGGTCAAAATGGCGGCGCAACAGCGCTACGACCTGATCCTGATGGATATGCAGATGCCGATCATGGACGGCCTCGCCGCCACCCGGCTCATCCGCCAAAGCGACAGCGGCCGCACCCTGCCGATCCTGGCGATGACCGCCAATGCCTTCAGCGAGGATGGTCAGCGCTGCCTCGATGCCGGCATGAACGATCATGTCGCCAAGCCGGTCGATCCCTACAATCTCTACGCCACGCTGATCAAGTGGCTGCCCCTGCCCCTGCCCGACGCCCCGACCGCTGCCGCGCCACCGAGTCCGCCAGCGGCTGCCGCCATAGCGGAGCCCGACCCGGAACCGGAGTTCCTTCGGGCTCTCGCCGCCATCCCGGGCCTCGACTGCAACGCCGGCCTGCGCTCCGTGCGGGGCCGTTCAGCCAGCTACCGGCGGCTGCTCCGGACTTTTCTCAAGCAGCATGCCAACGACGACCAGGCCATCGTCCGCGCCCTCGACGACGGGCGGCGCAATGACGCCCTGCATCTGGCGCACGCCCTCAAGGGGGCGGCCGGAACAATGGGACTGACCGGCATTCATCGCAGCGCCATTGCGCTCAACGAGGCGCTCCGCGAATCGGCCGACGCCGCCGCCCTACCGGCTCTCCTGGCGGCTCTCGCCAGCGACATGCACAGCACGCTCGCGGCCTTGCGCAAGCTCCTCGAAGCCACACCACTCGACCCATCATGACCGCCCTGCCGACGACCGCCCTCTCCGCCATCATGACCCGCGACGTCCATTGCGTCGCCGCCGGCACCACTTTCCAGGAAGCCGCCTGGCTGATGGCCAGTCAGCGGATTTCCTGCCTGCTGGTCGGCGAGGCCGGACAAGCGATCGGCATCGTCACCGAAAGCAACATCCTGCGCGCCATGAATGCGCGCCTGTCGCCGGCCACCCCGGTCGATGCCCTGATGACCCGGCCGCTGATCACCGCGCCGCCCGAACTTGATCTGCTCAGCGCCCGGCAGCTCGTCGAAACGCACGGCATACGGCATCTTGTCGTGGTCGATGGCGCGGGCACGACGGTCGGCATCGTCAGCGAAACCGATTTTCGGCTGGCGCTCGGCACCGTCATTTTCAGCCATCTGCGCACGCTGTCCGGGGTCATGGAACGGGAAATCCCGCATCTGCCACCGAGCGCCCGACTCGACGAAGCGACGGCCCGCATGCTCGAGTTCAAGGCCGACTACCTGATCGTCACCGAAAACGGTAAGGCGCTCGGCATCCTCACCGAACGCGACATTCCACGCCTGCTCAGAGACCATCCGCAGCCGCACGACATCCCGCTCAGCATCGCGATGAGCACACCGGTGCACGGCATCGGTCTCGACCAGTCGGTGACCGCCGCGCTCGACGCGATGAGCCGCCAACATCTGCGCCACATGGCCGTGGTCGATGAGGCCGGCTTCATTCTCGGCGTCGTCAGCCAACGGCGCCTGTTCGAACAGCTCGCCCAGCATCAATTCGAGGCGGCGTTGCATCAGGCCCAGCAGGAAGGTGACCGCCTGCGCCTGGAAGCCCACCTGCAACTGGCGCTCGCCGCGGCCGGCGCCGGCAGTTGGGAATACCAGCATGGCCGCGACCATCACCTGCTCAGCGACAGCCTGCTCGCCCTGCTCGGCTGGACCCCTGCCGATGCGCCGCGCAGCCGGGCCGATTGGCTGGCCCGCGTGCATCCGGACGACGCGCCAGCGGTCATGGCGATGATCGAGGGCATCACCAAGAGCCAAGCGGCCAGCCACCTGATCGAATACCGCCTCCGGCACAGTGCCGGCCATTGGCTGTGGGTCGAGGATCGCGGCTGTGTCATCGAGCGCACCCTGGACGGCAGCCCGACACTGACCGCCGGCATTCTGACCGACATTTCGGCGCGGCGCGCCGAGCGGGCCGCCATCGAGTCCGAGCGCAACCGGCTGAGCACGGTCTTGCAAACGCTGCCCGACATGGTCTGGCTGAAGGATCCGCAGGGCGTTTACCTCGAATGCAATGCGCAGGCGGCGCGCCTGTTCGGCATCCCGCCGGCCGCGGTCATCGGCAAAACCGACCGCGACCTGCTCGCCCCCGAGATCGCCAGTTTCCTGCGCCAAGAAGATCTGGTCAGCATCGAACGGGGCGGCCCGCACCAGATTGAAGAATGCCTGCAATTTCCCGACGACCATGTCGAAAAGCACGAAACGACGAAGACCCCGGTTTATCACGCGGATGGCAGCCTGCTCGGGGTACTCGGCATCGCCCACAATGTCACCGAGCGCGAGGCCAACCGCGAGCGGATCGCCAGCCAGAACCGCGCCCTGCAATTGATGAACGGCGTTGCCCAGACCCTGGTCCGCCACACCGACGAAGCGGCCATGTTGACTGAAATCTGCATGATTGCCGTCGATATCGGGGGCTACCGCCTGGCCTGGGTCGCCGAGGCCATCCACGATGCGGCAAAACGCATCGTACCGGTCGCCGAATCGGGTTTTGGCGAAGGTTATCTCGAACAGCTCGACATCAGTTGGGCCGATGCCCCGAATGGTCAGGGCCCAACCGGCCGCGCCATTCGCACCGGCGTACCGGCCATCGCCCGCGATATCACCCGCGACCCGGCCTTTGCTCCCTGGCGCGGCGCGGCGCTCGCCCTTGGCTACCAGTCATCGGCCGCGCTGCCGCTGCGCGTTCAGGGCAAAGTCATCGGCGCGCTGAATCTGTATGCGGCCGAAGCGGATGCCTTCGGCGACGACGAAGTGGCATTGCTCGACAATCTGGCCGGCGAACTCGGCCTCGGCCTGAGCATGTTGCGCTCGCAGCAAGCCCTCGCCCGCAGCGAAACCAGCCTGCGCCAGGCGCAGCGGCTGGCCCGCGTCGGGCATTTCGATTACGACCCGGTGACCGCTCGGTGGACCGGGTCGCCGATGATCGACGAGATCTTCGGCATCGACGAGCATTACCCGCACACCGGAAAGAGCTGGCTCGCCCTGATCCATCCCGAAGACCAAATGCGCATGGCGGCCAACCTCAAGGAACAGATCGCCAGCCAGCAACTGGCCTTCGACAACGAATACCGCGTCGTCCGCCACAGCGACGGCCAGATGCTCTGGGTACACAGCATCGGCGAGTTGCAGACTGATGACCGGGGCGAGATAACCAGGATGTTCGGCACCATCCAGGACATCAGCGAACGCAAGGCGCTCGAGGAGCGTCTGCGCCACAACGAAGCCAACCTGCAGGAAGCCCAGCGCATCGCCGGCCTCGGCAGCTGGAATCACGACCTGAAAACCAACCGCATTACCGGCAGCGACGAAACCTATCGCATCCTCGGACTGAACAGCCCGACGGAACTGAGCCGCGCGCAACTGTTTGCACTGATCCATCCGGACGACCGCAGCGGCGCGCTGGAAAACTGGTTCAACGGGATCGCCGGCGCGCTGCAGCGAAACGAACCGGAATTTCGCATCAGCGGCCCAACGCCGCGCTGGCTGCGGGCCCGCGCCAAGGTGATCGAGGACGCCGAAGGGCGGCCGGTTGCCATCATCGGCACCCTGCAGGACGTCACCGAGAAAAAACGGACCGACGCCGAGCTCGAACGGCACCGCCTGCATCTTGAAAGCATCGTCGCCGAACGCACCGTCCAGCTCAGCCAAGCGAAGGAGGATGCCGAACTGGCCAGCCGTTCAAAGAGCGCATTCCTGGCCAACATGAGCCACGAAATCCGCACGCCGATGAACGCCATCATGGGTCTGACCCATCTCGCCCTGCGCGATCCGGAGATTTCAGCGGAGCAGCACGAACGGCTGGACAAGGTAGCGAATGCCGCCCAGCACCTGCTGGCGATCATCAACGACATTCTCGACTTCTCGAAAATCGAGGCCGGCAAGCTGCTCCTCGAAAATACCGACTTTGCGCTTGGCCACGTGCTGTCCACCGTCTGCGGCCAGATCGCCGAACGGGCCGACGCCAAGCGACTCCCGGTCAGCTACGAGATCGACCCGCAGCTGCCGGCCCTGTTGCGCGGCGATCCATTGCGCATCCAGCAGGTCCTGCACAATTTTCTCGCCAACGCCGTCAAGTTCACCGACCGGGGCAGCATCCGCCTCGCCGCCCACCTGCTCCGCCAGGATCAGGACGGCCTGCTCGTCCGCTTTGCGGTGCACGACACCGGCATCGGCATGACGCCCGAGGTGGGCTCCCGGCTGTTCGCACCGTTCGAGCAAGCCGACACCTCGACTACCCGGCGCTATGGCGGCACCGGGCTGGGGCTGGCGATCAGCAGCCGGCTGGCCGCGGCGATGGGCGGCGAGATCAATGCCGAAAGCACACCCGGCGTCGGCAGCACCTTCTGGTTCACCGCCCGCCTCGCCCCGGCCCGCTACAGCAGCCAGACGCCCCCCGGCGAGAACGGCCTGACGCCGGCCAGCCGGTTCCCGGCCGGCACGCACATCCTGCTTGCCGAGGACAACGCACTCGACCAGAACGGCGCGACCGACCACCTGCTGCGCGCCGCCGGCCTGGCCGTCGACGTCGCCCACAACGGCAAGGAAGCGGTCAGCCTGGCTGCCTGTCGACATTACGATGTGGTCCTACTGGATATCGAAATGCCACTGCTCGACGGCCTCGAGGCGACCCGGCAGATTCGCGCCCTGCCCGGCTGGGCCAACGTGCCGATCCTCGCGATGTCGACCGGGGTCTTCGCCGAAGACCGCGACCGCTGCCTGATGGCCGGGATGAACGACCACGTCGCCAAACCGGTCGTTCCCGAATTGCTGTTCGCCACGCTGAGCCGCTGGCTGCCCGCCGCGTCCCGGCGGGATGGCGCGCCGCTTGCCGCCGCAGCGCCCGACGACCAGGCGCTGCGCGCCCAGCTGGCCGACATTCCGGGCCTCGACAGTCGGCTCGGCCTGCTCTCGGTCCGCGGGCGACTGAACAGTTATAGCCGCCTGCTCACCAAGTTCGCCAGCAACCATGCTGGCGACTTCGCACAGATCCGCCAGCAACTCGCCGTCGGCCAAAGCGAGGAAGCCCGCCGTCTGGCCCATTCGATGAAAGGTGCGGCCGGCACCCTCGGTGCCGTGGCGGTGCAGCGATCAGCCGCGGCGCTGGACAGCGCGATCAAGGAAAACCAGCCGCCGGCCGTCATCGAACCGCTGATTGAGGAGACAGCACAGGCCTATGCCGAACTCTGTCGTCACCTGGCCGAATTACCGGCTGCCGCACCGCCTGGCCCGCCCAGCATCAGCCCGGAAGCTTGCGCCGAACTGCTCGACGAATTGCGTCGCCTGCTCGATGAAGGCGACGTCAGTTGCCAGGAGCTCGTTCGCCTCCAGACGGCCTGCTTGCGCAGCGCGCTTGGCGCCGATTTTCCGGTTTTTGAACGGATGGTAGCGAGCTTCGATTTCGAAGCGGCGCTGCAACTGATTGAGCAGTCTGCCGAGCGCAGCCGCGAGGCCGCGGCCCTACAGCCACAGCCGGTTACAAGCTGATCGCCGCCTCGACCTCGTTACCACAACCGTGGTATTCGAGGCGGTCGAAACTGATCATTCTGGACATGGCGATACCCCGGCCGTGCGTGTCGAAGGCGCGCTCCGGGCTCATTTCCAGGTAACCCAGCCAGTTGAAGCCGGCACCCTGATCGCGAATACGGAAAATCAGTTCGCCGGCACTGCGCCGGATCTCGACTTCGGCCCGCCGCGCGGCGAACTCCGGCCTCGCCAGACGACTGGCTATTTCATCGGGCAGCCGGTCGGCTTCGATCAGCGCCGATTTCTGCTGGTAACCGATGGCCAGATTGCCATGCTCGATGGCATTGAGCATCAATTCGGAAAGACCGAGCACCACGCGCCCCGGTTCGGGGGCGGCATTGGCCAGCAAGGTCGCCAGACTGCGCGCCTCGTCCGGCGTCCGATAGACGAAACGCGCCTCGGCCAGGCAGCCAAGCGTTCGCCCCTGGCGCTTGACCTCGTCTTCGAGTTCCTTGTGGCCGCGAAAATCGCGCGTTGCCGCGGCAACGATGGCGAGCAGCGTATCGGCCGAAAACGGTTTGGTCAGGTAGTAATAGGCCCCGGCCCGCAGCCCCTCGAGGACCTCGGCATCGGCCGTCATGGCGGTCTGCATGATCACCGGCACATGCATCATGTCCGAGCGCATCTTGACCCGCCGGAGGATTTCGATGCCGTCCATGTCCGGCATCATGCGATCGAGCAGGATCGCGTCAAAGCGATCCGGTGTCGCATCGATCAGGGTCCACGCCGCCTGCCCCGAATCGGCCTCGATCACCTGATATCCCTCAACGCTCAGATTCTCGGCCAGGATCTCGCGACCGACCGGTTCATCATCGACCACCAATATGCAAATATTCCCCAAAGCCGCCTCCCCCTGGCTGATCCCTGCCTGCACGGTACCCGTGACGAGTTGCAAGACTAGCGGAAAACGGCTTCAAAAACATGTGCTTTGGCGTTGATTTGCTAGCTCGATTTGATAGTTGGAATGATGGACTCAGCGTGAAACCGAACGGCAAGAGTTGGGCTGTTGAGGATGAAATGCTTTGTAATCCGATGCACACCATCAAGAATCCAGCGCTTATCTTGAGCAAGCAGCACATCGATGGGGTATTGCAGTTCAATCTGCTGTAGCCGTTGGTGTTGATAAACGGAGACACTTGGGTCACGGATAACGTCCATCGGGCAAATATCGAATAGCAAGCCGTGCTTCGGTACCGAAGACCACAGCGGCAGTTCCAATAAATACGCGAACTCAGTGAATGGAAGCAGGACAACATCGGCCTCGAGTGCCCAAACCTTTCGGACGTCCCAATTAAACGGAAGGATGTGGTCTTTAAGGATTTCGGGAACGATTTTTGGCATGGGTCAGGGACTTACGACAGCTTCCAGTCCGCTCAAAGAGATGTGCTTTGTTGGCCCAGCCATTTTGCCGCCCCGGCGCCGGCCACCCGGCCACTGGCGAAACATGCAGTCAGCAGGTAACCACCGGTTGGCGCCTCCCAGTCGAGCATTTCGCCGGCGCAGAAGACCCCGGGCAGATTTTTCAGCATCAGCGCCTCGTCGAGTCCGGCGAAGCTGACGCCGCCGGCCGTACTGATCGCTTCGTCGAGCGGTCGCGGCGCCGTTACCGGCACGGCCAAGGCCTTGATCGCCGCGGCCAGGCTGGCCGGGGCATTCAAGGTTTCGACGGGCAGCAGTTCGCGCAACAGACCGGCCTTGACGCCGTCGATGCCGACCCGGCGG
Organism: Dechloromonas denitrificans; assembly: GCF_020510685.1. Taxonomy (NCBI): domain Bacteria; kingdom Pseudomonadati; phylum Pseudomonadota; class Betaproteobacteria; order Rhodocyclales; family Azonexaceae; genus Dechloromonas; species Dechloromonas denitrificans. Next base: position 2,951,981 of record NZ_CP075185.1, read on the forward strand.
CGCAGGTGATTGGCCAGCGAATCGCGGCCGCGCGGCTGGGCCAGTTCGGCGGTCAGCCGTTCGAGGCTGCGCCCCGGGGCCAGATCGAGACGCAGCGCCGCCTGGCCATCGTCCGCCAAGGCGTCGCGCAGCGGCGCCGACAGGGCGTAAATCAGGCCGCCTTCGATGCCGCTGGCGGTGATGTTGAACTCCCCCTGCTGGCGGCGTTCGCCGAGCGCTGCGACGACCGGCTTGACCGGCTGGCCGGCGAAGCGCTCACGGAAATGGGCACTCCACGCGACATCGAAACCGCAATTGGCCGGTTTGAGCGGCGCGATCTCGACCCCGCGCCCGGCCAGCAGCGGCACCCAGGCGCCATCCGAACCGAGCCGCGCCCAGCTGCCGCCACCGAGCGCCAGAATCACGGCATCGGCGGCCAGCGTGACTTCCTCGTCAGGCGTTGCCAACCGCAGCGCACCGCTTGCCGTCCAGCCGAGCCAGCGCTGGCGGACATGGAAGCGCACACCCTGCCCGCGCAGCCGGTGCAGCCAGGCGCGCAGCAGCGGCGCGGCTTTCATTTCGGTCGGAAAAACGCGGCCGGAACTACCGACGAAGGATTGGACGCCGAGCCCGTGCATCCAGTCGCGCAGCGCTTCCGGCCCGAAGGCGTCGAGCAGGCGGGCGATTTCCGGGGCGCGCGCGCCATAGCGGGCGACGAAGGCCGGGCGGGGTTCGCTGTGGGTGATGTTCATGCCGCCCTTGCCGGCCATCAGGAACTTGCGGCCGAACGACGGCATGGCGTCGAAGACATCGATTTCGAGCCGATTGGCGGCCCCCGGCCGGAGGTCTTGCTGGCCGACGGCAAGCTGCTCGGCGGCCATCAGCCCGGCCGGCCCGCCGCCGATGATGGCGACCCGCCGGGTCATGACTCGGCCGGGCCGGCTGGCGCCTTGGCGAGCAGCCCGGCGGGAATCTCTTCCTCGTCGAGCGGCACCACCGTTACCGCCACTTCCGGCTCGGTGCCGCCACCGCCAAGGATGATGCCGCGCAACGGCGAAATGTCGGAAAAATCGCGGCCGATGGCCACCGTGATGTGTTCGGTATCGGGCAACAGGTTGTTGGTCGGATCGAAATCGACCCAGTCGTTGTCGCTTCCCGGGGCATAGACCGAAACCCAGGCGTGCGAGGCATCGGCGCCGATCAGCCGGGGTTTGCCGGGTGGCGGGCGGGTCAGCAGATAGCCGCTGACATAGCGCGCCGACAGGCCGATGGCGCGCAGGCAGGCGATCATCAGGTGGGCAAAGTCCTGGCAGACGCCGCGCTTGTTTTCCAGCACTTCGAGCACCGGCGTCGACACCGTCGTCGCTTCCGGATCGAACTTGAATTCCCGGAAAATCTTCGCCATCAGCGCCTCGGTACCGACCAGGATCGGCGTTTCGGGCGGGAAGCAGTCGGCGGCGTAGTCGGCCAGTTCATGCTTGATCCGGACGTGCGGGCTTTCGAACAGGAAACGCGCGGCATCGAGGTCGGCCGGCCGCGGCGCCGAGGAATCGTAGGCGAGATGATCGCGCACCGCCTCCCAGGGCGGCGACTTCTCGATCGCTGCAGGCAGGTGCGGCGTGATGGCGATGGTCATCTTGGAGCGGATGACCAGCGCCTGGTGCGGCGCGTGGAAGGCGATCCAGGTTGCCGGATTGCCGAAGGCATCCTGCCCGTCGCGCCGCCAGCTCGGCACCGGCTCGATGTCGACGCGCTGCTCCTCGATCTGCTGCCAGGCCAGGATGCGCGGCGACAGGTGCAGTTGCTGCTGCGACAGCGAGACCGGACTGCCGTAGTCGTAGCGGGTTTCGTGCAGGACGTGGTAACGGACGGGGGGCATGCTCAGAGCGCCATCGTTTGCCGGCTGACATCGCCGACATGGGTGAAATAGCGCCGGCCGAGCCAGTCGGAAAGCTGGATCGCCGCGACGTTCAATTGATCGAGCAGCGCCGCCAGGTCGACGCAGGCCGAACAGCCATGACAGTCGGCGAACTGGAGGTGTTCCAGTCTGGCCAGATCGAACTGCTGCAGGCGTTCCAGCACTTCCGGCAGCTTGCCGTCGAAGGTCGCGCCCAGTTCGCGCGCCATCCGGTCGAGATAGCGACCGAGGACGCTGGCCTCGGAAATCACGCCATGCGGATTGCTGTCGTCGAAAACCAGCAGGTCGATGACCGGCAACAGTTCCGGCTGGCGCGAATAGCGCGAGCGGTAGGTGATGATCGAATCGGCCAGTTCGAGCAGCCATTCCAGACAACCCGGCCCGCGCGCCGACTCCATGCGCAGGAAGGCGGCGATGGCCCGCGAGAAGAAGGACAGCCGTTCCAGACGGCGACCGATGATCAGGAAACGCCAGCCGTCGTCGCGCGTCATGTTGTCCATCGCGAAACCCGTCAGCGAGGACGAAACGCCCAGCACGCGATCGAGAAAGGCGATCGCCTCGGTCAACGACAGGTGATTCTTCTGCGCTGCCTGCTGCTCGCGCTGCAGGCGGTTCAGCGAATGCCAGTGATCGAGCGACAGACGCTCGCGGACATGGGTCGCCGACCACATCAGATTGCGGATGGTACCGGCCAGGCTGCCCGGCTGGGCCGGGTCATAGATCGCCTCGAGCAGGACGTGTTCGCCGCCCTCCTTGCTTTCGTCATCCTCTTCCGGGCGCGGCACGATATGCAGCAGTTCGGCCAGCTCCATCGACGAGGCGACGGCCGGGGTCTTTTCGCCGCCGGCTTCGACGAGGCGACTGAGGGTGACGCGCAGGACGCGGGCGCTGTCGTCGAAACGCTCCGAGTAACGGCCGAGCCAGAACAGGTTTTCGACGACGCGCGAGGTCAGGTTGGCGCCGGAACGGACCAGATCGCGCACGCCGACCGACGGCTTGAGCATGCTGAACTCGCTGACCGGGCCGTTGGTCAGCACCCAGGCATCCTTCGACGAACCGCCGCGCTGCATCGAGATGATCCGGGCCGTGGCACCGGTCGGCACACGCGCCAGGCCGCCTGGCATCACCGAGTAGCCATCCGGCGTGGACACCGCATAGACGCGCAGACCGACCGGCCTGGCGAGCAGGCGTCGTTCGTGGGAGCGGCTCCAGGTCGGGGCCTGCGACAGTTCGACCATTTCCTGGGCGACGTAGGCATGCGGCCGGGCTTCGATCCGGCGCAGCATTTCGGCGCGCGCCTCGCCCTTCAATTCGAAACCGAACACCGGGTCCATGCGCTGCGTCGGGTAGGCCGGCTTGATCACCAGATCGTCGAAATTCTCGCGCACGTACTCGAGGGCCGGCTTTTCGCCGCACCACCAGGTGGCGACCGACGGCATGGCCAGCTTTTCGCCGAGCAGATGCCGGCAAATGGCGGGCAGGAAGCCCATCAGCGCGCCGGAGGCGAGCAGGCCGCTGCCCAGCGCATTGGCGATGACCACCCGGCCGGCCCGCGCCACGTTGATCAGGCCCGGGATGCCGAGCGCCGAATCGCCGCGCAATTCGAGCGGATCGCAATAATCGTCGTCCTGCCGGCGCAGGATGACATGCACCCGTTTCAGGCCGCGCAGGGTTTTCAGATAGACGGTGTCGCCGCGCACCGTCAGGTCCTGCCCCTCGACCAGCGGGAAGCCGAGGTAACGGGCCAGATAGGCGTGTTCGAAATAGGTTTCGTTGTACGGACCGGGCGTCAGCAGCACGATATGCGGCTGCTCATCGCCGTCGACCGGTGCCAGCGCGGCCAGCCCGTCGAGGTGGTCGCGGAAGAAGTCGGCGAGATGCTCAACATGCAGGTCGCGGAACATTTCCGGAAAAACGCGCGAGACGACCAGCCGGTTTTCCAGCGCATAGCCGGCCCCGGATGGCGCCTGCGTGCGATCGGCGATGACCCACCAGCGACCGTTCGGGGCGCGCGCCAGATCGACCGCGTAATTGTGCAGCCAGACGCCGCCCGGCGGCTTGATGCCGCGACAGGGCCAGAGATAGCCGTGCTGGCCATAGACCAGGGCCGGCGGCAGCAAGCCTTCGGCGAGCAAGGTCTGGTCGCCGTAGAGATCGGCGAGGATGGCGTTGAACAGTTTCGCCCGCTGGGCGACCGCCGCCGATACGCGGGCCCATTCGTCGGGCGGAATGATCAGGGGCAGCGGGTCGAGCGCCCACGGCCGGTCCGAACCGCTGGGATCGGCGTACACGTTGTAGGTGACGCCGTTTTCCTGGATCCGCCGGTCGACGAATGCCAGGCGCCGATGCATCTCCTCCGGCGCAATCGAATCGAGGTGAATGAAAAATTGCCGCCAGTGCGGCCGCACGGCACCATCCGCCGTCAACATTTCGTCGTAACGGCGGGCGTTTTGCGGATAGATTGCGAGGAGTGTGCGGGCCATTCAGCCAGTCATGAAATGCGCGGGGGCCGTCACCGGCCCTCTGTTGCGGCCAGGTCAGCCGCGGCTCGCATTTTCGGGGATTAGAATCGGCGCAAGTCTAGCGTAAACGGGTGCTCGGCTGTGATCTCCGCGCCCCCGACCTGCATCTTGCCCGGCGTATGCCCGAAGCGGAAGAAGCGCGCCAGACGCCGGCTTTCGGCCTCGAAGGCATTGACCGGGAAGGTGTCGAAGCTGCGCCCGCCGGGATGGGCGACGTGGTACTGGCAACCGCCCAGCGAACGCTGCATCCAGGTATCGACCAGATCGAAGACCAATGGCGCATCGACCCCGATGGTCGGATGCAGGCAGGACGGCGGCTGCCAGGCCCGGTAGCGGACGCCGGCGACGAATTCGCCGTTGGTGCCGGTGTTCTGCAACGGAATGGGAATGCCATTGCAGGTCAGCACGTAGCGGTCCGGCGCCATGCCCTTGATCTTGACCTGGACTCGCTCGACCGAGGAATCGACGTAGCGCACCGCGCCGCCGGCCGAACCTTCTTCGCCCATGACATGCCAGGGTTCGAGGGCGTGGCGCAGTTCGAATTCCATGCCCTTGACGGCGAAATCGCCGTATTTCGGGAAGCGGAACTCGAAATGGGCGGCAAACCATTCGGCCTTGAACGGGAAGCCGGCCATCTGCATTTCTTCCATGACGTCGCGGAAATCCTGCTCGGCGTAGAACGGCAGCATGAAGCGGTCGTGCAGCTCGGTGCCCCAGCGGGTCAGCCGGGCCGGCTCGTAAGGTTGTTCCCAGAAGCGGGCGATCATGGCGCGCAGCAGCAGTTGCTGGGTCAGCGACATGCGGGCATGCGGCGGCATTTCGAAGGCGCGCAGTTCGAGCAGGCCGAGGCGGCCGGTCGGGCCGTCCGGCGAGTACAGCTTGTCGATGCAGAACTCGGAGCGGTGGGTGTTGCCGGACACATCGGTGAGCAGATTGCGGAGGATGCGGTCGACCAGCCAGGGCGGCACATCTTCGCCCGGTTTGGGCATCTGGCTGAAGGCGATTTCCAGTTCGTAGAGGCTGTCGTTGCGCGCCTCATCGACGCGCGGCGCCTGGCTGGTCGGCCCGATGAACAGGCCAGAGAACAGGTAGGACAGGCTGGGATGGTTGTGCCAGTAGGCGATCAGGCTCTTCAACAGATCCGGCCGGCGGAGGAAGGGGGAATCGTTCGGCGTCGCGCCGCCGAGCACGAAGTGATTGCCGCCGCCAGTGCCGGTGTGGCGGCCGTCGACCATGAATTTCTCGGTGGTCAGGCGGGTCAGATGAGCCGCCTCGTAGAGGTGGGTGGTCTGTTCGACCAGTTGGTCCCAGCTCTTTGCCGGGTGAATGTTCACTTCGATCACGCCGGGATCGGGGGTGACGCGGAAATGGGTCAGGCGCGGGTCGCCGGGCGGCTCGTAGCCTTCCATGACGACCGGCATCTGCATTTCTTCGGCCGTCGCTTCGACGGCGGCGACCAGTTCCAGATAGTCGTCGAGCTTCTCGGTCGGCGGCATGAAGATGTAGAGCCTGCCGTCGCGCGCCTCGGCGCACATCGCCAGGCGGGTGATCCAGCCGGCCGACTCCTTGAAGCCGGGCACCGTCTCGGGCGCCTTGGCCGTGCCGCGGCCAGTGATCGCCAGGTAATCGGCGCCCGCGCCGCTCGCCTCGGCCAGGCCGGTCGCCGCCGGGCGTCGCGGCTGGGCAAACTGCCGGCGGATTTCGGCATGGCTGCGCAGCGGTGGCATCGGCTGCGACTGGTCGGGCGGATTGACGTAGGGGTAGTCGCTCTTCGCCGCCCACGGCTGCGAATCGATCGGCAGGCGGTAGCCCATCGCCGAATCGCCGGGGAACAGGTAGCAGCGCTCGGCGCGCAGGAACCACGGCCCGCTCTGCCACTGGCCCCACTCGTTCTTCATCACCGGCAGCACGTGGCCGACGGCATGGGCCAGGCCCTGGGTGAACACCTTCATCAGGCGCTCGCGTTCCAACTCGTCGTCAAGCCGCGCATCGAAGGGATCGACATTGCCCGGCAGGCGGCGCTCGCGCCACAGGTAGTAGAAGGCATCCTCGAAAGCCGGGAAGACGTATTGGGCGTCGAGCGCCAGCTTCTCGGCAATGCGCTGCATGAAGCGGGCGGAATGTTCGCCGGTGGCACCGTAATCGCGCTTTTCGTCGGCGTACAGCGCCGGGTCATGCCAGATCGGCTCGCCATCCTTGCGCCAGAAGCAGTTCAGCGACCAGCGCGGCAGCTGTTCGCCGGGATACCACTTGCCCTGACCGAAGTGCATCAGGCCGTTCGGCGCATATTTTTCGCGCAGCCGGTGGAACAGTTCGGCGGCCAGCAGACGCTTGGTCGGGCCGAGGGCGGCGGTATTCCATTCGGCGCCGTCCGGGTCGTCGACCGCGACGAAGGTCGGCTCGCCGCCCTGGGTCAGGCGAACATCGAGCTCGCCCAGGGTGCCGTCGATCTGGTGACCGAGGCTTTCGATCTCGACCCACTGTTCGTCGGTATAAGGCTTGGTGACGCGCGGTGCCTCCCAGATGCGGGTCACTTCCATCTGATGGAAGAATTCCGTCTCGCATTCGTCTATGCCGCCGCTGACCGGCGCGGCGGACGATGGCTCGGGCGTGCAGGCGAGCGGGATATGGCCTTCGCCGGCGAACAGGCCGGAGGTCGGATCGAGGCCGATCCAGCCGGCGCCCGGCAGATAGACTTCGGTCCAGGCGTGCAGGTCGGTGAAATCCTTTTCCGGGCCGGACGGGCCGTCGAGCGATTTGACGTCGGCCGTCAGCTGGATCAGATAGCCGGAGACGAAGCGCGCCGCCAGGCCGAGGTGGCGGAGGATCTGGACGAGCAGCCAAGCCGAGTCGCGGCAGGAACCGGAGCGCTTGCTCAACGACTCTTCCGGCGTCTGGACGCCCGGCTCCATCCGGATGGTGTAGCCGATATCCTTCTGCACCCGGGCATTGAGGGCGACCAGGAAATCGACGCTGCGCAGCGCTTCGCGCGAAATGCCGTCGAGGTATTTCTGGAACAGCGGCGTCGCCGGCAGCTTGTGCAGATAAGGCGTCAGCTCGTGGCGCTCCCAGTCTTCATAGGCGAAGGGAATTTTCTCGGCGTGCGGTTCGAGGAAGAAATCGAAAGGATTGATGACCGACATTTCGGCCACCAGATCGACCTCGACGCGGAATTCGCGGGTCTTTTCCGGGAACACCAGGCGGGCCAGGTAGTTGCCCTGCGGGTCCTGCTGCCAGTTGATGAAGTGTTTCTCCGGCCCGATCTTCAGCGAGTAGGACAGGATGCGCGTCCGGGAATGCGGACAGGGCCGCAGGCGGATGACTTGCGGCCCGAGATTGACCAGGCGGTCGTAGGAGTAATGAGTGACGTGATTTAGTGCGACGTGAATGGACACGGGCGTGCTCCGTACGAATTGGTTGCAAGGCTTTAAGCAAGACACGAACCAGCTTCTAAGCCACTGTTTTATTTCAAGCCGGATTCGACAATGCACCGTGCCAAGGCTTCGAATCGGGCAGCACGCACCAAACAAGGGCGCAAAACCCGAAAATCCGCGCCCCAAAGCAGGGCATGGAACATGCTTCACCCCTGTCATGAATCACTCTGCCCCCTCGCCCACCCAGCGCGTCATCAAAATCCGCCGCGACTACAACACCTGGGTCGCCAACGAGACGCTCGAAGACTACGCCCTGCGCTTCACGCCGCGCAGTTTCCGCAAATGGTCGGAACTGCGCGTCGCCAATACCGCCTTCGGCGCGGCCTCCTTCCTGGTCCTCGAAGCGGTCGGCGCGACCATGCTGGTCAATGCCGGCTTCATCAATGCCTTCTGGGCCATCCTGGCGACCGGCCTGATCATCTTCCTGATCGGCCTGCCGATCAGCCACTCGGCGGCCAAGTACGGCCTCGACATGGATCTGCTGACGCGCGGCGCCGGCTTCGGCTATATCGGCTCGACCATCACCTCGCTGATCTACGCCTCGTTCACCTTCATCTTCTTCGCGCTGGAAGCCGCCATCATGGCCTATGCGCTGGAACTCGCCTTCCGCATTCCGCCGGCCTGGGGCTATCTGATCTGCGCGCTGGTCGTCATTCCGCTGGTCACCCACGGCGTCACCGCGATCAGCAAGCTGCAGGCGTGGACGCAACCGCTCTGGCTGTTCCTGCTGGTCCTGCCCTACGCCTTCGTCTTCATCGACGAACCCGAAGCCCTGGCCGGCCTGTGGCAATACGCCGGCCAGCATGGCGACGGCCTCGGCTTCAACCCGCACCTGTTCGGCGCGGCGCTGACCGTCGGCATCGCCATGGTCACCCAGATGGGCGAACAGGTCGATTACCTGCGCTTCATGCCGGAAAAAACTGCGGCCAATCGGCGGCGCTGGTGGTTTGGCGTCATCGTCGGCGGGCCGGGCTGGGTCGTCCCCGGCATCCTGAAAATGCTCGGCGGCGCCCTGCTCGCCTGGCTGGCGCTGCGCAACGCGGTACCGGCCGACAAGGCGGTGGACCCCAACCAGATGTATCTGATCGGCTTCTCGCACGTCTTCGACAACACCACGCTGGCGATCGCCGCCACCGCGCTGTTCGTCGTCGTTTCGCAATTGAAGATCAACGTCACCAATGCCTACGCCGGCTCGCTGGCCTGGTCGAATTTCTTCTCCCGGCTGACCCACAGCCATCCGGGGCGGGTCGTCTGGGTCGTCTTCAACACGCTGATCGCGCTGTTGCTGATGGAACTCGACGTCTTCAAGGCACTCGGCCAGGTCCTCGGGCTGTATTCCAACATCGCCATTTCGTGGATGGCGGCGGTCGTTGCCGACCTCGTCATCAACAAGCCGCTCGGCCTGTCGCCGCCGGGCCTCGAATTCAAGCGCAGCAATCTCTACGACGTCAATCCGGTCGGCGTCGGCGCCATGGGCATCGCCTCGCTGCTTTCCATTGCCGCCTTCGTCGGCCTGCTCGGGCCGGACATCCAGCCCTTCGCCTCGTTCGTCGCGCTGGGCAGTGCGCTGCTCGTCTCGCCGCTGATCGCCTGGGCGACCGGCGGCCGCTATTACCTCGCCCGGCCGGCCGTTAAGCCCGCCGCACACAGCCAGAAATGCGCCATTTGCGAACGCGATTACGAAGGCGAGGACATGGCGCACTGCCCGGCCTACCAGGGGCCGATCTGCTCGCTGTGCTGCTCGCTCGATGCGCGCTGCCACGACCTGTGCAAGCCGCAGGCCAGCCTCGCCGCGCAGTGGAACGCCGTGCTGCGCCGCCTGCTGCCGGCCGCCGCCCGGCCCTACCTGGAAACCGGACTCGGCCATTACCTGCTGCTGATGAGCGGCATCGTGCCGGTGCTGGCGCTGGTCCTCGGCGTGCTGTACACCCACGAACTGCTCGCCCTCGGGCCGGAGCAGAAAGTGCTGATCGGCGCGCTGCAGGACAGTTTCATCAAGGCCTTCGCGGCACTGTTGCTGCTCTCCGGCGTCGGCGCCTGGTGGATGGTGCTGACCCAGCAAAGCCGGCAAGTGGCGCAGGAGGAATCGAACCGCCAGACGCAGTTGCTGATGCAGGAAATCGAGTCGCACCAGCGCACCGACAGCGCGCTGCAGAAGGCCCGGCAGATCGCCGAGCAAGCCAACCAGGCGAAGAGCCGCTACATCACGGCGATCAGCCACGAACTGCGGACGCCGCTGAACAGCATTCTCGGCTATGCGCAGATTCTCGATGCCGACGAAAGCGTGCCGCCCAACCGCAAACAGGCGGTCAGCGTCATCCGCAAATCGGGCGACCACCTGCTGTCGGTGATCGAGGGCACCCTCGACATCGCCCGCATCGAGGGCGGCAAGCTGTCGCTCGACGTCCGGGCGATGGACTTCCCCGACTTCATGCAGCAGATCGTCGGCATGTTCGAGCTGCAGGCCCGCAACAAGGGCCTCTCCTTCGACTATCAGCCGGCCGGCGAACTGCCCGCCGTGGTCCGGGCCGACGAAAGGCGGCTGCGCCAGATCCTGATCAACGTGCTCGGCAATGCCATCAAATTCACCGGCCGCGGCGGCGTCAGCTTCAAGGTCGAATGCCGGCGCGACATGGCCATCTTCGACATCCGCGACAGCGGCCCGGGCATTCCGACCGCCGAGCTGGAGCGCATTTTCGAGCCGTTCGTCCGCGGCAGCACGGCCCAGGCCGGCGGCAGCGGCGTCGGCCTGACCATCGCCCGCATGCTGACCGACCTGATGGGCGGCGAGATGCAGGTGTCGAGCACCGTCGGCGACGGCACGCTGTTCCGCATCCGGCTGTTCCTGCCGCAGGTCCATTCCGCCCAGGCGGCGCGCGAACTGCCGCGCCTCAACCGCATCGGTTATGTCGGCGTGCGCCGGCGCATCCTGGTCGTCGACAACGAAAAGGTCGACCGCGAGCTGCTGCAGAACGTGCTCGAACCACTCGGCTTCGTCGTCGAGCAGGCGGCCAGCGGCTACGAGGCCCTGCTGGCCGTTCCGCGCGGCGCGCCGCACCTGATTTTCATGGATCTCGGCATGCCCGGCATCGACGGCTGGGAAACCATCCGCCGCATTCGCCAGCAAGGACTGAGCGCCGCCCCCATCGCCATTCTCTCGGCCAATGCCTTCGACAAGGGACTGGACAACGATGTCGGCATCGGGCCGGAGGATTTCATCGTCAAGCCGCTGCGGGTGAACGACTTGCTGGCCTGGATCGGCCGCAAGCTGGAACTGGAATGGGTGACCGCCGATGCCCCGGTCGTTCCGCCGCCACCCAGCGAACCGCCGCCGCTGATTGCGCCGGACGACGACCATCTGGCGGCGCTCGACGAGGTCATCGGCCTCGGCTACCTGCGCGGCATGCTGAACAAGCTGGCCGAAATCGAAAAGATCGACCCGCGGCATGGCGAATTTGTCCGGGTGCTGCGCGATCTGGCGCGACAATTCCAGTTCGATGCGATGAAGGAAATTCTCAGGAAAATGCGTGATGCCAGCCGTTGATCGAAATATCTCCGACATCGTCCTGATCGTCGACGACGTGCCGGAAAACCTGGCGCTGCTCCACGATGCGCTGGACGAAGCCGGCCATACCGTGCTCGTCGCCACCAATGGCGAATCGGCGCTGCAGCGCGCCCGCCAGAGCCTGCCCGACGTCATCCTGCTTGACGCGCTGATGCCGGGCATGGACGGTTTCGAGGTGGCGCGCCGGCTGAAAGCCGATTTCTCGACCCAACACATCCCGGTCATTTTCATGACCGGCCTGACCGAAACCGAACATGTCGTCGCCGCCTTTGCCGCCGGCGGCGCCGATTACGTGACCAAGCCGATCCGCCCGCCGGAAGTGCTGGCGCGCATCGCCGCCCATATCCAGAACGCCCGGCAGATGCGCCAGGCGCGTACGGCGCTCGATGCCTTCGGCCAGGCGACGGTCGCCGTGCGTGCCGCCGACGGGCGGCTGGTCTGGCAGACGCCGCTGGCCCGCAAGCTGCTCAACGACTACTTCGCCAATCCGGAAGAAATCGCCCCCGACGAACTACTCGGCTGGATCGCCGATGCCCACCGGGCGCGCCGCGACAACCGCGAACCGGCGGCGCTGCTGGTCGCCGACGGCAGCCGGCGCCTGCTCGCCTCCTTCCACGACCAGACCGGCGACGACGAATGGCTGGTCGTGCTGCGCGAGGAAAACGACGCCTCGGCCATCGAATCGCTGATCGCCGCCTTCCGCCTCACCCAGCGCGAAGCCGAAGTGCTCTACTGGGTGGTCCAGGGCAAGACCAGCAACGACATCGGCGACATCCTCGGCAACAGCCCGCGGACGGTGAACAAGCACCTCGAGCACGTGTTCGAAAAGCTCGGCGTCGAAACCCGCACGGCGGCGGCCAATCTGGCGATGAGCAAGATGCGCGGAGCGTAGGGGCGGCGCCAAATAGCCGGCCCCGAAAGCAATTAAGCCCGGTCGAAACCGGGCTTAATTGGTACTGCAGCGCAGCAACACCAGCAACTTAGGCGTTGATGGCGGCCTTCAGCTTGGCACCAGCGGAGAACTTGGCCTGCTTCGAGGCAGCGATGGCGAGCGGCTCGCCGGTCTTCGGGTTGCGGCCGGTACGGGCGGCACGTTCGCCGACCGAGAAGTTGCCGAAACCGATCAGGCTCAGGGCGTCGCCCTTGGCCAGAACTTCGGTGATGATTTCAGTCAGGCCATCGACAGCACGTCCAGCATCAGCCTTGGAAAGATCGCACTTGGCGGCCAGGGCATCAATTAGTTCAGTCTTGTTCATGTTTAATCCGATGAAATTCAAAGGGGCGCCGATTATAGGGCGTCACCACGGATGTCGCACCTTTCATCGTCAGCGAAAAATTTTTTTTTTGGCCCGCTCAGGCAAAAGCGAAGGATAACTGCGGCGAATCTTCCGGTTCTTCGACCTGTTCGACCTGCAGCGAACACTGTCCGGCGCCCTCGGCAATCGCTGCGAATTCCTCGGCCGGAAACTCGAGGTGCTCATTCAGCCAGAACGCGCTCTCGGCACGCCCGAGGATCAGCGGCATACGGTCGTTGAGCGATGCCATGGCGGCATTGGCCGGCACCGTCAAGATCGCACAGGTCGTTCCAGCCAACGGATGCTGATCGAAAATCCCGGCCAGCAGCAGCGGCTTGCCCCTGGCCTGACTGACCCGCATTTTCCGTTTTTCGCCGCCGGCCAGCGCTTGCCACTCGAAGAATGCAGTAGCCGGAATCAGGCAGCGGTTGCGTTTCAGGATCTTGCTGTAGAACGGCGTCGTCGCCAGTCCTTCGCTGCCCAGGTTGATCAGGGGGCTGCGCGGCTCCCGGTCGAGAAAGCTACCGACCAGCCCCCACCGGGCATTGCCCGCCAGGTAGCCGGCGCTGTTGCCGGTAAATATCAGCAGCGAATCGGTCGGCTGCATTTCCTCGGCGCCGGGCATCTGGCGCTGGGCCAGACGCAGCGGCTGGAAATGCCTGCTCAGGTCCTTGGCCGTTGCCTTGAGTTCATAGCGCCTGCACATTGGGGATTTTCCAGCGTCACGATAACTGTGATTTTATACAGTTATTAGCCAGTCCACAACAATGATTTTTCAGGGACGAGCTTCTCGCCAGCGCCTGCCGGCAAACAGGTGTCGGCGGCGTCATAAGCTTTCACTAAATTAGTGCGCCTTGTGTATAGTTCTCCGAAAGCTGCAAGAGCAAAAGACGGTGTTTCTTCGCCAGAAACAGACTCCTTACATCCAGACAGAGGACGACTTAACTCATGCACCTCCAGATCAAACAGAAGCTGGTCATTCTTGTTGCCGTCGCCCTGCTCGCCCTGCTCAGCGTCGGCGCCTTCTCCTTCAGCCAGGCCAACAAGCTGAGCAACGCCCTGAACGAGGCGATCGAGCAACACGCCAGCGTCGTCGAGGCGGTCAACAAGGCGCGTGGCGCCCAGGTGCATTTCAAGATACAGGTCCAGGAATGGAAGAACATCCTGCTGCGCGGCAAGGATGGCGAGGCGTTCAACAAGCACCTCAAGGGTTTCGAGGACGAAGAAAGCGCCGTCAGGACACGCCTGGAGGAGGTCAAGGCGGCGGCCGGAAAACTCGGGGTGGTCGAACGCCTGAAAATCGACGCCGCACTGTCCAGTTTCGAGAAACTCGGGCATACCTATCGCGAAGCGCTCAAGCAATACGACCGCAGCGCCAGCGACCCGGGCAGCGTGGTCGATAAACTCGTCCGCGGCGTAGACCGGGCGCCGACCAAAGCGATCGACGAGATGGTCGGCGAGATGGGAAATATTTCGAAGGAGCTGAACAGCGCAGAAACCCTTAACGCGGCCGAGACCTTTGCCGCGGTCAAAACCGGCCTGGCCCTTTTCCTGATCGGCTCGCTGGTCGTGCTGACGCTGCTCGCCGTGATTTTCGTCCGCTCGATCACCGGCCCGCTGCAAAGCCTCGAATCGACGATGACCCTGATCGCCGAGAACGGCGACCTGACCAAACGCGCCGACCTTCGGCATCAGGATGAAATCGGCCGGATGGCCGGCGCTTTCAACAAGATGATGGCCCAGCTGCAACGGATCATTGGCGAAGTGCACGGCGCCAGCAAGCAGGTCAGCACGGCCTCCGAGCAGTTGGCCGGATCGTCACGGGCGCTGGCCGACGTTTCCGAGCAGCAATCGAACGCGGTGGCGAGCAGCGCGGCAGCCATCGAAGAGCTGACGGTGGCGATCACCTCGGTTTCCGAAACGGCGCGCGATGTCCATGCCCAGGCCGAGGACAGCGTCGAAAGGACGACCGACGGCTCGCACAAGGTGGCAACGCTGGTCCTCGAAGTGGGCCACATCCACGACAACATGAATGAAATCGCCCGCACGGTCGCGGCATTCATCACCAGCACCCAGGCCATTACCGGCATGACGCAGGACGTCCGCGACATCGCCGACCAGACCAACCTGCTCGCCCTGAATGCCGCCATCGAAGCGGCGCGGGCCGGCGAGGCCGGGCGGGGATTTGCCGTAGTGGCCGATGAAGTTCGCAAGCTGGCCGAGAAATCCGGCAAATCGGCAATCGAAATCGATAGCGTGACGCGCTCGATCATCGAGCAGTCGAATGCCGTTCAGCGGGCCATCGCAGCCGGCGAGCAAGCGATTGAAGCGAGCACCAGGCTGGCCAGCGAAGTCGAAAGCGCACTCGAACATTCGCGCGACTCGGTGACGCATTCAAAACACGGCGTCACCGAAATCAGCAACTCGGTTTCCGAGCAGCAGACAGCCTCGACCGAAATCGCCCAAAGCATGGAACGCATCGCCAACATGGTCGAAGAAAACAATGCGGCGGCACAATCGATCAGCGCCTCGACGAACGACCTGCGCTCGCTTTCGCAGACCCTGTCGAAAGCGGTCTCGGGCTTTCGCGTGGCGTGAATTCGCCGTGGCAAAATGCTGAATCGGGCGGCTGTCCGGCATCGGCATCGTGCATTGAACCTTTCGCCCCGGCTGACAGCCTGACGCTCAAGCACCACGGGCATTTCTTTCATCCTTCGATATTCCGAACACCGATCGCTTTTTTGCCCCGCAACGAGACGGCCGGTCCAACCAGAGAAACAAAATGTTGAATTTCACTTTCCACAATCCGACGAAAATTGTTTTCGGCACCGAAACGATTCAAAAGCTGAACGAACTGGTTCCCGCCCAGGCCCGCGTGCTGATCCTTTACGGCGGCGCCAGCGCCAGAAAAAACGGCACGCTCGATGAAGTCAAGGCGGCGCTTGGCCAGCGTACCGTTCAGGAATTCGGCGGCATCGAGGCCAATCCGACCTTCGAGACGCTGATGTGCGCCGTCGACCAGGTCAGAAACGAGAAACTCGATTTTCTGCTGGCGGTGGGCGGCGGTTCGGTGATCGACGGCAGCAAGTTCGTCGCTGCGGCGGTTCCGTTTGCCGGCGATCCGTGGGAAATCATGCTCGCCCACGGCGCCAATGTGCAAGGCGCCCTGCCCCTGGCCAGCGTGCTGACCTTGCCGGCCACCGGTTCGGAAATGAACAATGGCGGGGTAATCACGCGCAAGGAAACGAAAGCCAAGCTGGCCTTCATGAGCAGGCATGTGTTTCCGCTGTTTTCGATTCTCGATCCGACGAAAACCTACACGCTGCCACCCGAACAGATCGCCAACGGGGTGGTCGATGCCTATGTGCATATCGTCGAGCAATACCTGACCTACCCGGTGCACGGCATGGTCCAGGATCGCTTTGCTGAAGGCCTGCTGCAAACCCTGATCGAACTCGGGCCGAAAGTGCTGGCCGACCCGAAAAATTACGAGAACCGGGCCAACCTGATGTGGGTGGCGACCCTCGCCCTCAACGGGCTGATCGGTGCCGGCGTGCCGCAGGACTGGGCGACGCACATGATCGGCCACGAAATCACCGCGCGCCATGGCATCGACCACGCGCGCACGCTGGCCATCGTCCTGCCGTCCCTGCTCAACGTCCAGCGCGCCGACAAGCGCGCCAAGTTGCTGCAATACGCCGAACGGGTCTGGGAAATCAGCGTCGGCGACGAAGACAAGCGGATCGACGAAGCCATTCGCCGCACCGCCCAGTTCTTCGAACTTCTCGGTATCCCGACCCGCCTGTCGGCCTACGGCATCGGCGTCGAGGCCATCGACACGCTGGTCAGCCAGCTCGCCGCGCACGGCATGACGACACTCGGCGAGCATCGCAACATCACCCCGGAAGTCAGCCGGAAGATACTCACCGGCGCGCTCTGAACGAGACGCGGCATCGCCGGCTGGTTTAGTTGAGATCGCGGACGCGGAACCAGCCGGCAATGCTTCGCCGGTTGTTGTGGGCGGCGAGTACCTGGTGCGGAAACGACTCGCTCAGGAAGATGATCATCTTGCCGAAGGTCGGGTTTACCGTGGCGATGACCGTATCGCCGTCCGGCTTGAACAGCACCAGTTCGCCACCGTCGCTCGCCTGCCAGTCTTCGTTCAGGTAGAAAACCGTCGAGAGTATCCGGTTTCGCTTGCCGCTCAACACATCGGAATGCCTGGCATAGCCGGTCCCGGCGCCATAAATCGCGTAATGGCACTCGTAATCGAACAAGCCGAGATAGAGGGCTGCATTCAGCCCGGCCCGCAGGCTTTCCATCCAGCTCAGATAGGCGTTATCGGTGCTGTCGCCCGCGTCCAGCCAACTGATCACGTCACCGCGGATCGTCTCGATTTGTTGTTTGGCCGGGCCTCGGCCGATCTGGGCGGCGTGAAATTTCTGATGTTCGTCATCGTGACAACGGGCAAAGAGCAGCGCCGACAAATTCTCGAGCAGCGGTTTGTCGAGGACGATGTATCCGACGTGCGCCAACTGTTCAGCAATGGCTGCGATGTTCATCGTTGTGGAATATTCAGTCCGTAAACTACCGTTTTAACACGCAAATCCGTGGGGTGCTCAAGAGCGAGTCACCCTTCACACACAGTAACACGCTCCCTTGTCGTTTAAACTTGTCCGATGATTTCCACTCCCTTATGGTTTTTGCTGGTCGGCGGTCTGCTGCTGTTCATGGCGCTGACGACGTCCCGACTCAAGGTTTCTTCCGCCATCATTTATCTCGCCGTGGGCCTGCTGGTCGGGCCTACCGTACTGAATGTCTTTCACTTCAACCCGCTGAAGCAATCGGCGCTGCTCGAGGTACTGACCGAGGTTGCGGTGTTGATATCGCTGTTTTCAGCCGGCGTCAAAATGCCCGCACCGCTCAGCTTCAAGCGCTGGCGCACCCCGGTCTTGCTGGCCACGGTATCGATGACGGCCAGCGTCGCGATGGTCGCCGCCTTCGCTTACTACCTGTTCGATCTGCCGCTCGGCGCCTGCATCCTGCTCGGCGCCATCGTCGCCCCGACCGATCCGGTACTGGCCACCGACGTGCAGATCCGCCATCCGGGCGATCACGATCAACTGCGCTTTACACTGACCTGCGAAGCCGGCATGAACGACGGCAGCGCCTTCCCCTTCGTGATGCTCGGCATGGGGCTGCTCGGCCTGCATGAAGTCGGCGAAACCGGCCTGCGCTGGGTGATGTTCGACGTCTTGTGGGCGACGCTGGCCGGCATTGCCGTCGGCGTGCTGTGCGGCACACTGTTGGCCCGGTTGACCTGGAAGATCCGCGGCGAGCAGCAGGGTCGGGAACTGATGGACGATTTTCTCGGACTCGGTCTGATCGGCGTCGTCTATGGCATCAGTGTGCTGATTGACGCCTGGGGATTCCTGGCAGTGTTCTTCGCCGCCGTCGCGCTCCATCAGACGGAGCTGAAACTGGCCGGCCGGGTCAAAGGCAGCCCGGCAGCGCCCGACACACCGGCGGCAGAAGGCGAAACCGTGGCCGAACCGCCGGCCCTGGTCAGCGAAGGCTCGCTGGTATTCAAGGAACACCTCGAACGCCTGTCGGAAGTGCTGCTGATCCTGCTGGTCGGCGGCATGCTCTTCGTCGATTCATGGAGCTGGCGCGCCGTCGGCTTCGCGGTCTTCCTGTTCGCCGTGGTCCGCCCGGTCAGTGTGCTGCTCGGCATGCTGGGCAGCGGCGCCTCGTGGCGGATGCGCGGCCTGATCGGCTGGTTCGGCGTGCGCGGCATCGGTTCGCTGTACTACCTGATGTACGTGATCCAGCACGGCTTGCCGGAAGCCCTGTCGTTGCAGCTCATCCAACTGACCCTGGTGGTAGTGACGCTGTCGATCGTGGTACACGGCGCCAGCGTCAAGCCCTTGCTGCATCTTTTCTGGCGGCGCCAGCGGCCGCACTAGTCGGCTGCTCGAACTTACAGCTTGTTACACACCGGCGGTCGGCGACAACGGCGTCCGCCCGTTATATGAATACGTTACTCAAAGGAACATCAATCACATGAAACGCTTTCTGATCACGCTATCGGCACTGTGCTGCACGCTGGGCACGCCGGCCATGGCCTCCGATGTGGCGGTTTCGGTCAATATCGGCCAACCGGGTTTCTACGGGCAGATCGATATCGGCGGCTTTCCCCGACCCCGCCTGCTTTACCCCCAGCCGGTCTTCATCGAGCGCGTGCCGGTCGGCCGCCCGCCGGTCTATCTGCGCGTTCCGCCCGGCCATGCCAGGCACTGGCGCGACCATTGTTACGAGTACCGGGCCTGCGGCGAGCGCGTCTACTTCGTCAGGGACGACTGGTACAACCGCGAATATGCACCGCGTTATCGTGATCGGCATGGTGACCGCGACGGCTACCGCGGCAATTACCGCGAAGACCGACGCGACCACGAGCGCTGGGACAATCGCCAGGAACGCCGCGGCGACGATCACGACCGGGGACATGGCCACGGTCACGGCCGCGACCACTAAGGGGATTCAGGAAAATCTGGCATTCGGGGGGCTTTTGCCCCCCGAACTATTTGTATCGCCCGCATCCGCCCCCGGCCTTCAACGCAAGCCGCCATATTCCTCGACTAACCGGTCGTAATGAGCGTGCGCTTCGCTCTCCAGCAAAGCCGCCGCCGACCATTCGCGGAGCGCCGGATGGGCCAGCAGGGCATCGCGATAAGCCGCCGCAACGGGCAGCAGACTGACGTTATAGATGTCGAACCGGCAGACGATCGGCGCGAACATCGCGTCGGCCACGGAAAAACTGCCGAACAGCCAGGGGCCATCGGCCGTGGCAAAGTCGCGGCGGGCTTCGCTCCAGATTTCGCTGACCCGGTCGATATCGCGTTGGACTTCCGGCGTCGCCGGCCGGCCTTGCAGTTTGAGCTTGAGGTTCATCGGCATCGCCGTCCGCAGGTGGGCGAAACCGGCATGCATTTCGGCCGAAATGCTGCGCGCCCGGGCGCGGGCCCGGGCATCGGCCGGCCACATCGCCGGGTAGCGCTCGGCGATGAATTCGGCAATGGCGATGCTCTCCCAGACCTGAAAGCCGTCCTCGTGCAGGCAGGGCACCCGGGCGTTGCCGGCCAGCGGCTTGAGCGCCGGGTTGTAATCGCGCCCGGCCACCGAAACCATATGCTCAGTGAAGGGCACGGCAAAATGCTTCATCAGCAGCCAGGGGCGCAGCGACCAGGACGAGTAGTTCTTGTTACCGATATAGAGATCGAACATCAGATTTTGCTCCGCTAAGATAAAACATTGCTCTTGGACCGGCCGATCAGCGCCAGGTTGCGAAATGGCAGCCAGCCACGCCATCTGCCGAATGACGATGCCGCGGCCGGCGGGCTGATCGACAGCACGCCGCTGCCTTCGATCAGGATCAGCCCTTTCGGACACTGCGCCCGCTCGCCTGGCCTCAGGACATGGTCGATGCGTTCGCGGCCGGCGGTCAGCCACAGCTCGCCCCGCTCGCAGGCAATCGTCACCGGACGCCCGCCATCGACGCGGAGAACTTCGCCGGGATAAAGCAGAAAGCGGGCATATGTAACCATGGCTACCATCCACATAACATGCTCACAATCTACGCCAGCCAGCAGAGAGAAAGAACCGATTTCTTTTCCCGTTAAACGTTAGAATTTCTAACATGAAAAATATCCCGCCCCTGCCCGCCCTGCGCGCCTTCGAAGCGGTCGCCCGCCTCGGCAGCGTCGTCCAGGCGGCCGACGAACTGCACGTGACCCACGGCGCGGTCAGCCAGCAACTGCGCACCCTGGAAGAATATCTCGCCGTCGCGCTGTTCACCCGTCATGGCAAGCGGCTGAGCATTACCGAGGACGGCCGCATCTACGCGCTGCGCCTGCGCATGGCGCTGCAGGACATTTCCAGCGCGACGACGGACGTGCTGTCGCTGCCGCGAGCCGATGAACTGATCATCGCCATCCTGCCCTCCTTCGGCGCCAACTGGCTGGTCCGTCGCCTGCCGCGCTTCCTGGCGGCGCACCCCGATCTCAAGCTCCACCTGCGGGCCAGCCTCGAACTGGTCAATTTCCAGGTCGACCGGGTCGATGCGGCGATCCGCATGGGGCCGGGCGGCTGGGAAGGCACCTCGCAGATCCAGTTGTTTGCCGACGACCTGATCGCCGTCGCCGCGCCGCACTTCAACGGCGGCCAGCTGCCGCGGTCGCCGGCCGAAATCCTGGCCGCTCCGCTGATCCGTTCGGTGGAAAGCTGGAGCAACTGGATCGCCGCCGCCGGACTGCCCGAAACCCAGCTCAGCGGGCCGGTGTACAGCGATTCGAATCTGGTCATCGAAGCCCTGCGCCAAGGCCAGGGCGTCACCCTGACCCGCCGCTCGCTGGTGCACGATGCGCTGCGCCAGGGCGAACTGGTCCAGCTCTCGGCCATCACCGCCCCCTACCAGAACCCGTACTGGCTGGTCTGGCCGATGCGCAGCCATGGCACCGCCAAGCTGCGCGCCTTTGCCGACTGGCTGACAGCGGAAGTCGGCGATTATCTCGCCGACGTGCGGGGAATTCCGACCAAGTTGCCCTGATCTGGCCGAGCGCGAGCCAACGGCGGCTAGAATGGGGCGCAACACTTACCGCCGGAGCAAACGCATGGCCCATACGAAATCTTGTGAAGTCGGTCTCGCCGTCAAGACCACCGCCGAGTTGCTGCAGGGTCTCGAGACGCTGCGCGCGACCTGGAAAGGCGATCCTTCCGCCGTGCCCAAGGGCCTGTCCTGTTCGGAATCCAAGGAGGGGCAGTTCGTCCTGGTCGCCGCCGAAGCGGCTTTCGTCACCTTGCCCGGCGCCTGCGTCATCAAGGGAGTCGGGGCGATCGAACTGGCCGGCAGCGATGCGGTTTTCGAAGCCGGGGCGCATTCGAAAACCCTGATCGTCAAAGCCACGCCGGAGGGCTGGACGTTTTCCGTCAAGTTCGTGGTGCCGATCGTGCGCGAGA
Organism: Dechloromonas denitrificans; assembly: GCF_020510685.1. Lineage (NCBI taxonomy): Bacteria > Pseudomonadati > Pseudomonadota > Betaproteobacteria > Rhodocyclales > Azonexaceae > Dechloromonas > Dechloromonas denitrificans. The sequence continues at coordinate 2,973,709 of NZ_CP075185.1, forward strand.
GAAACCTGCTCAAGGATGGGGCATGAAACGAAAACCCAGCCACGCCACGACAATGACCGAACAGACCGGGATCGCGACCGAAAACAGCACGTAGAACGGAATGCAGATCCAGTGCCCTTCGAAGAGCAGCGCGCTCAGGCCACCGGCGGCGAACAACGAGCCGCTGAGCACGACCCAGCGGCGCAGATAGGTCGGCAGCCAATGCGATTGCGCCTGGTTGTGCCGCCACGCCGCATTCCGCTCGAACAGGTTGCCGCGGGCCACGTCATGAAACAGCCAGCCAAAGAAGAAATACCGGTAGAGCACCGACGGGGTATTTTTCGTTTGCATGGATGAATTCCAAGAGAACTCATCGACAGACAACGCCGGCGCGCGGATGTTCAGCCAGGCCGGCATTTTCCTTACCGGCCGCCGGCCGGCTACGCCTTGGGCAGCGTTTCGATTTCCAAGTGGCAAGGCGCCAGCAGCAGATGCGCCAGATGTTCCGGATCGGTCGACCCGACGTGTTCGGCAAAGGCCGTCAGCCGCGCATCGTGCGCCTCGGCCAGGGCCTTGATCAGCGCCGCGGCAGCTTCGCGCGGGTTGCTCTGGCCCGCCTGGTAGCCCGGCCAGGCCTTGTAGTGCGACAGCAGTTGTTCGCGGTGGTCGACATAGAGCGGGCTGCTCCGGGTGTATTCGAGCACCGCCTGGCGCGCCGCGGCGTCGGCGTCGATCTCGGCATCGCTCAGCTTGTAGTGGGCTTTTTCGGCGTCGGTCCAGTGCGGCTTGTCGCCCTGCGTTTCGCGCAGCGTCGCGTAGGTGCTCTTCAACACGATCTGGGAATGGCTGCCGGCATCGCGAAAGACATGCACGAGGTCCTTGCCGTGGCCCTCGGTGCCGACATAGCGCATGCTCGTCGTGATTTGCCGCGGGTTGAAGCCGAACTGGCGGGAACAGGCTGCACGCAGCGTGTCGAAGAGGTCATTGATCTTGGCAGGGCTCACGGGACGATCCTTTCATCCAGACTTTGTCGCCATGGTTGCGGCGAGGGATACCACTAGCGGTGGCACAGCATACGCCACTAATCGGCCGGGCGGCTCAGGCGCTCAGCGCCAGACTGGCCCACAGGTGGGCACCGACCAGCGCGCGCCATGGCGAAAACGGCGCCAGCCAATCGCGGGCCGCCGCCTCGCCGATTTTTTCCGGCGCCGCGAGCAGCCTTTGCAGGGCGCGCCGCACCGCGACATCGCCTTGCAGCGAACCATCCAGCCAGCCGAAACCGCGCAGCAGCGTGTAGTTGACCGTCCACGGGCCGATCCCGCGGACGGCCAGCAGCCGCTGCCGCATCGCCTCGACCGGCAGCGTTTCCTGCCATTCGGCAAGCGGCAGTTCGCCGCTCAGCACCAGCTGGCTGACCAGCCGCAGCGTCTGCGCCTTGCTCTGCGAATAACCGGCGGCGCGCAGATCGCTCTCATCGAGCGCGGCCAGCCGCTCGGCATCCGGGTAACAGGCGAGACCGCCGGAGTGCACCGCGCCGGCCGCCTTGATCAGCTTGCGGCGCATCGAGACTGCCGCGCCGACGCTGATCTGCTGACCGGTGATGGCCCAGGTCAGCGCCTCGAAAGGCGTCGCCGCGAGCGGCACGCGCAGGCCGGACTGGCGGGCGAGCAGCGGCCCGAGTTGCGGATGCTGACGATAGGTTTCCTCGAACACCTCGACCGACTGGGTCAGCCCAAGCAGGCGACGCACCTGGTTCATCAGGGCGGCGCCAGGCACAGCCGCGGACGGGCCATCGATGGCGATCTCCACCTCGGCCTGACCGGGCCGAAAACGCACGCTCAGACAAGCCGCCCGGCCATCCCAGAGTAGCCCCTTGTGCAAGGCATCGGCCTCGACCCGCTCGGCCAAGCCCTGCGCATCGCGCTGGTGAAACTTCAGGATATCGGCGGCGCGAAAGCCAGCCGGCAATTCCAGGGTGAAAGTCTGCCGCGCAACGGCCATCACCTGGCCTTGCGAAAAGTCAGGTTGAGCCGGCACGCGCCGACCAGCGGATGCGCTCCGTCCTTCACCGCCAGCACGCCGTGGTAGCGCAGGCGATCCGCCCCACCCCAGACGACGACATCGCCATGGGTGAGCGGAACCCGGCTGACCGGATCGCTGCGCTTTCCGCCGCCGAACAGGAACACCGCCGGCAGGCCGAGCGACAGGGAAACAATCGGCTGGCTCAGATCGCGCTCATCCCGGTCCTGGTGCAGCGACATCCGGGCGCCCGGGGCATAGCGATTGATTAGGCAGGCATCCGGCGCAAAGTCCGGGAAGCCGGCGGCGCCCGCTGCGCGACTCGCCAGTTCGCGGAAAGCTGCCGGCAGGGCCGGCCATGGCCGGCCGCTCTCGGGATCCTCGGCGGCATAGCGATAGCCCGAGGCATCGGTCACCCAGCCGTAGTCGCCGCAATTGCTCATCGCCACCGACATGCGAAAACCGCCCGGCGTCTGCATCTGACGAAACGGCGCCTGGGCGACGATCCGCTCGATCTCCGCATAGATCGCCCCGGCCGCAGCCAGGGCGAAACCGCGCAGAACGACGGCGCCCGGCCCGAGCCGTTCCGTCCATTGCCGGCTGTCGATCCCGGCCAACAAATCGCCCATCAAGCCCCTCCTTCCCTTTCCAGCAAGGCCCGCTTGCGCGCCACGCCCCAACGATAGCCGGACAGGCTGCCGTCGGTGCGCACGACGCGATGACAGGGGATTGCCACGGCCAGCGCATTGGCTGCACAGGCGCCGGCCACCGCGCGGACGGCCTGTGGCTGGCCGATGCGCCGGGCAATCTCGCTGTAGCTCGCCGTCTGCCCGGCCGGAATCTCGCGCAAGGCCTGCCAGACACGCTGCTGGAAAGCGGTGCCGCGAATGTCGAGGGGCAGCGTCAGGCCGATGCCGGGCGCCTCGACGAAACCGACGACCTCGGCCACCCAGCGTTCGAAGTCGGCGTCGCCGCCGATCAGTCGGGCCTTGGCAAAGCGATCCTGCAGATCGCGCAGCAACAGCTCGGGATCATCGCCGAGCAGGATGGCGCACAGCCCGCGCTCGCTGGCGGCGACCAGGATGGCGCCGAGCGAGCACTGGCCGATGGCGAAACGGATTTCGGCCGCCGCGCCGCCGGCCCGGTAACGGCTGGCCGTCATGCCGAGGATACCCGCCGCCTCGGCGTAAAAGCGCCCGCTGGCGTTGTAGCCGGCGGCGAACACCGCTTCGGTCACCGACCGCTCCGCCGTCAGGCCGGCCCGCAGCCGTTCGGCCCGCCGCGCCGCGGCGTAGGCTTTCGGGGTCAGCCCGGTGTGTGCCTTGAACAGCCGATGCAGGTGATGGGCGCTCAGCCCGGCCTGGCCGGCCAGCTGGTGCAGCGTCGGCGGCGCCTCGGCCCGCTCGATCAGCCGGCACAGCTCGGCGACGACAGCGGCCTGGCGTTCGACCAGCGGCGGCAAATCGGGACGGCAGCGCCGACAGGCGCGAAACCCGGCCTGTTCGGCCGCAGCGGCAGAGCGGTGGAATTCGACATTTTCCGGCCGTGGGGTGCGCGCCCCGCAGGACGGCCGGCAATAGACGCCGGTTGTCCGCACCGCGTAGAAAAAATCGCCATCCGCCGCCGGGTCGCGGGCTACCACCGCGGGCCAGCGCGGATCGCGCAAAGCCGCCGCAGCGCGGCATTCAATCACATTCGAGGCATTCATTGGCATCCTTTCCGGCATTGACCAGTCGACAACCCAAATCTAGCCCCGTTCAAGGGATAAAACACCTCGTTGCTTGCTTTTGAATTCGCCGCTGCACGCCAAAAATGGCGCGCCGTTACACCGCCCGGTTGTTGTCCCGCGGCTCGAACAGCAGGGGCAGGATATTGTTGGCCAGGAGCAGCCCGACGGCGAGCACGGCGCCGGTCATCACCATGTCGGTGATCAGCCTGATGCCGGCCGCGCTGTCCTGCTCGATCAGCGCATGCACGCCGCGAAAGCCCATGCTGCCGGGAACCAGCGTGATCAGGCCGGGAATCTGGACCAGCGCCGCCGGGCGCTTGCTGAGATATTGGTAAAGATGGCCGGCACTGGCAACCGCCAGCGCCCCGGCAAAGGCGCCGACGACATTGCCCATCCGGGCATCGACCAGCGAATAGACGGCCCAGGCGAGCAGACAAGCGCCGACCGAGACATGCACCGACGACCACGGCGCCTGCAGCACGGCGAGCAGCGAGATGCCCAGCCCGGCGATCGCCGCCCACATCGCCCAGCCCGGCACGGGAGCCAGGGCGCCCGGCAGCGGCACGGCGTGCAACCAGGCGAGACTGACCTGGGTGCCGATGGCCAGGCCAGCGCCCATCAGGAACAACAGCACGAAAGCGCCGGTCAGCCGGCCGGTGCCGGCCAGATAATTCTGGGTGGCCAGCTCCGACATCGCGACGGTCAGCATGAACCCCGGCAGCAGCAGCACGATGCCGGCCACCGCCGAAATAAACGGCACCTGCTGCGGCCATATATGCGCCAGCCCCTGCGCCATGAAGGCAGCCAAAGCGCACAAAATGACCGGCACGGCCGGGCCGAGGCGGGGAATGCGGGCAAACTGCAGATAACCGGCGACGAACAACATGCCGATCAGTCCGCCGCACAGCATCTCGACCCAGCCGCCGCGCAGCAGCAGGGCCACCGAGGCCGACAGCGGGAAGCCCATCAGGACGAAACGCCAACCCGACCACGGCGGCGGCTGACGCATGATCACGGCGAGCCGCTCGGCGTAGGCTGCCAGCTGATCGACCGAGGAGATCTCGCGACACAGCGCATCGAGGTCGATCAGCCGGGCCATGTTGTAGTCGTAGGGCGGTAGGCGCAGCAACTCGACGCGCCGCGACTTGTCGCCGGAAACCACGGTCAGCGCCAGGAAAGTCAGCACGGCAAAGCCTTCCACCCGCGCCCCAAGCCGTCGGCCGATCTCCTTCATCGCCGTTTCCAGATCGTGCGCCGGCGCGCCGCTGACATGCAGCGCCTGCCCGAGGTCACGGAGAAAATGCGCCAGCCGCGCCAGGGTTTGTTCGTTCATGGGTCAGGACCGATTGCCGGCCAGTCGTTAATGCAAGGAAGCGCACTTTACCCCAGGACGGCGGACGAACTCAGGGCCGGCCGCCAGCACCTTGACGCCCGATGAATATTCGAACCAAATTGGCTCTGCAACAATCCAAAAGCGTTTAGCCACTGGTACCAAGGACAATCCCATGAGCACTTCGATCTACGACTTCAACGCCACGCTCCTCAACGGTGAGACCGTCAGCCTCGATACCTACCGCGGCAAAGTGCTGCTGATCGTCAATACGGCCAGCGCCTGCGGCTTCACGCCGCAGTACGCCGGACTCGAAACGCTCTACCGGAACATGCAGGACCGGGGCTTCGTTATCCTCGGCTTTCCCTGCAACCAGTTCGGCGGCCAGGAGCCGGGCGATGCCAAGGCCATCGGGGAGTTCTGCCAGATCAACTACGGCGTCACTTTCCCGATCTTCGCCAAGATCGAGGTCAATGGCGACCAGGCCCACCCGCTCTACAACTACCTGAAGCACGAAGCGGCCGGCGTGCTGGGCACCGAGGCGATCAAATGGAATTTCACCAAATTCCTGGTCAACCGCGCAGGCCAGGTAGTCGAGCGCTACGCCCCGGCCACCAAGCCGGAAGACCTGAGCGATGCGATCGCCGCCTTGCTGTAAAGCAGCTGGCCCTTGTTCCGCCGTGAGGCTGGCGAAAATGCCGGCGACCTCTAGCTGCGCCGCATGCCGGAAAATCTAGCGTTGCCCGGCGACCTGCCATCCGCCGACGCTCTCGCCGGGCCGACGACGGTCAGTTTCCGTTTCTACGAGGAACTGAACGACTTCATCGCCCCGGCCCGCCGCTATCGCGATTTCGAGCTGCCCTGCGCCGCCGAGGCCAACCTCAAGCATCTGATCGAGGCCGCCGGCGTGCCGCATACCGAGGTCGAGCTGATCCTGGTCAACGGGGTCTCGGTCGGCTTTGCCGCGCGCTTGCAGCCGGGCGACCGCGTCTCCATCTACCCGAAATTCGAAAGCCTCGACATCGGCCCGCTGCTCCACCTGCGCCCGGAACCCCTGCGCGTCACGCGCTTCGTCGCCGACGCGCATCTCGGCGGTCTGGCCCGCCTGCTCCGCCTGGCCGGCTTCGACACGTTGTATGACAACCACTTTGCCGATGACGAGATCGAGCGCCTGGCGGCCAGCGACAGCCGCATCGTGCTGACCCGCGACCGGGCGCTGCTCAAGCGGCGCGGCATCAGCCACGGCTGTTACGTGCATGCGCTGAAACCGACGGCGCAACTGGTCGAAATCCTCGCCCGACTCGATCTCACCCGCCGTGTCCGGCCGTTCTCGCTGTGTCTCGAATGCAACGCGCCGCTCCGCGCGGTGGCCAAAGCCCAGATCATCGACACCCTGCCGCTCAGTGTCCGCGAGCAGCGCCAGCGCTTCAGCACCTGCGCCGTCTGCCAGCGTGTATTCTGGGAAGGCAGTCACTGGCAGCACATGCGCGAGCGGCTGACCCAGGCCATCGCCGCCGCCACCCTCCAGGAAAAAACCACATGAACCTGCACTCCCTGCTGCTCTTTCTCCACCTCGTCGGCGTTGTCGTCTGGATCGGCGGCATGTTCTTCGCCTACGTCTGCCTGCGGCCGACCATCGTCGAACTGTTCGAGCCGCCGCAACGGCTGCAGTTGTGGCGTGGCGTCTTCGGCCGCTTTTTCGTCTGGGTGTGGTGGGCCGTCGCGCTGATCGCCGCCAGCGGCATGACCATGTTCGGCCAGTACGGCGCCGGCGCGACACCGCCGGGCAGCCACCTGATGCTGACCAGCGGCATGCTGATGATCGTCATCTATGTCTACGTCACCAGCGTTCCCTACCCGACCCTGTGCCGGGCCGTCGACGCCGGCGACTGGAAGGCCGGCGGCGCCGCCCTCAACCGCATCCGCCAGATGGTCGGCAGCAACCTGCTGCTCGGCCTGCTGACGCTGGGCTTCGCCACCCTCGGCCGTTACCTGGCCTGAGTCCGACGACGGCGCACCTGGCCTGACGACCGTGAACGCCTCGCCCGATAGCGCCGTCGATATCTACTGCGAACGCACCACCAGCCTTTTCTGGGCAGAGCCGGTCAATGCGCTGAGCAACCTGTCTTTCATCGTTGCCGCGCTGGCCATTGTCTGGCTGATGCGCCGCGAGCCGGGGCGGGCCGGCGCCGCATCGGTTTTCCTGACCATCAACCTGTTCGCCATCGGGATCGGCAGCTTCCTTTTCCATACGTTTGCCAACCGCACGATGATGGCCGCCGACCTGCTGCCGATCTTCATCTACCAGTTGGCATTCCTGCTTTTCTACGCGCGCTTCGTTGCCGGACAGAAAGCGCCGACCGTGGCCGGCCTGCTGGCGCTCTTTCTGCTGGTCAACCTGGGATTTTTGCAGTTTCCGCCGGAATGGCTCAACGGGTCGCTGCTCTATGGCGGGGCGCTGCTGTTCATCCTGAGCATCGCCGCCTACCACCACGCCACCGGCAAACGCGAACCGGCGATCGTCTATCTGGCGGCCGGTGTTTTCGTGGTTTCCCTCGCCTTCCGCTCGCTCGACCAGTGGTCATGCGACTGGGCGCCGCTCGGCACCCACTTCATCTGGCACCTGCTCAACGGCCTCGTCCTTTACCTGACCACCCGCGCCTACCTGCTCAACCAGCCGAGCAACGCCTGAAACCGCCATCCGGCCTGGTTTTGTGCAGCGGATGTAGCAAGGTGTAACAGTCCGTTAACTCCCTCAACTTAACTGCCCGCGCAGACGTTAATACATCTGCAGACGCAGTTTTCAGTAATGAATCACGAAGGAGTGTCACCATGTTCCCCCTTAGCCAGACCGCCCTCAGCACACTCGAAATCACCGCGACCAGCGCGGCAGCTTATCTCGATGCCTGTGATGCGGGAGCCAAATCCGTTCGGCTGGACCCGGCCTATTACCAGGCCTGTGGCAACTTGTTGATGACCATCTTTTCCGTGACCGATGCGCACCACGCCTTCCCGATGCTGGTCGAGCAATCGGCCGCCGCCCGCGAGGTCGCCGAATCGATCAAATTCGGCAACCGAATAGAAGTCAGCCTGGTTGGTTACTACCCCCAGCTGGCCGCGATACTCAACCGGGTCGCGCAATAGCGGCTGGAATGCAAAGAAGGCTGGGATTCCCGGCCTTCTTCATTGCTGGCGAGTACTCGTCGCAATTCGCAGCAATCAGCCTTTGCGTGAAACCTGACAGCTCGCCGAAGCGGACTCTTCTATCAATCGCATTTGCTTGCCGGAAACCAACCGTTAAGCTACGCTACACAGATGATCAAAACATTTCGTCATCGAGGAATTCAGACATTTTTCGAGACCGGATCGAAAGCAGGCATCCAACCGCACCACGCTGCAAAACTTGCCCGCCTGCTCAAGCATCTTGACCGCTCGAAACAACCCGGCGACATGAACCTGCCGGGCTGGAAGCTCCATGCACTGGCGCACGATTTGAATGGTCATTGGTCGGTATGGGTCAATGGCAATTGGCGACTGACCTTTACCTTCGATGGCGAAGATGCCGTTTTGGTCGATTATCAGGATTATCACTAGGAGAGCGCCATGGGACGCATGTTCAACCCGCCGCACCCCGGCGAAAGCCTCAAAGAGGACGTTCTGCCCGCACTGGGCCTGAGCATCACCGAAGCCGCACAACAACTCGGCGTCACCCGCACCGCCCTGTCGCGCGTCCTCAACGGCCGCGCCGCCATCTCGCCGGAAATGGCCCGTCGCATCGAAGCCTGGCTCGGCCCCGAACGGGGCGGCCGCGCCGAAATCTGGCTGGGGATGCAGATGGATTACGATTTGTGGGTGGCGGAGCAGAAGCCGGCGCCGAAGGTCACGCGGGCACCGGAGTTGCTGGCTGCTTGAGACGGAATCGGCGGATTGGAGATTGAACCATGGACAAGGAAACTGTCATTGAGAGCAGCGGCAACGCCTTTGCCGATCTCGGCTTTTCGCCCGCCGAAGTAACGATTTTCGCGATGCGTGCCGAGTTGACGGCGCACATCCGGGAAACCATTGCTGCCAAGCACTGAAGCCAGACCGAAGCAGCCGAACAACTCGGCATCTGCCAGTCCCGCGTCTCCGACCTGATGCGCGGCAAGGGCGAATAATTCAGCCTGGACATGCTGATTACGCATGTCATCAGGCAGAGTCCGGCCAGAAGCCGACCTAGGGTTAAAATTCAAACGTCATCACAAAAAATTTCCGCTAGCCATCGAGGTGGTTGGCCTTTTGCCAAATCACGGTGCCAAATTATATGAAGTGGCTTTTGTTCTTTTTCCTGACCATTATTTTTGGCGTAAGCCCATACCTGTTTATGCTAATAAACATGTACATCATTGATGGTGATTCAAACCGAAATTATTATGTTTTCTTTACGGTTTTCACTGCCCCCATCGCTTTTGTTATTCTAGTTATTGGTTTGAATAAATTTCTCAACTCTCGAGGAAAAGGTTGAGGGCGGTATTTGAATATGCCGACAGTCTACTTTAGGTCGGGTGCTGCCCATCGGATTTATGGAAAGCAGTCGTAGGACGGAACGTCGGCTGGCGTGCACTTACGACAGGCTCGATTCGGCCACAACCGGTCCCTCAAGAAAGCGCCACATAACGGACATTGGCTGGTCCGTATGATTGTTGATTGATAAGGAGACCGGCATCAGATAATCTCTTTGTCATTCACAAGCTTACAGGCGATTCAATCGTGTCCCTATTATCAGCAATAACGCTGACGTTTCTGCGCCTGAATAGCTGTTATGCCTATTCAAACTGACCTCGGATTTTCGGTTGAAGGTTTCCTTGCGAGACAAAACCGTGCATTGCTGCGCGACTTCTCCAAGTCTGGCCTGTCCTTGGTTGCAGCCTCGCCAGAAAAGCTGAAAGACATGCAGCGTTTTTGGGGTTGGACTGTAGAGCAGTTGCCGGGGTGTTTGCCATCAAGCGCCTGCGTCGTAAGAAAGGGCGGCAACTTTGATCCAGAGTGCTGGGCACGTTGGGACTACCGAGGCTATCGAAAAGCATTCGCTTCCTATTTGTGCGTTTGCTACCCAGAGTTCAATTCAATATTGGGTGAGAATGTCCATGTCGACCACCTTGAACCACGATTCCGATTTTCAAAGGGAGACAGCTATTTCGTCCGTCTTCATCTCATCAGAAGAAATGTTAATGCAGCGTATGGTGCTGGGTTTGAAAGAAACTTTTACCAAGCCGAGCGCAAAAAATCATTACATGGAGCGATTCACATGTCGTGGCTAGGCTTTTGTAAAGCATATGGCATCCTTCCACCTGGAAAAAACGTCGGCACTGCTGCATGGCAAACGTGGGCAAGAAATCAGGCAAGAGAGTTTGCCCAAGAGTCCGGCGAATCAGCACCGGATGCATATGCCGGGCTACTCGGCGTTCTTCAACTTGGTTACACAGGGTACTACTCAGGTGAGGCTCAGGACTTTGACTTTGAATCGGTACGCCGCGCCTATCAATGAATATGCATAACCCTGCGCTCGAGGCGACCTGCGCGAAAAGCCGCGCAGGCCGTTCACTTCCACGTTAGATGCTTACCGACCCTTCATCGACCTTTCAGCTAATTGACCAATCCACATTTCGGGTAGGAGGTCGAGTGCTGTCGTGTTGTTACTGCGACCCACCTTTTGATGGGAAATACAGGTATTTAGCAGACGGGACTTCAGATGAGCGCGACAACATCTGCGAGCATCTTTTCATTCATGACTTTAAAGACACGCGCCCAACTGATTTACCAAATGGCATTTCAATAACTATAGTCAATCCAAGGTCTGAATTTCGGCACGTTAACTTTGCCAAGATCAGGAAGGTCGACGACCGGTCGGAACTCGTCATCGTTCTCTGCTTTGACTATCCGGACTGGCACCTACCTGTAAGTCTTCCCAACTTTGCCGAGAGTTACTGCGAAGCACTCAATCAACAAGTTGAGGGGGCCATTCAAAGTGATATCGAACACTCGGATGTCGGCCTATTTATCTCCTGTGCAATCAGTGTTCCGCCATCTATTAACTTTTGGTCTGCTTATCAAAAGGCGAACGGCCAAATACTTTCTGTCTATCGAAAATGTCTCGCAGACATTTGCAAACGACAACACCAACCGACATACAAAGCGCAGCCGCAGGGCGATGAGAACTCAGGCGCCAAGTGGTGGTTTAGATACGTCATTGTTCCCGTACTTGGGAGTGGAGCTGTTGCAGCAGTGGCGGCTGGGATAGTAGCGCTATGGAAGTAAAAGCATCTAACACTACGTTCGAGGCGACTTGCGCGAGAAGCCGAGCAGGCACCTCAACTTCACGTTCCTGAACGTCCGCTTCCAAATCTGGCTACGACAGCAAAGGGCACACACCAGCCCCTCCAAACAATTTAAAAAGGCCGGAATCACTTCCGGCCTTTTTTACTTTCACGACACGACTCGCTCCTGAAATCAGCCCTTCTTGTGCGTCGCCAGACGGGTCCAGGTATCGACCACGGTATCCGGGTTCAGCGAGATGCTGCTGATGCCCTGATCCATCAGCCATTCGGCCAGATCCGGGTGATCGGACGGGCCCTGGCCGCAGATGCCGATGTATTTGCCCATCTTGTTGGCGGCGGAGATGGCCATGGCCAGCAGGATCTTGACGGCCGGATCGCGTTCGTCGAAGAGGTTGGCGACCAGGCCGGAGTCACGGTCGAGACCGAGGGTCAGCTGGGTCAGGTCGTTGGAGCCGATCGAGAAACCGTCGAAGATTTTCAGGAAGTCTTCGGCGAGCAGCGCGTTGGATGGGATTTCGCACATCATGATGAGCTTGAGGTCGTGCTCGCCCTGCTTCAGGCCGTGTTCGGCCAGCAGATCGACCACTGCCTGGCCTTCGCCGACGGTGCGGACGAACGGCACCATCAGCTGGACGTTGGTCAGGCCCATTTCTTCGCGGACCTTCTTCATCGCACGGCATTCCATCTCGAAGCAGTCGCGGAAGCTCTGGGCGACGTAACGCGAGGCGCCACGGAAACCGAGCATCGGGTTTTCTTCTTCCGGCTCGTACAACTCGCCGCCCAACAGTTTGCGGTATTCGTTGGACTTGAAGTCGGAGAGACGGACGATCACCGGGTTCGGCCAGAAGGCGGCGGCGATGGTGGAGACACCTTCAACCAGCTTTTCGACGAAGAATTCCTTCGGCGAGGCGTAGCCACGGGCGCGGCGCTTGATTTCGTCGCGCTTCGAAGCCGGCAGACGCTCGACGTCGAGAATGGCTTTCGGGTGGATGCCGATGACGTTGTTGATGATGAATTCGACGCGGGCCAGACCGACGCCGGCGTTCGGCAACTGGGCGAAATCAAAGGCCAGTTCCGGGTTGCCGACGTTCATCATGACCTTGACCGGGACGTCCGGCATGGCGGTGATGTCGCGCGAGGTGACTTCGAAATCGAGCTTGCCGCGATAGACGTGGCCGGTATCGCCTTCGGTACACGAAGCCGTGACGATTTCGCCTTCGGTCAGCGTTTCGGTCGCGTCGCCGCAGCCGACGATGGCCGGGATGCCCAGTTCGCGGGCGATGATCGCGGCGTGGCAGGTACGGCCGCCACGGTTGGTGACGATGGCGGAAGCGCGCTTCATCACCGGCTCCCAGTTCGGATCGGTCATGTCGGCAACGAGCACGTCGCCCGGCTTGACCTGGTCCATCTCCTTCGGGTCCTTGACGATACGGACCGGGCCGACGCCGATCTTCTGGCCGATGGCGCGACCGGAGGCGAGCACCTTGGAGAACTGCTTGAGCTTGAATTTCTCGACCTTGCCGGCCGCTGCCTGCGACTGCACGGTTTCCGGACGGGCTTGCAGGATGTACAGCTTGCCGTCGATACCGTCCTTGCCCCACTCGATGTCCATCGGACGACCGTAGTGCTTTTCGATGATCATCGCGTAGCGGGCCAGTTCCATGACCTCTTCGTCGTTGATCGAGAACTGGTGGCGCTGGGCTTCTTCGACTTCTTCGGTGATCACCGACTTGCCGGCCGTCTTGTCGGCGGAGAACGTCATCTTGATCATCTTGGAACCGATGTTGCGACGCACGACAGCCTTCTTGCCGGCGGCCAGCATCGGCTTGTGCACATAGAACTCGTCCGGATTGACGGCGCCCTGCACCACCGTTTCGCCGAGGCCGTAGCTGGAGGTGACGAAGACGGCATCGCGGAAACCGGATTCGGTGTCGAGCGTGAACATCACGCCGGCGGCGCCCTTGTCGGAGCGGACCATGCGCTGGATACCGGCCGACAGTGCGACGTCGGCATGCAGGAAGCCCTTGTGCACGCGGTAGGAAATGGCGCGGTCGTTGTACAGCGAAGCGAACACTTCCTTGATCGCATGCATGATGTTTTCCAGGCCAACGATGTTCAGGAAGGTTTCCTGCTGGCCGGCGAAGGAGGCATCCGGCAAGTCTTCGGCGGTGGCGGAAGAACGCACGGCGAAGGACATGTCGGCGGTGGAATCGGCGACCAGACGCTGATACTGCTCGGTGATGGCGATGGTCAGATCCATCGGGAACGGCGTGTCGATCACCCACTGGCGAATCTGCGCGCCGCAGACGGCCAGCGCGTTCACATCTTCGACATCGAGGGCATCGAGGGCGGCGTTGATCTTGTTGTCGAGACCGCTCTGCGCCAGGAAGTCGCGGTAGGCCTGCGCCGTCGTGGCGAAACCGCCCGGCACGCGAACGCCGGAATCGGCCAGCTGGCTGATCATTTCGCCAAGCGACGAATTTTTGCCGCCGACTTGCTCGACGTCGTTCATGCGCAGCTTTTCAAAGGGGATGACGAGGGGCTCCATGCGGATTCCTTTCTAGGGTCAAATCAAGAAGATTGTGAATCGGAAGATGAAAATTCGGTATTCAGGCGGCGCGCGGCGCTTTCCCGCCGGGCCGCCGAACGCAGCGACTGGGCCAGGGTTTCGCGGACGAAATCGATGTGCGTTTCGGCCGCGGCACGGGCGGCTTGCGGCTTGCGCTCGCGGATCGCCGCGTGAATCGCGGCATGCTGGCTCTTCAACAGCGTACCGGCCGCCGGAATATTTTTCAGTTCGCCGAGATTCAGGCGGATGTTGTCGTGCATCAGGCGCAGCAGCGTGGCCGACAAGTGGCCGAGCAAGGCGTTGTGCGACGACTCGCCGACCGCCTGGTGAAACGCGATGTCGGCCTTGGAACGAAGGTTGAGGTCGTCGCCGGCGAAGGCCTCGTTGAGCGCGGCAAAGGTTTGGTCGAGCCGGGTCATGTCGGCTTCGGTGGCCCGCTCGGCAGCCCATTCGGCGGCCTGGCCTTCAAGCATGCGGCGGAATTCGAGGAGGTCTTCGCGCAGATTCGGATGCGCCCCCATCATGTCCTGCCAGGGGTCGAAAAAGCTCGATTCGAGACGGTCGGTGACATAGGTCCCGCCGCCCTGCCGGCTCTGTACCATGCCCTTCGAGGCCAGCTTCTGGATTGCTTCGCGCAACGAGGGGCGCGACACGCCCAGTTCGGTGGATAGTTCGCGCTCCGGCGGCAGGCGGTCACCCGGTTTCAGCGAGCCTTCGAGAATGCGGCGCTCCAGCGAAGCAGCAACGGCATCCGAAATACGTGGCACATGAAACTTGATCTGCGGCATCAACGACTGGGCTCGATTGGTAAGACCAGCATATTTTAATCATTGAACCGGTAAACCGCAAGCCTGGGATAAACCCCTATTTAATTGACTAAGCCACGGTTGTATCGTACATTTCTTCAACCGCGATACATTGGTTTGACCAATTTACCACTGGAGACAAGATGCGCCAACAAACAAAAACCGGCCAGCGCCCGACCGACGTTTATTTCTTCGCCACCTGCGTCGTCGATCAGTTTTACCCCGGCGCCGGCCTCGACGCCATTACCCTGCTGGAACGCCAGGGCATCCGCGTGCACTTCCCGGAAGAACAGACCTGCTGCGGCCAGCCGGCCTACACCAGCGGCTTTCCCGATCAGGCTCGCCAGGTGGCGGCGCTGCAATTGACGCTGTTCCCCGAAGACTGGCCGGTGGTCGTTCCCTCTGGTTCCTGCGCCGGCATGATGAAACACCATTACCCGACGTTGTTCGCCGAGGATCCGGCGCGCCGAGCCCAGGCCACCGCCTTGTCAGCCCGCATCTACGAATTCACCGATTTTCTCGTCAATGTCCTCGGCTACCAGCCGGCAGACCAGGGCGACGCGTGCACCGTCGTGCTGCACACTTCCTGTTCGGCCCGCCGCGAAATGGGCGTGCATCTGACCGGCCGCCAACTACTGGCCGGGCTGGCCAACGTCAAGGTGGCGCAACAGGATCACGAATCCGAATGCTGCGGTTTCGGCGGCACCTTTTCGCTGAAGCAGCCGGAAATCTCCGGCGCCATGGTCGAAGACAAGGTCAAGGCACTCAAGGCGAGCGGCGCCGAACGCGTACTCAGCGCCGACTGCGGCTGCCTGATGAACATCCTCGGCCACGCCGCCTGGCAGGATGAACAGGCTGGCCTGACGAAGCCCAGTCTGCCCGGCGAACACATCGCCACTTTCCTGCTGCGGAGGACCGCCCGATGAGCGCCCGCGATCGCATCCTGGCCAAACTGCGGGCCGGCGCGCCGAGCGAAAACCGTAGCGAGCCCGATGTTGCCGGCTGGTTCGCCAGCCATCGGCCGGTCGAAACGGCCGTGCAAAAAGTGGCGCGCTTTCGTAGCTGCATCGAACTGGCCCATGCCGAAGTTCATGCCGTCACCCCCAACAACTGGCTGGGCAAACTCCATGCGGTGCTGCACGCCCGCGGCGTGGACAAGATCCTCGTCGCCGAAGGCACCGCGCATGGCGATGCGGCACTCGACCGTCTGCCGCCCCAAGGCATCGAATGCTCGACCTACGACATCGCCATCGAAGCCTGGAAGAGCGAGCTGTTCAATGCCACGCCGGCCAGCCTTACCGCCGCCCGCGCCGCCATCGCCGAAACCGGCACGCTGATCCTCTGGCCCGATGAGCACGAGCCACGCCTGATGTCGCTGGTACCGCCGGTGCATATCGTGCTGCTCGATGCTGCCGCCATCTACAACACCTTTTTCGAGGCCATGCAGGCGGAAGGCTGGAAAGACGGCCTGCCGACCAACGCCCTGCTCATTTCCGGCCCGTCGAAAACCGCCGACATCCAGCAGACGCTGGCCTACGGCGCGCACGGCCCGAAGGAATTGATCGTGCTGCTGATCGGAGACGAGCAATGAACGCCCAGCCCATTCACTTCAAGCCGAGCGAAGGCTTCCGCGCCCGGTCCAAGGCGGTCGTCGACAATCCCTTCCTGCGCCAGAGCTTCCGCGGCGCGATGGATTTCCTGATGAGCAAGCGCGCCGCCCAGTTCCCCGACCCGGAAGAACTGGAAAGCCTGCGCACGCTAGGCGAACACATTCGCCAGTACAACCTCGGCAAGCTGCCGGAACTGCTGCTCCAACTCGAAGACCGGCTGACGAAAAACGGCATCCAGGTGCATTGGGCAGAAACGCCGGACGAAGCCAACGCCATCATCCTCGGCATCTGCCAGCGCATCGGCGCCAAGCTGATGGTCAAGGGCAAGTCGATGGTCAGCGAGGAAATCGAACTCAACCACGCCGCCGAAGCGGCCGGCATCGGCGCGCTGGAATCGGACATGGGCGAGTACATCGTCCAGCTGGCCGGCGAGAAGCCCTCGCACATCATCATGCCGGCGATCCACAAGACCAAGGAAGAGATCGCCCGGCTGTTCCACGAAAAAGTACCCGGCGTCACCGAATACACCGACAACGTCGATGCGCTGATCCAGATCGGCCGCAACGTGCTGCGCGAGAAGTTTTTAGAGGCTGACATCGGCCTGTCCGGCGTCAATTTCGCCGTCGCCGAAACCGGTACGCTGTGCCTGGTCGAAAACGAAGGCAACGGCCGGATGTGCACTACCGCGCCGCCGGTCCATATCGCCATCACCGGTATCGAGAAGGTCGTCGAAAAGCTCGAACACGTGCCGCCGCTGCTCTCGCTGCTCACCCGCTCGGCCACCGGCCAGAACATCTCGACCTACTTCAACATGATCTCCGGGCCGCGCCAGCCGGGCGAGAAGGACGGCCCGGCCGAAGTGCATCTGGTGCTGCTCGACAACGGCCGCAGCCAGGCCTATGCCGACGAACAATTGCGCAAGACGCTGCAGTGCATCCGCTGCGGCGCCTGCATGAACCACTGCCCGGTTTACACGCGGATCGGCGGTCATGCTTACGGCACCACCTATCCGGGGCCGATTGGCAAGATCATCTCGCCGCACATGCTCGGGCTGGAAGCGACGGCAACGATGGCGACAGCCTCGACGCTGTGCGGCGCCTGCGGCGAAGTTTGCCCGGTGAAGATCCCGATTCCGGAATTGCTGATGCGGCTGAGGGAAGAGTCGTTTACGGCGCCGCACGCCAATCCGGCGATGCGCGGACAGGGGGCTGGCTATAGTCCGTTGATGTCGGCGGTCTGGCGGGGCTGGGCGGCGGTTTACCGTTCGCCGGTTCTTTACCGAGGGGTGACCTGGCTGGGGAGCCGGTTGGGCTGGCTGATGCCTGCCCGGCAAGGGGCGTGGACGACGGTGCGGGTGCCGTTGCGGCCGGCGGCGAAGCGGTTGCGGGATATGTTGAAGGAACGGGGCTAATGTTTCTTTCCTTTGCCCAGCATGGGGTTCCGCCTTGCTGGCGGGCGTACTTTCTTTTGTGTGGCCAAAAGAAAGTAGCCAAAGAAAAAGCCACCCCTCGGTCGGCGCCGGGCTGCGCCCGGTCCCTTGCGCTACTCGGCAGGCCGGGCGGCTCGCTAAACTCGCCTGCGGCTCAGACAACGCGAGCCGACTACCCCCGGCCCGCCTGCGTTGCTCAGCGCCTCGCAAGGGGCCCGAAAATGCGTCCTGGCTCGACGTTCATCAGTGATTTTTGGCCTTTTCCCGTGGTCGACCGCAGCGACCACGAAAGCCGGTTGGTGCTTGGTCCGCGACGTCTTTCGGGTCCCCATGTGGAGCGCCGAGCAACGGAGCTGGCGGCGGATAAAGGGCGAGGACTGTCTGAGGCCCGCAGGGCCGAGTTCCGCAGCCCCCGCCGACAGCGAGTAGCGCAGGGAAGCCGGCAACGCCGGCCGCGTAGCTTGGGGTCGCCTTTTCTTTGGCTACTTTCTTTTGGCGAAGCAAAAGAAAGTACGCCCGCCCGCAAGGCGGAACCCCAAGCCAATTAGCCCCCGCCCAAACACAAACACAAACACAAAACCCGCCAATTAGCCGAGACAAAAAAATGACCCAGCTCATCCAAGCCCTCCGCCAGCACCTCCCCGCAAACCAAGTCATCACCGATGAGCTACGCCTCCTCGCCTACGGCACCGACGCCAGCTTCTACCGTCTGATCCCCAAGGTCATCGCCGTCGTCGAAACCGAAGACGACCTCAAGGCGGTACTCACCGTCGCCAGGCAGAACAAAACCCCCGTCACCTTCCGCGCCGCGGGCACCAGCCTGTCCGGCCAGGCAATCACCGACGGCATCCTGGCGCTGATCGGCGAGGGCTTCGCCACCTATGAATTAAATGCCGATGCCAGCAAGGTCAAGGTCGGCCCCGGCATCATCGGCGGCGAGGTCAATCGCCGGCTGGCGCCACATGGCAAGAAGATCGGCCCCGATCCGGCCTCGATCAACGCCTGCAAGATCGGCGGCATTGCCGCCAACAACGCTTCCGGCATGTGCTGTGGCACGGCGCAGAACAGCTACCGGACGCTGGCCGGCCTGCGCGTCATGCTCGCCGACGGTTCGCTGCTCGATACCGAAGACCCGCTCAGTGTCGATGCCTTCACCCGAAGCCACGCGGTGCTGCTCGGCGAACTGGAACGCCTGGGCCGCGACACGCGCGACAACGCCCGGCTGGCCGAACGCATCCGCCACAAGTTCAAGATCAAGAACACCACCGGCTACAGCCTCAACGCACTGGTCGATTACGAGTATCCGATCGATATCCTGGCCCACCTGATGATCGGCTCGGAAGGCACGCTCGGCTTCATTTCGCGCATCACCTACCAGACCGTCGTCGAGGATCCGTTCAAGGCCAGTGCGCTGGTCTTCCTGCCGAATATCCGCAGCGCCTGCGAAGCGGTGATCCGGCTCAAGCCGCAACCGGTGTCGGCGGTCGAACTGCTCGACCGCCCTGCCCTGCACTCGGTCGAAAACAAGCCCGGCCTGCCGGCCATCATGCGCGACCTCGACGAAGAGGCAGCAGCCTTGCTGATCGAAGTCCGCGCCGCCAGTGCCGAGGCTCTGCAGGACAAGATCGCCGCCGTGCATGGCGCGCTCGATGGCGTCGCTACGGTCGAACCACTGGCCTTCTCGACCGACCCGGCAACCTGCGAGATGTACTGGAAGGTGCGCAAGGGCACTTTCCCTTCGGTCGGCGCCATGCGCCGCACCGGCACCACGGTGCTGATCGAGGACGTCGCCTTCCCGATCGAATCGCTGGCCGATGCCACACTCGACCTGCAGGCCCTGCTCCGCCACCACGGCTATCACGAAGCAATCATTTTCGGCCACGCGCTGGAAGGCAACCTGCACTTCGTGTTCACCCAGGATTTCGGCGACCCGGCCGAGGTCGAGCGCTACGCCCGCCTGATGGACGACATCTGCCATCTGGTGGTCGACAAGTACGACGGTTCGCTGAAGGCCGAACACGGCACCGGCCGCAACATGGCGCCCTTTGTCGAGCTGGAATGGGGCAAGGAAGCAACCGATCTGATGCGCCGAATCAAGCGGCTGTTCGATCCGGACAATCTGCTCAACCCCGGCGTCATCCTCAACGACAACCCGCACGCCCACCTGGAAAACCTCAAGCCGATGCCGGCCGCCGAGGACATCGTCGACCGCTGCATCGAATGCGGCTTCTGCGAGCCGCTCTGCCCCTCGCACCGGCTGACTATCAGCCCGCGCCAGCGCATCGTCAGTGTCCGCGAACTGGCCCGCCGCGCCGCCACCGGCGAGCCGGCCGGCCGGGTCGGCGCAGACTACGCCTACATGGGCCTCGATACCTGCGCCGGCTGCGGTCTGTGCTCGACCGCCTGCCCGGTCGGCATCGACACCGGCGACCTGACCCGCCGGCTGCGCGGCCGCCAGCTCGGCGACACGGCGCGGGCGGTCAACGCCTGGACCGGCGAACATTTTGGTACGCTGGCCACGGCCTCGCGCCTCGGCCTGAGCGTCGGCCATGCGGTTTCCGGCCTGGTCGGCGACGCTTTGCTCGGCCGGCTTTCCGGCGGCGCCTGGAAGAAGGATATGCCGCGCCCCGGCAAGGCGCCGGCGGCGAGAACCGGCAGCGGCGACCCGGTGGTCTATTTCCCGACCTGCGGCGGCCGTATCTTCGGGCCGAGCGATGCCGGTGAGATGCAACTGGGCGACGTGATCAGCACCCTGCTCGTCCGGGCCGGCTATGCGCCGCGCCTGCCCGCGGGCTTCGACCAGCTGTGCTGCGGCCAGATGCTGGCCAGCAAAGGCATGGCCGAAGAAGCCGACCGGATGTCCGACAGGCTGACCGCCGCCTTGCTGAAGGCCTCCGACAACGGCCGCTATCCGGTGATCATGGATGCCAGCGCCTGTTCGAGCCGGATGCAGAAGCAGTTGGCCGGCCGGATCAAGCTTTACGACTTCCACGAATTCGCCGTCGATGCGCTGCTGCCGCGCCTGATGATCACCCGGGAAGCCGGCCCGATCGCGTTGCACGTCAATTGCAGCGTGCGCAAGAACGGCTCGGACGCCAAGCTGAAAACCCTGCTCGCCGCCTGCGTCGACTCCTTCATCGAACCGGCCGGCGTAACCTGTTGCGGCTTTGCCGGCGACCGCGGCTTCGTCGTGCCGGAACTGAACCGCCACGCTCTGCGCAAGATTCACGACGAGCTGCCGGCCAACTGTGCCTGCGGCGTGTCGACCAACCGCACCTGCGAAATCGGCCTGACCGCCGAAACCGGGCGGACCTATCAGTCGATCGCCTATCTGCTCGAAAAATGCAGCCGGCCACGGCCGACATGTTGAGGATTTCCCTAACAGCAAAAAGCCCAGCGAATTGCTAAGGTATGCCCCATTCAACAAAATCCAGGAGAAACCCATGTACAAGAACATCCTCGTCGCCATCGACGACAGCGCCACCTCCCGCTCCGCGCTGGCCGAAGCCCTGCACATTGCCCGGACCAGCAAGGCCAAGCTGTACATTGCCCACGTCGTCGACGAAACCCTGATGAACATGCAGGGACGAACCTTCACCAGCTCGCTGAATATCGAGCACGCCATCACGGTGCTGACCGGGGCCGGGCAGCAGTTGCTCGACGAGGTCATCAAGTCGGCCGACGGCGTCGACGCCGAAGCCCTGCTGCTAGAAGCGCGCAGCCGCCGCGTCTCGGAAGTGCTGGACGAAAAGGCCCGCGAACTGAACATCGACCTGATCGTCGTCGGCCGCCATGGCAAACGCGGCCTGGCGACGCTGATCCTCGGCTCGGTCGCCGAACAACTGGCCAAAATGTCCGCCGCTTCGGTCCTGCTGGTCCGCAAGCACTAACCCTGTTCCCCCCGGAAATCACCCATGCCTGAATCCGCGCTCGACAACAACAAGGACGAACCGCTCCGCAACGACATCCGCTTCCTCGGCCGCCTGCTCGGCGACACCGTGCGCGAGCAGGAAGGCGATGCGGTGTTCGGCATTGTCGAGCGCGTCCGCCAGACCGCCGTCAGTTTCGCCCGCAACGGCAATCCGGCGGCCCGCGACGAACTCGCCGCGCTGCTCGACCCGCTGCCGCGCGATACGACGCTGGCCGTCGTCCGCGCCTTCAGCTATTTCCTGCAACTGGCCAATATCGCCGAAGACGAGCATCACATCCGCCGCCGCCGGGCGCACGACCTGGCCGGCTCTCCGCCGCGCGAAGGCAGCCTGATCCATGCCCTCGACCAGGTCGCCGCCAGCAAGGTCGATCCGGAAGCGGTCGCCGACTTCTTCGCCCACGCCCTGGTCGCCCCGGTTCTCACCGCCCACCCGACGGAAGTGCAGCGCCAGAGCCTGATCCGCAATCACCGCGATCTGGCCCGCCTGCTCGACCAGCGCGAACGCCTGCAGATGACGCCGGAAGAAGAGGCCGAAAACGACCTCGGCGTGGCCAATGCCATCCTGACCCTGTGGCAGTCGCGGATGCTGCGCCCGGTCCGCCTGAAGGTGCTCGATGAAGTGAAGAACGGCATCACCTATTTCAAGGAAACCTTCTTCACCGAGCTGCCGCGCCTCTACATCCAGGTCACCCAACAGCTGCAGAAACGTTACCCCGACAAATTCTGGGCGCTGCCGCCCTTTTTCTGCGTCGGCAGCTGGATCGGCGGCGACCGCGACGGCAATCCCTACGTCACCGCCGAGATCCTGCGCGAAGCGCTGCGCCTGCAGTCGTCTGCCGCCCTCAATCACTATCTTGAAGAAATCCACGAGCTGGGCGGCGAACTGCCGCTCTCCAACCTGCTGGTCAAGGTCACCCCGGAGTTGCTGGCCCTTGCCGCGCATTCCACCGACCATTCGCCGCAACGCGCCGACGAGCCTTACCGCCGCGCCCTGTCCGGCATCTACGCCCGGCTTGCCGCGACGGCCCGGGCGCTCGACCATTTCGAGCCGATCCGCCACGAAATCGGCCAAGCCACCGCCTACGACAGCCCGGATGCCCTGCGCGCCGACCTCAAGGTGCTGGCCAATTCGCTGAAACTGAACGGCAGCGGCAAGCTGGCCGGCGGTCGGTTGCGCCGCCTGCTGCGCGGCATCCAGGTGTTCGGCTTCCACCTGGCGCCGATCGACCTGCGCCAGAACTCCGAAGTCCATGCCCGCAGCGTCGCCGAATTGCTGGCCGGTGCCGGGCGCTGCCCGGATTACGAGGCGCTGCCGGAAAGCGAACGGATCAAGCTGCTGGTCGAGGAAATCAGCACGCCGCGTCCGCTTTATTCGCCGTATTTGAGCTATTCGGAAGAAACCCGGGGCGAACTGGCCATTTTCTTCTCGGCCCGCGAACTGCGCCAGCGCTACGGCGCCGCCGCGCTGCCCAACTGCATCATCTCGAAGACCGACGGCGTCTCCGACCTGCTCGAACTGGCGCTGCTGCTCAAGGAATCCGGCCTGCTGCTGCCCGGCGCCCAGCCCCGGCTCGACGTCAATATCATCCCGCTGTTCGAAACCATCGAGGACTTACAGAAAAGCGCCGCGACGATGGACGGCATCTTCCGGCTGCCGGTCTGCCGCGAACTGATCGCCGGACGCGGCAACGAGCAGGAAGTCATGCTCGGCTACTCCGACAGCAACAAGGACGGCGGCTTCCTGACCTCGGGCTGGGAACTCTACAAGGCCGAAATCGAGCTGGCCCGGGTCTTCGCCGCGCACGGCGTCCGGCTCCGGCTGTTTCACGGCCGGGGCGGCTCGGTCGGCCGCGGCGGCGGCCCGTCCTACCATGCCATCCTGGCCCAGCCGGCCGGCGCGGTGTCCGGCCAGATCCGCCTGACCGAACAGGGCGAAGTCATTTCGACCAAGTACGGCAACCCGGACACCGGGCGCCGCAACCTGGAAGTACTGCTCGCCGCGACCCTTGAGGCCAGCCTGACCGACCACGAAAACCGCGTCGAGCCGGCCGAGCAGTTCCACACCGTGATGGACGAACTGTCGGCGCGCGCCTTCAACGCCTATCGCGATCTGGTTTACGAAACACCCGGCTTCACCACCTATTTCCGCCAATCGACGGTGGTTTCCGAAATCGCCTCGCTCAACATCGGTAGCCGCCCGGCTTCGCGCAAACCGTCCGAGCGCATCGAAGACCTGCGCGCCATTCCCTGGGTTTTCAGCTGGGCGCAATGCCGGCTGATGCTGCCCGGCTGGTACGGTTTCGGGGCGGCGGTGGACGGCTATCTGGCGGCCAACCCGGACGGCCTGACGACCTTGCGGCGGATGGTCAAATCCTGGCCTTTCTTCACCAGTCTGCTCTCGAACATGGACATGGTGCTGGCCAAATCCGACCTCGCCATCGCCTCGCGCTATGCCGAGCTGGTCAGCGATGCCGGCCTGCGCCAGCGCATCTTCAGCCGCATCCGGGGCGAATGGGAACTGACCCGCAAGCACCTGCTGGCCATTCTCGAACAGGACGATTTCCTGGCCGACAATCCGCTGCTCAAGCGTTCGCTGCAACTGCGCTCGCCCTACATGGACCCGTTGAATCATCTCCAGGTCGAGCTGCTGAAACGCCATCGCAGCGGCGAACCGGACGAGCGCGTGGCGCGTGGCATCCATCTGGCGATCAATGGCATCGCTTCGGGATTACGCAACAGCGGGTAAAATTGACGGATGCCCAATCCAATCAAACGCACCGTCTTTTTCGTCTCGGACGGCACCGGCCTGACTGTTGAAGCACTCGGCCACAGCCTGATGACCCAGTTCGAGGATGTCGAACTCAAGCAGATCCGCATCCCTTTCCTCGACAGCATCGCCAAGGCACAGGAAACCGTCGCCCGGATCAACGCCCAGGGCGAGTCCGACGGCATGCGACCGATCGTCTTCACAACGCTGGTCAATCAGGATCTGGCCGGCATCGTGCATCAGGCCGATGCCTTCAGCCTGTCCTATTTCGAAACATTCCTGGCGCCGCTTGAAGCCGAACTCGGCATCAAATCCAGCCACACGGTCGGCCGCTCGCACGGCTCGGCCGACAGCTCGGACTACAAGGACCGCATCGAGGCGATCAACTACACGCTGGCCCACGACGACGGAATCACCGACCGCGACCTGGCCGAAGCCGACGTCATTCTGGTCGCCGTCTCGCGCTGCGGCAAGACGCCGACCTCGCTCTACCTGGCCATGCAGTTCGGCCTGAAAGCCGCCAATTTCCCGCTGATTCCGGAAGACTTCGACCGCGGCCGCCTGCCGGGCACGCTGGAAAAGCACCGCGCCAAGCTGTTCGGCCTGACCATCCAGCCGGAACGCCTGCACCAGATCCGCGAAGAACGCCGGGCCGACAGCAAATATGCCTCGCTGGCCAACTGCCGCTATGAAATTGCCGAAGCCGAAAAGATGATGCGCCGCGAAGGCATCCGCTGGCTGGATTCGTCGACCAAGTCGATCGAGGAAATCTCGACCACCGTGCTGCAGGAATTAAAGCTGCGCTAGTTTCCGGCGCAGCGCCTCGAACAGGCAGATGGCAGCCGCGGCCCCGACGTTCAGGGACTCGACGTTACCGGGCATCGGAATGCGAATCTTGAGCCGGGCGGCGGCGATCAACTCGGGCCGGACGCCCAGCCCTTCGGCGCCGAACACCCAGGCGAGCGGCGTGGTCCACGTCGCTTCGTAAAGCGAGGTGGCGCCATCGAGGCAAGTCACCGCGGTCGTTCCCTGGTAATCCGCAAGGAAGGCGCCAAGGTCGGCCTCCTCGTGTAGCGCCAGAACAAAATGGGCGCCCTGTCCGGCCCGCAATACCTTGGGCGACCACACCGCGGCACAGCCGGGCGCCAGCAATACCTGCTTGACGCCGGCTGCTGCCGCCGTGCGCAGCAAGGTGCCAACATTGCCCGGATCCTGAATGCCATCGAGCAAAACGGCGTCTTGCCGGTGGTCAAGCGCGGCCACCCGGGGCGGCATATCGACCACCGCCAGCAAGCCGCTCGGCGTATCGACCAGCCCAAGATCGCGCATCAGGCTGTCGGCCAGCACCACGCTTTCCCGGCCGGCGACATAGCTGGCGATTTCGCCCTCCGCCACCTTCGACTCGGCAACGACCAGCGTGGCGACCGGCCCGCAGGCCAATTCGTAAGCCTCGACCAGATGCACACCGTCGAGCAGCGTCTGCCCGGTTTTGCGCCGCTCGCGACCGGATTCGGCCAGCCGCTTCAAAGACTTGAAAAGCGGGTTGTCGCGCGACTGGATATGCTTCATAGCAACGAAAGCTGTTTGGCCACCGGCCCGAAGCTGCGCCGATGCACCGGCGAGGCGCCATGCGCTGCCAGGGCTTGGCAATGCGCTTCCGTCGGATAACCCATGTGACGGTCGAAACCGTACGCCGGATACTGCTGGTGCAAGACCAGCATGCCGGCATCGCGCACCGTCTTGGCAAGGATCGAGGCGGCGGCAATCGAGGCAATCTTGCCATCGCCCTTGACCACCGCTTCAACCGGCATCGGCAGTTGCGGACAGCGATTGCCGTCGACCAAGGCACTGGTCGGCAGCACCGCCAGTGCCGCAACGGCACGCTGCATGGCAAGGAAAGTTGCCTGCAGGATGTTCAGGCGATCGATTTCCTCGACGCTCGCTTCGCCCACCGCCCAGGCGACGGCCCGCTCGCGAATCAGCACCGCCAGCGCATCGCGCTTCTTTTCGCTGAGCTTTTTCGAATCGTTCAAACCGGGGATCGGCCTGGCCGGATCGAGTATCACCGCCGCGGCCACCACCGGCCCGGCCAGCGGTCCCCGCCCGGCCTCGTCGATGCCGCAGACGAGACCGACCGGGATGATCAGTTGAGGCATTGGATGACCGCGTTGGCGGCCTTCTCGGCCGTGTTCTGGCGCAGCTGCAGATGGATCTCGGTAAAGGCCTCGGCGATTGCCGCGGCGTTTTCCTTGTCTTCATACAAGCCGACCAGCGCCTCGGCCAGGTTTTCCGGGGTGGCCTGATCCTGCAGGATTTCCGGAACGATCGCCCGCCCGGCCAGGACATTCGGCAGGCCGACAAAGGCCTGGTAGGCCATGCGCTTCATGATCCAGTACGAAAGCTTGGCAATCTTGTAGGTGATCACCATCGGCCGCTTGATCAGCGCCGCTTCGAGGGTCGCCGTACCGCTCGCCACCAGCGAAACGTCGGCCGCCCCCAGCGCCTCCTGGGCATGGCCGAACAACAGGCGGAACGGGATATCCGCCGCCTGCTGCTGGTAGATGGCCATCTCGAACTGCAGGCGGGTTTCACGCGTCGCCAGCGGGACGACGAACAGCGCGTTGGGCAGGAAACGCTGGCGGATGATTTTCGCCGTCTGGACGAAGGTATCGGCCATCATTTCCAGCTCGCCCTTGCGACTGCCCGGCAGCAAGGCGAAAACCGGCACATCCCTGGCGATGCCGAGCATTTCGCGCACTGCGCGCTGGCTGGTTTCGAGCGGAATGATGTCGGCCAGCGGATGCCCGACATAGGTCACCGGAATATGCGCTTTTTCGTAGAGCGGCGGCTCCATCGGGAAAAGCGCCAGCACGCGATTGACCGCCTTGGCAATCTTCTTGATCCGCCCACCCCGCCAGGCCCAGATCGACGGGCTGACGTAATGGATGGTCTTGACGCCCGCCGACTTGAGATTGGTTTCCAGGCCCAGATTGAAATCCGGCGCATCGACACCGATAAAGATATCGGGCCGGATATCGAGCAAACGCTTCTTCAACTGGCGACGAATGCCGGAAATTTCCCGATAGTGCTTCAGGGCATCGACATAGCCCATCACCGCAAGCTTTTCCATCGGCCACCAGGCGTCGAAATCCTGGGCCTGCATCTTCGGGCCGCCGATGCCATAGAAAATGGCATCCGGCAATTTGGCTTTGAGCGAGGCGATCAAATGGCTGGCCAGGAGATCCCCGGAGGCCTCCCCCGCCACCATCGCAATCCGTACCGAACTTCCCATCAGCGAATAATGCCTCGCTTGGAGACTGCCAGGAAATCGACGAAGCGTTGCACGTCCGGCTGCGTCTTGGCTTCCTCGGCCAGCTTCAACTTCGCTTCTTCGAGCAGCAGCCCGGACTTGTACAGAGTGCGATAAGCTCGCTTCAACGCGCTCAACGACTCCGCAGTAAAGCCGCGGCGTTTCAATCCTTCGACATTGATGCCATACGGCGTTGCCGTATTGCCGGCCGCCATCAGGTAAGGCGGGACGTCCTGCAGGACGACCGTACCAACCGCCGTCATCACGTGCGCGCCAACCCGGCAGAACTGATGCACCCCGGTATAGCCGCCAAGAATGGCCCAGTCGTCGATCACCACGTGGCCGGCCAGTTGGGCATTGTTGGCGAATGTCGTCTTGTTGCCGACCTGACAATCGTGGGCGATATGGACGTAGGCCATGATCCAGTTGTCGTCGCCGATCCTTGTCGCACCGGCATCCTGGACGGTACCGAGATTGAAGGTGCAAAACTCGCGAATCGTGTTGCGGTCGCCGATTTCCAGACGGGTCGGCTCGCCGGCGTATTTCTTGTCCTGCGGCACTTCACCAAGCGAGCAAAACTGGAAAATCCGATTCTCGCGGCCGATACGGGTATGGCCCTTGATCACTACGTGGGAGCCGATGACGGTGTTGTCGCCAATTTCGACATCGGCGCCAATGATCGAATACGGGCCGATTTCGACGTTTGCGCCGATCCTGGCGCCCGGATCGACAAGAGCGGTCGCGTGGATCATCTCAGATATCCCGCTGGGCGCACATCAGCTTGCCTTCCGCCACGACCTGGCCATCAACCCGGGCCTCGGCGACGTATTTCCAGATACCGCGCATCTGACGGGCAATCTGGACGTGCAGGTGCAACTGGTCGCCGGGCATTACCGGCTTCTTGAAACGGCACTCGTCGATGCCGACAAAATAGAAGACGGAATTGGCATCCGGCTTGGTGTCCATGGTCTTGAACGACAGGATGCCGGCCGCCTGGGCCAGGGCTTCCATGATCAGCACGCCCGGCATCACCGGATGGTGCGGAAAGTGGCCGACAAAATACGGCTCGTTCATCGTGATGTTCTTGTAGGCGTGGATCGACTTGCCGGGCACAACCTCGAGCACCCGATCAACCAGCAGGAACGGATAACGATGCGGCAAGTGCTCAAGAATCTCGTGGATATCCATTAAATCAACCCTCTCCATTAATATTTTTCAGTTTTTTCTCTAGTTCCGCGACACGCTCGGCCAGCTTGCCCAGATGGCGGATTTGCGCCGCGTTGTGCAACCAGTGGCTGTGCTCTTCAAGCGGAAAAACGCTGGTGTATTGCCCCGGCTTGGTAATGTTCTTCATGACCAGCGAACCGCCGGAAATCACTGCCCCGGAGGCAATCGTCACATGGCCGGCGATCATCGCCGCGCCGCCGACGATCACGTTGTCCTTCAATTCGACGCTACCGGCAATCGCCGCACAGGCGGCGATCACGCAGTGTTTGCCGATCACGCAGTTGTGCCCGATCTGAATTTGGTTATCAAGCTTGCAGCCATCGCCGATCACGGTGTTATCCAGCGCACCGCGGTCAACCGTCGTGCTGGCGCCGATTTCGACATCGTCGCAGATCACCACCCGGCCGATCTGCGGGATCTTGACCCATTGCCCCTTGTCCGGCGCAAAGCCGAAGCCGTCAGCGCCAATCACCGCCCCTGAATGAATGATCGCATGGCGCCCGATTTCGCAACCGGCATAGATGCTGACATTCGGAAACAACACGCTGCCATCGCCAACCTTGACGCCATCGCCAAGAACACAACCGGCATGAATGACAACGCCTTCACCCAGCAGCACATCCGAACCAATACTGGCATGCGGCCCGATGCTGGCACTCGCCGGCACCGGAGAGGCGCAATGGGCCGAAGGATGAACCCCGGGTGCCGCAGCCTGACGCGGATTGAGCAAACTGGCCAGACGAGCGTAGTAGGCATACGGATTCGCGGTCACGATACGCGGCAAGGCCACCGCATCGGCAAAATCCGGCGACACGATAACGGCCGCCGCCTTGGTCGTTTGCAACTGGCTTTTGTATTTCAAATTAGCCAGAAAGCCGATCTCGCCGTCGCCAGCCGAGGCCAGCGTCGCCACTTGGAAGATCAGCGTTTGGCTGTCACCAAGCACATCGCCGCCCAGACGGGCGGCGATATCAGCCAGCGAGAGGGCAACACCCGCCGCACCAGGCATTACTTGCCTTCGGCAAGTGCCTTGATCACGCGTTCGGTGATATCCAGCTTCGGGCTCACCCAGACAACATCCTGCAGAATTAGGTCGTACTTGTCGCTTTCGGCAATCTGCTTGATCGCCTTGTTGGCTTTTTCGATTACCGCTGCATTTTCTTCGTTCTGGCGAAGGTTCAGGTCTTCGCGGAACTCACGCTGCTTGCGCTGGAATTCGCGCGACAACTCGCCAAACTCCTTTTCCTTGGACCGACGGTCACTTTCAGCCATCGTCACGGAATTCTTCTCAAGATTTTCCTGCAAGCCCTGCAACTGCTTGGCCATGCGCTGCAGATCCTGATCGCGCTTGGCGAATTCGCCTTCCAGCTTCTTGGCAGCCTTTTGAGCAGCCGGTGCATCGCGGAAAATCCGCTGGGTATTGACATACCCGACCTTCAACTCCACCGCATTGGCGCCGGTAACAAACAAGGCGGACATCACGGTAGCGAGAACTAGCGACTTAACTTTCAAGATGACACTCCTGAATTAAAAAGTGGTGCCCAACTGGAACTGGAACGACTCGGTTTGGTCCGAGTCCTTCTTGTTGAGCGGCAAACCAAAGCTGAATTTTAGCGGCCCGATCGGCGAAATCCACGCTGCCGACAGCCCTGTTGAATAGCGCAGGTCGTCCAGCGCAATGTTCTGCCCCTTGCCATAGACCTGCCCCGCATCAAAGAACCAGCCCATGCGTAAACTCTTTTCCATCCCCGGCAAGCTCCACAGCAACTCTGCATTGCCGATGAATCGACGGTTGCCACCGATACGGTATTCATTTCCATCATTTATGACGGGGCCCAGCGAAGAAGCCTTGTAGCCCCGTACCGAATTGACACCGCCAGCATAGAAATTCTTGTAGAAGGGCAAGCCCTTGCCACCATAACCCTCAGCATAACCGACCTCGCCATTCACCATCAGCGTAAATTTGCTGTTCAGCGGGACAAAATGTTGAAGCTGGTAGCTGGCCCGGTAATAGGTCAGATCCCCGCCCGGCACGGCAACTTCGACACCGGCCTTCTGATAGGTTCCTTTGGTCGGTAGGAAATAACTGTCTTTCCCATCACTAATCCAGTTCAGGGTAACGGGAATGGAAAGATTGGTGTCGCCAAACTCGCGAACGAAATCCTTGTAGTACTTTGGGCTATCGTCATAAGTCGTAATGCTCGTCGTATCGAGACCGACACCGAAGCCCAGCGATTCCTTCTCACCGATCGGAAAGCCGAAGCGAATGCCGCCGCCGGTGGATGCCGAGGTGTAATTGGCAATCGCCGTCGACGAGGTATTGACCGTACGATGATAGACATCAAAGCCCTGGCTGACCCCATCCGGCGTGAAATACGGATTGGTGTACGAAAACACATAGGTCCGGTAGGACTTCGCCGAATTCACCTGAATCGCGACGTTATTACCGCTGCCCAGGAAGTTGTTCTGGGCAATCGAGCCCGACAAAATAACTTTATCCGTGCTCGACGTGCCCACCCCAAGCATCAGATTGCCGGTCGGCTTTTCGGTGACGCTCAGATTGACGTCGACCTGATCAGCAGTCCCAGGCACAGCCGGAGTTTCGACAGCGACATCGGTAAAATAACCAAGCCTATCGATCCGCTGTTTGGATGCGGAAACACGATCGGCATCGTACCAGCCGCCTTCCATCTGGCGGATTTCGCGACGAATCACTTCATCGCGCGTTTTGGTATTTCCCGTCAAATTGATACGACGGACGTAAACACGCTTGCCCGGATCGATGAAGATGGTGAATGCCACCTTGCGCTTTTCCTTGTCGATTTCCGGCGAAGCATTGACATTGGCAAAGGCATAACCCTGCTTGCCCAGTCGGTCACCGATCGCCTTGGTCGATTCGTTCAGGCGCTCGCGCGAAAAGACGTCGCCGGGCTTAACCGTAACCAGTTTCTTCAACTCGTCTTCGGGAAGCGAGAAATCGCCTGCCAATTTCACCGAGGACACCTGATAACGCTCACCTTCGGTCAGGTTAACCGTGATGTAAACATCCTGCTTGTCGGGGGAGATCGAAACCTGCGTCGATTCGACGTTGAATTCCAGGTAACCCTGATTCATGTAGAAGGACTTCAGTTTCTCAAGGTCACCCGATAGCTTCTGGCGGGAATACTGGTCATTCTTGGTGTACCAGGTCAGCCAGCCAGGCGTCGTCAGCTCGAACTGGGCGAGCAGGTCTTTTTCCTTGAAGGACTTTGCCCCAACAAGGTTGATCTGTTTGATTTTGGCGGCAACGCCTTCTTCGACGTTGAAATTCACGCCGACCCGATTGCGCTCCAGCGGCGTCACCGTCGTGGTGATGTTGACGCCATACTTGCCGCGCGTCAGATACTGACGCTTCAATTCCTGCTCCGCTTTCTCGAGCAGGGCGCGATCGAAGATGCGCCCTTCGGCAATCCCGGTTTCCTTGAGCGCCTTGACGATCACGTCCTTCTCGAATTCCTTCATGCCGACGAAGTCGAGTTTGGCGATGGCCGGACGCTCCTGGAGCACGATAACCATCACGCCCTTGTCGACCTCGATCCGGACATCCTTGAAGAAACCGGTGGCGAACAGCGCCTTGATCGACTGGGCAGCCTTTTCATCGGTCAGCGTATCGCCAACCTTGACCGGCAGATAACTGAACACCGTACCGGCTTCGGTACGCTGAATGCCTTCGACACGGATATCCTTGACCGCAAAAGGCTCGAAAGCCAGTGCAGGTACAGCGAAAAAGCTGGCAATCAGGACCGACAACAGGGATTTATTCATTATTCAGCCGAAGAACAGGCGGTTCAAGTCGTTAAAAAAGGCGAAAGCCATCAGGACAACAAGGATAGACACGCCGATCTGCTGCGCGATCTCCATGGCACGCTCGGAAAGCGGCCGACGCCTGACGACTTCAATCATATGATACATCAAATGCCCGCCATCCAGCACCGGGATGGGGAGCAGATTGAGCACCCCCAGGCTGATGCTAACCAACGCCATGAACTTGATGTAGTAGTCGAATCCGAGCTTGGCAGATTGCCCGGCGTAATCGGCAATCGTCACCGGGCCGGAGAGGTTTTTCAACGACACCTCGCCGGTCAGCATCTTGCCCATCATGACGAGACTGAACACCGACTTATCCCAGGTTTCGATCAACGCCTTGCCGCCCGCAGCGAAGAAACCATAGCGCACGAAGGTGCGCATCTCACGTCGTGCCTGGCCACCATCGGCAACCGCCACGCCAATTTTTCCGACCACCCGTCCACGCTCGGAAACCGACTCGGGAACCATGTCGACTGCCGCAACCTGGCCTTGCCGCTCGAATTCGACACGAATGGAACGCCCGGCGGCATCGCGGACATACAAGACCAGTTCATGCCAGACCGAGATCGCTCGGCCATCGACGGCCAGTATTTTATCGCCCGACTGCAGGCCGGCCTGCGCTCCTGGTGAGCCCGCGACTACTTTACCGAGCACGGGCGGCAGCAGGGGACGGTAAAAGGTGATGCCCAGACGGTCCAGCGCATCACCCTCCCAGCCTTGCTCGCCAGCCGCACTCAGATAAAGGCGGCGCACAGCGACTTCATTTTGTTCATTGATCACTTCAAGCTCGGTGCTTTCCTGATCGACCGCCTTCTGCAACAACAACCAGCGAAAATCATTCCAGGTCGCAACCGGCTGCCCGTCGACCGCCCGGACCCGCTCGCCATTGCCGACCGCGGCCATCGCCGCAGGAGTCCCGGCCGGCGGCGTCCCGAGAACCGGTAGCAATTCCTCGCTACCGAGCATGAACACGACCCAATAAAGGAGAATCGCCAGGATGAAATTGGCGAATGGTCCCGCCGCGACAATCAGGCTGCGTTTGCCAACCGTCTGGCGGTTGAAGGCCCGATGCCGTTCGTCCGGCGCCACCTCTGCTTCACGCTCGTCGAGCATCTTGACGTAGCCACCGAGCGGAAAAACACTGACCGCCCATTCCGTCTGATCGAGCCCCAGACGCTTCTGCCACAGCACGCGACCAAAGCCGATCGAGAAACGCAAGACTTTTACGCCACAAAGGCGGGCTACAGCGTAGTGCCCGAATTCATGAACGACGATCAGGGTGCAGAGCACCAACAGGAAGGCAGCGGGATAAAATAGCAGGTCGCTCACCCGAAACGTTTTTCCAGAATCATTTGCCGTGCCAGACGGCGAGCCTCGGCATCGGCGCCCAGCACATCGGCCAGACTACCCTCCGGCCCGGCCGGCAGCGCAGCCAGCACAGCCTCATTCAGCCGGGCAATGCCAAGGAAGGACAACTGAACATCGAGAAAAGCGGCAACGGCAACCTCGTTGGCGGCATTCAGGATGGCCGATGCCGTTCCACCTTCGCGCAATACGTCATAGGCCAATTGCAGACAGCGAAAACGCTCGAAGTCCGGCTCGCAGAAATCGAGATGGGCAATCTTGAACAGATCCAGCGATTCGACGCCGGAGTCGATCCGTTCCGGGTAGGCCAAGGCGTAGGCAATCGGCGTCCGCATATCGGGGTTACCCATCTGCGCCAACACCGAACCATCGGCATACTGCACCGCCGAATGGATCACGCTTTGCGGATGGACCACGACCTGGATCAACTCGGCCGGAGCGGCAAACAGCCAGTGCGCCTCGATGACCTCCAGCCCCTTGTTCATCATGGTCGCCGAATCGACCGATATTTTCCGGCCCATGACCCAGTTGGGATGAGCGCAAGCCTGATCCGGCGTGACATTGGCCAGTTCGCTCAGCGGTGTATTGCGGAATGGGCCACCGGAAGCCGTGAGCAGGATTTGCCGCACGCCGCAGGCGGCCAAGCCGCGCCCGAAGCCGACCGGCAGCGACTGAAAGATTGCATTGTGTTCGCTATCGACCGGCAGCAATACCGCGCCATGCTCACGTACCGCCTGCATGAACAGCTCACCGGCCATGACCAGAACTTCCTTGTTGGCCAGCATCACCTTCTTGCCAGCCTTGGCTGCGGCCAGCGTCGGTTCCAGTCCGGCCGCCCCGACAATCGCCGCCATCACCGAGTCGACCTCGGGCAAGGCCGACAACTCGATCAAGGCTTCGACGCCATGGCGGACTTCGACATCAAGCCGGGCCTGACGGCAGCGCTCGGCCAGTTGTCCGGCAAGCCGGGCATCGCGCAGCACGGCAAAGCGAGGCAGGAACTCGAGGCACTGTTCGAACAGCTTGTCGACCTGGGTGTGGGCGCACAACGCGAAAACCTTGTAGCGATCGGGATGGCGCCGAATCACGTCGAGCGTACTGACGCCGATCGAACCGGTCGAGCCCAAGATCGTGACGTTCTGGATAGTCATTTCGGTGAGTAAACCACGAGCAGCCAGAACAGCGCGACAACGGGGAGCGTCGACGTCAGGCTGTCGATCCGGTCAAGGACACCACCGTGTCCCGGGAGAATATTGCTGCTGTCCTTGATCCCCGACTTGCGCTTGAGCAAGGACTCGTAGAGATCGCCAATGATGCTGACGGCGGTAACGCCGAACAGGGCCAGAATCCAGAAAGGCAGTGACAGCACATCGAGAACGAACATCTGCCGTACCACCAGACCGTAGATCACCACCCCGACAGCGGCACCGATCGCCCCTTCCCAGGTTTTTCCCGGACTGATCGAGGGCGCCAACTTGTGCTTGCCGAAAGCCTTGCCAGAAAAATAGGCCGCGATATCGGCCATCCAGACAACGGCAAAAATACCGAGCAGGACGCCGGGACCAAGCGTACGCAGTTGAACCATGGCCAGCCAGGTCGGGAACAGCACGACCGCCCCGATCAGCAAACCGGTGACGCCGGCCAAAGACCATTTTTTTTGCAGCCACAGTGGCACGACCAGGCACCAGAACACTGCGGCACTAGCGTAGGTCAGCAACACCCAGCCTGGCGCCGGTTCGAACCCAGCCGCTGCACCGATCGCCTGCGGTGCGAGCATGGAAACTGCGGCGCAAATCAGCGCGGTGATGCCCCCCAGCACCACGCGCAACGCGCTCGGCCAAGCGAGCAACGCGCCCCACTCCCAGGCGGCGACGCCGATGAAAGCGGCGACCAGCAAGGCCCAGTAAGCCTGGGGAAGGAAATACAGGCTGGGCAACAGCAGGGCCAGCAAGACCAGGGCGGTGATGACGCGGGTCTTAAGCATTCGGCTGCCCTGCGAGCTGTTCGCTGGTTCGCCCGAAACGCCGCTCGCGTTGCTGATAGGAAGCAATTGCCTTGTCGAACTCGCTCTTGTCGAAATCGGGCCATAAGGTCGGCGTGAAAAACAGTTCGGTATAGGCCAACTGCCAGAGCAGGAAATTACTGATGCGCTGCTCACCGCCAGTGCGAATGAAGAGATCGGGCTCCGGCGCGAAACTCATCGCCAGGTGCGGTTCGAGATCCGTTTCGCTCCAGCCGTCGCGCTTCTCGGGCTGGGTGGCGAGCATCCGGTTCATTGCCTGCATGATGTCCCAGCGACCGCCGTAATTGGCGGCGATGGTCAGATCGAGGCGGGTATTGAGCGCCGTCTTTTCCTCGGCCTGGCGAATCAGGCCCTGCAGGCGTGGCTCGAAAGCGGAAAGATCGCCGATGATGCGCAGACGGACGCCGTTGCGGTCGAGCTTCTCGACTTCCTGCTCGAGCGCCTTGACGAACAGCTGCATCAGGAGAGATACCTCTTCCTGTGGCCGCCGCCAGTTTTCGGACGAAAAGGCAAACAGGGTCAGGTACTGGATACCGCGCTCAAGACAGGCACGGACCATTTTGCGGACCAGCTCGACGCCCTTGACATGCCCGGCAACGCGCGGCAAAAAGCGCTTTTTGGCCCAGCGCCCGTTGCCGTCCATAATGACTGCAACGTGGTGCGGCACGGCCGCCGTTTCGGGAAGCTGTTGCGTCGAACTCGAGAAAAGTGCCATTCAGCCGAAGCAGCTAGAAACGGCGATCAAACCTGCATCAGCTCAGCCTCTTTGGCGGCGAGCATCTTGTCTACGTCAGCGATGAACTTGTCAGTCAGTTTCTGGACGTCGTCCTGCGCTTTGCGCTCGTCGTCCTCGGGAATCTCGCCCTTTTTCAAGGCTTCCTTGAGATGGGCAATGGCGTCGCGACGCAGGTTGCGGATCGCCACCTTGGCGGCCTCACCTTCGGTCTTGACGACCTTGATCAGGTCACGGCGACGCTCTTCGGTCAGCGCCGGCATCGGTACGCGAATCAGATCGCCCTGGGTGGCCGGATTGAGGCCGAGGTCGGAATCGCGAATGGCCTTTTCAACCTTCTGGACCAGATTCTTTTCCCACGGCTGAACGCCGATGGTCCGGGCATCAACCAAGGTGATGTTGGCAACTTGATTGACCGGCATCATTGAGCCGTAGTAATCGATCTGGATGTGATCCAGCAGGCCGGTATGGGCGCGGCCGGTACGAATCTTCAGGAGGTCGTTCTTCAACGCATCCAGAGATTTCTGCATCTTGCTTTCAGCGGTTTTCTTGAGTTCGGCAATCATCTCTATTCTTCTTCCTCAGCAATAGACCAGCGTACCTTCATTTTCACCACAAACCACGCGCTTCAGCGCGCCGGCCTTGAAAATGGAAAATACGTTGATCGGCAATTTTTGATCGCGGCAAAGCGCGAAGGCGGTCGCATCCATGACCGCCAGATTCTTCGAGATCGCCTCGTTGAAGCTAATCTTGTCGTAACGGGTCGCCGTCGGATCTTTCTTGGGATCGGCGGTGTAGATACCGTCAACCTTGGTCGCCTTGAGGACGATTTCCGCACCGATTTCCGAGCCGCGCAGGGCTGCGGCGGTATCGGTCGTGAAAAATGGATTGCCGGTACCGGCACCAAAAATCACGATCTTGCCTTCTTCCAGATAACGGATGGCCTTGCCTCGAATGTAGGGCTCGATCACCTGCTCGATATTCAAGGCCGACTGGACGCGGGCATTCAGCCCGCACTGACGCATCGCATCGGACAGCGCCATGGCGTTCATCACCGTGGCCAGCATGCCCATGTAATCTGCGGTGGCGCGATCCATCCCGGTGGCCGTACCGGCCATGCCGCGGAAGATATTGCCACCGCCGATCACGACACCAATTTCCACACCCAGGTCGGCGACCGCCTTGATTTCTCCGCAAATGCCCGCGATGGTCTGCGGGTTGATGCCGTAGGCGTCATTGCCCATCAGGGCCTCGCCGGAGAGTTTCAGGAGAATTCGCTTGAACTTGGGTGTGGTCATTGGCATGTCCTTACTTGTTACTTCTTGGCAGCAGCAGCGGCAGCCTGGGCGGCGACTTCAGCAGCGAAATCGTCAACCTTCTTCTCGATGCCTTCGCCAACCAGGAACAGGCTGAAGCCGGCGACGGAGGCGCCCTTGGCCTTCAACAACTGCTCGATGGTTTGCTTGCCGTCTTCAGCCTTGACGAAGACCTGACCGAGCAGCGTAACGTCCTTCAGATACTTCTGAACGGTACCTTCGGCGATCTTTTCCAGCATCGCTTCCGGCTTACCGGCTTCGCGGGCCTTTTCGATGGCGACACGGCGCTCGGTATCGAGCAGCTCGGCGGAAACGCCCGAAGAGTCGACCGACTTCGGCTTGGAAGCGGCGATGTGCATCGCCAGATCCTTGCCCAGTTGATCGTCACCGCCGACCAGATCAACCACGACGCCAACCTTGGAACCGCCGTGGATGTAGGACTGCAGCTTGCCCTTGGCTTCGAAGCGAACGAAACGACGGATCGTCATGTTCTCGCCGATCTTGCCGACCAATGCGGAACGGGTCGATTCGACGGTGCCTTCGCCCATCGGCAGCGCGGACAGCGCAGCGACGTCGGCCGGGTTGTTGGCAGCGACCAGAGCGGCACTGCCGTTGGCCAAAGCAATGAATTCATCGTTCTTGGCCACGAAGTCGGTTTCGCTATTGACTTCGATCATGGCGCCGGTCTTGCCGTCAGCACTGATGCTGATCGCCACGATACCTTCTGCGGCGATGCGGCTGGCTGCCTTGGTCGCCTTGTTGCCGAGCTTGACGCGGAGGATCTCTTCGGCCTTGACCATGTCGCCATCGGCTTCGGTCAGCGCCTTCTTGCATTCCATCATGGGTGCGTCGGTCTTGCCACGCAGTTCTGCCACCATGCCTGCGGTAATTGCCGCCATACTTATCTCCTGAGCTTATAAAACGGGCGGAGCTTGACGCTCCGCCGTTACAACCTTATTGCGCTGCTTCGTCCTGGACTTCGACGAATTCGTCATCGCCACCGGCGGCAACGATTTCCTGGATGACCTGGCTGCGGCCTTCGAGGATGGCATCGGCCACGCCACGGGCGTAGAGCTGAATGGCGCGCGAAGAGTCATCGTTACCCGGGATGACGTAAGCAACGCCGTCCGGGGAGTGGTTGGTATCGACCACGCCGATGACCGGAATGCCCAGCTTGCTGGCTTCGGTGATGGCGATCTTGTGATAGCCGACGTCGATGACGAAGATGGCGTCCGGCAGACCGGCCATATCCTTGATGCCGCCGATGGACTTCTGCAGTTTTTCCAGTTCGCGACGGAAAGTCAGCGCTTCCTTCTTCGGCATGCGCTCGAGTTCGCCGGCTTCGACGGCGATTTCCATGTCTTTCAGACGCTTGATCGAGGTGCGGACCGTCTTGAAGTTGGTCAGCATGCCGCCCAGCCAGCGCTGGTCAACGAAAGGCGCGCCGGCGCGGAGTGCTTCTTCGCCGATGATTTCGCGAGCCTGACGCTTGGTACCGACGAACAGGATGTTGCCGCGATTGCCGGCCAGCTTCTTCACGAAAGCGATGGCTTCGTTGTACTTGGCCAGGGTCTTTTCGAGGTTGACGATGTGAATCTTGTTGCGTGCACCGAAGATGTACGGTGCCATCTTGGGGGACCAGAAACGGGTTTGGTGGCCGAAGTGCACACCGGCCTCCAGCATTTGACGCATGGTTACGGACATAATAAAACTCCTTAAGGGTTGAACCGCCACCCGCCGGAAACGCCCGCCATTCTTGTGTTCTGGCGCGCACCCTTAATCGGCGAATGTGTGGATTTTGGTTGCATACATAACGTGCACAACCGTTCTTTCCAGCCATGATGGCTGAGAAAAACCCGCAGATTATAGCAGCAGATTGAAGGGTCTAAAAGCCTAATAGCCGTTCTGCTTGAGTGCGAGCAGCTGCAGCATGCGCACCAGATAGGGTTGCCAGTCGGGCATCTGCAAGCCGAAATCGTTTTCGAGGCGGGTGCAATCGAGGCGCGAATTGGCCGGACGACGGGCCGGCGTCGGATATTCGGCGGTGGAGATCGGCCGAATCGCTTCCGGCTTCAGACGCAGATCAAAACCCGGCGCCGGGCCGGCCAGCCCGACGATGGTCCGGGCAAACTCGCACCAACTGACCGGATGGGCCGCCGCCAGATGATAGAGACGGCTTTCGCCGGCTTCGAGCGACTGCCCGCGGCGCAGCATCGCCAACACCACGCCGGTGACGGTGGCGATCAGCGCCGCCGGGGTCGGCGAACCGGTCTGGTCGTCGACCACCGCCAGACTCTCCTTGTCGCGCGCCAGACGCAGGATGGTCTTAACGAAATTGTCGCCGCGCGCCCCGAACACCCAGCTGGTCCGAAAAATCAGCGATTTTCCGCCGACCGCCCGAATCGCCTCCTCACCGGCCAGCTTGGTCCGGCCATAGACACCGTGCGGCCCGGTCGCATCCGTCTCGACGTAAGGCGTGGATTTGCAGCCGTCATAGACATAGTCGGTCGAGTAATGGACCAGCAGGGCGCCGAGCGCCGCGGCCTCCTCAGCCAGGATGCCCGGCGCCTCGGCGTTGATCCGGTGGGCCAGCTCCGGCTCGCTTTCCGCTTTGTCGACCGCGGTATAGGCCGTGGCATTGACGATCACCGAGGGTCTGACTTGCCGGATCACGGAACGAATCCGCGCCGGATCGGCCAAATCGCACTCAGCCCGCCCGCAAGCGACCACCTGGCCATGCGGCGCCAGTGAGCGCTGCAATTGCCAGCCAACCTGACCGTCCTTACCCAGCAGAAGAATACTCATCGCCAACCCTGTCGCCACGAAAGCTGGCAAGTATGCCATTTACCCGCCCCCCGGCTTTGCGAAACAGTATCCATCCTTTATCCTTGACCTCTCCCCAAACCACATAGAACAGCCATGAGCATCACGATCAAGACCCCGGAAGAAATCGAAAAAATGCGCGTTGCCGGGCGTCTCGCCTCCGAAGTTCTCGACTACATCGAGCCCTTCGTCAAGGCCGGCATCACGACCGAAGAAATCGACCGTCTGTGCCATGACCTGATGGTCAATGTCCAGGGCTGCATCCCCGCCCCGCTCAACTACGCACCGTCGGGTTACAAGCCCTACCCGAAATCGATCTGCACCTCGGTCAACCAGCAGGTCTGCCATGGGGTACCCGGCGACCGCGTGCTGAAGACCGGCGACATCATCAACCTCGACATCACCACCATAAAGGATGGCTATCACGGCGACACCAGCCGGATGTACATCGTCGGGGAAGGCTCGAT
The DNA here is from genome assembly GCF_020510685.1 of Dechloromonas denitrificans. Classification (NCBI taxonomy): domain Bacteria; kingdom Pseudomonadati; phylum Pseudomonadota; class Betaproteobacteria; order Rhodocyclales; family Azonexaceae; genus Dechloromonas; species Dechloromonas denitrificans. Next base: position 3,015,305 of record NZ_CP075185.1, read on the forward strand.
CATGGCCCGGCGGCTGTGCGAAATCACCTTCGAATGCCTGTGGCTGGGGATTTCCGTGGTCCGTCCCGGCGCCTACCTGGGCGACATCGGCGCCATCATTCAAAAACATGCCGAAAAGAACGGTTTTTCCGTCGTCCGCGAATTCTGCGGCCACGGCATCGGCAAGCACTTTCATGAAGACCCGCAGGTACTGCACTACGGCAAGGCCGGCACCGGCCCCCGCCTGGAACCCGGCATGATGTTCACCATCGAGCCGATGATCAACGCCGGCAAGGCCGCGATCCGCGAAATGGCCGACGGCTGGACCATCGTCACCAAGGACCGCAGCCTTTCCGCCCAATGGGAGCACACCTTGCTGGTTACCGATAGCGGTTACGAGATCATGACCCTGTCGGCCGGTTGCCCCCCGAAACCGGACTGGATCGCCTGATGTCGGACCATGTCGCCGCGCTACGCGCCGAAGTCAAAGCCAATCAAAGCCAGCTTCAGCAGCAATATGAACAAACCGGCGATGCCAACGCGCTGCTCAGGCAACGTTGCCAGCAAGTCGATGCCGTTCTGCAAAAGCTCTGGGCATCGCTGAATTTCCCGGCGTCGCTGTCGCTGGCCGCGGTCGGCGGTTACGGCCGGGGCGAACTCTACCCGGCCTCCGACATCGATCTGCTGATCCTGCTGCCGCAGGAAGCCAGCCCGGCCCTGCAGGAAAAGCTCGAACAGCTGGTCGGTCACTTCTGGGACATCGGCCTCGAAATCGGGCATAGCGTGCGCACCGTCCAGGAATGCCTGAACGAGGCGGCCAAGGATATTACGGTGCAAACGGCCCTGCTCGAAGCACGCCTGCTGACCGGCAACAAAAGGCTGTTTGCAACCTTCGAGAAACGCCTGCACGGCAACCTCGACCCGCTGGTCTTTTTCGAGGCCAAGCGACTGGAGCAGCAGGAGCGCTACCTGCGCTTCAATGAAACCCCCTATAGCCTGGAGCCGAACTGCAAGGACTCGCCGGGCGGTTTGCGCGACCTGCAGGTCATTTTCTGGATCGCCAAGGCGGCCGGTTACGGGGCGAGCTGGGCCGAGCTCGCGAAAAGCGCCATCCTTACCGAGGAAGGTGCCCGCCAGGCCGAGGCCTGCGAAGATTACCTCCGCCACCTGCGCATCCGCATGCACTTCACCGTCGGCCGCCGCGAAGATCGCCTGCTGTTCGACTACCAGGGCACGCTGGCAGCCCAGTACGGCTTTGTTTCGAACGATGCCAAGCGCGCGTCCGAACAGCTGATGCAGGGCTATTACCGCAACGCCAAGGCGGTCACCGTCCTCAACATCATCCTGTTGCAGAACATGGGCGCCGCGCTGGCGCCGGAAAGCGAGCAGACGCCGCAAGTGCTGGACGAGGATTTCCAGTCGGTTGGCAACCTGCTCGACGTCCGCGACGAAAGCCTTTTCACCAGGAAGCCGACGGCCATTTTCGACAGTTTCCTGATCATGCAGGAAAGCCACGAACTGCACGGGATGACCGCCCGCACGCTGCGCGCCCTGTGGCGTGCCGGCGAATCGGTAATCGACGACGCGTTCCGCGCCGATCCGGCCAACCGCGCAGCCTTCATGCGCCTGCTGCACAGCGAGCGCGGCGTCGTCCATGAGTTCCGGCGGATGAACCAGCTCGACATACTCGGCGCCTATCTGCCGAATTTCGGGCGCATCGTCGGCCAGATGCAGCACGACCTGTTCCACGTCTATACCGTCGACCAGCACATCCTGCAGGTCATGCGCAACATCCGCCGCTTCACGATGAGCGAGTTCGCCCACGAATACCCGCTCTGTTCGCGCGTCATGAGCGAATTCGACACGCCCTGGCTGCTCTACGTCGCCGCCCTCTTCCACGACATCGCCAAGGGCCGTGGCGGCGACCATTCGGAACTCGGCACCGGCGATACGCAGGCATTCTGCGAAGCGCACGGCCTATCGCCCGAAGACACCGAACTCGTCGTCTGGCTGGTCCGCAACCACCTGAACATGTCGCAGGTCGCCCAGAAGGAAGATCTCAGCGACCCCGACGTCGTCGCCAGCTTCGCCAGCCGGGTCGGCGATGCCCGCCACCTTACCGCCCTCTACCTGCTGACCCACGCCGACATTCGCGGCACCAGCCCGAAGGTCTGGAACCAGTGGAAAGGCAAGCTGCTGGCCGATCTTTACTACCTGACGCTGCACTACCTCGGGCAGGGCGAAGCGCCCGCCCCGCACGGCATCATCGCCGAGCGGCAGGCCGAGGCAATGCGTCTGCTGCGCTTCTTCGCGCTCTCGGCGACCGTCCACGAACGCCTGTGGAAGCAACTCGATACCGTCTATTTCCTCCGCCACTCGGCTGAAGAAATCGCTTGGCACACGCGCTCGCTGCATTACCGCATCTACAACAATCAGCCGGTCGTCCGCGCCCGCCTCTACCAGGACGGCGAAGGCTTGCAGGTGATGGTCTACACCCAGGACCAGCCCGACCTCTTTGCCCGCATCGTCGGTTTTTTCGCCCGCAACGGCTACAGCATCGTGGACGCCAAGATCCACACCACGGCGCATGGCTACGCGCTCGACAGCTTCGTCGTGCTCGACGTGATGAACCGCGACAACAACCGTGAAATGGTGCCTTACATCGAACACGAACTGGAACAGCGCCTGATCCAGCAACTACCGCCGGAAGCCCCGTCAGCCGGCCGGCTGTCGCGCCAGGTCAAGCATTTCCCGATCAAGCCGGAAGCCAGCATTCTCGGTGACGAAAAAGGCGCCCATTTCATCCTGTCGCTGATCGCCGCCGACCGCCCTGGCCTGCTCTACACCGTCGCCAACACCCTGGCCGAGCACGGCGCCAACCTGCACACCGCGAAAATCACCACGCTCGGCGAGCGGGCCGAAGACGTCTTCCTGATCAGCGGCGGCGACCTGCGCCAGAGCGCCAGCCGGATTCGCCTGGAAACGGAGTTGATGGAACGCTTGAAGGTCTGACGGCGGGACCAAGCAGATGATAAGGCCAGGCCGGCAATCTGAAGGTTCGCTGAACCTTCAGATTAACCACGGCGCATTACCTCATCGTGCCGACGACATCAGGCCGATTGGCCTGCGTCCTGGCAGCCGACCAGCTTTTCGATAATCGCCTTGACCCGGCCCATGGCCTCCTGCAGCACAACGTCGAGGCTTTCGAAGTGGATGCCGTTGGCGCTGCTGCCGCGGCCGGCCGCATGGTTGGCGACGACGTTGATGGCGGCGTAGGGCATGCCGAGTTCGCGGGCCAGCACGGCCTCCGGCATACCGGTCATGCCGACCAGATCGACGCCGTCGCGCTCCAGACGGTTGATTTCAGCGGCCGTTTCGAGGCGCGGCCCCTGGGTTGCGGCATAGACGCCACCGACCTTGATCTCGACCTGCAGTTGCTCGCCGGCTTGCTGGATGCGGCGACACAGTTCGTGATCGTAGGGCTCGGTGAAATCGACATGGGTCACCGGGGTGCCATTGCCATCGAAGTAGGTGGCTTTGCGCCCCCAGGTGTAATCGATGATCTGATTGGGCAGCACGATGTCGCCCGGCTGCAGGTCGCCGCGGATGCCGCCGACCGAGGCCACGGAAATGACCCCGGTGGCCTTGTAATGATGCAGCGCCCAGAGATTGGCGCGGTAATTGACCATGTGCGGCGGGATGGTGTGACCGTAGCCATGCCGCGGCAGAAACATCGCCGGCTGACCGCAGATCTGGCCAAAGACCACCGCACCGGAAGGCTCGCCGTAAGGCGTGCGAACCACTTCGCGGTGCGACACATCGAGGTTGGAGAGGGTCGTCAGACCACTGCCGCCAATAATTGCCAACATCTTATTTTTTCCTTTCAGCCAGCAACGAGGCCAGCACTGGCACCACGCTCTTCATCGAGGGGTGCGATTTACGGAGTTGCGCCATGCCGACGGCGCCGTCGTCGAGCTTGCGGTAGAGCGCATTGCGGCGTTCGGCGACAAACGGCAGATCGAGCAAAGTTTTTCCGCCATGATAGCGAACCAGCGTGTCGCGGCCGATATCCTTGGCCTGCCAGGAAATCGCCGTCCGGTCGACATAGTGCAGGGCCTGGACGCTGGGCAGGCTGGCCGCCAGTTCGGCCACCAGTCGATGAATCTTTTCCCGGTAGGCGACGACCGCCTGACCGCCATCGCTTGCCGTCGCACCGGTGGTTTCGGCCGGGGCGCCCATCAGCCAGCAGACCACGCTATCCGGTGCGAAAGCGGCAAGCTGCGCCCGCTGTTCATCACTCAGGGCGGTCAGCTCGGCCTGCAGCAGGGTGACGTCCTGGCCCGCGACACGGGCTTGCGTTGCCGCCAGGCACTCGGCCAGCGCATCAACCGCCAGCACGCTGAGGCCGCGGGCCGCCAGTGCCTGCGTCGCAAAACCGACGCCGCTGCCAATTTCCAGCACGCGCCGGCCGGGCACCAGCCCGGCCATCCATTCGTAGTCGCCGCGCTTGGCGCAGGCCAGCCCTTCGACTTCCCAGTAGCCGATGAAATCGGCCACTGTCGCGCCGCTCATCAGTCTTCCTTCATGGCATAAATGGCCGGCAGATTGCGCCAGGCGCCATCGACATCCATGCCGAAACCGAAGACGAAACGGTCCGGCACCGGCAAGCCGACGAAATCGGCAGCAATCGGCTTGGCCTTGCCATTCAGCTTGTCGGTAAAGACTGCCAGCAGCACCTCGGCCGCCCCCAGGCGGATCAGGCTTTCCTTGACCGCGGCCAGGGTCACGCCCTCGTCGAGAATGTCGTCAACAACCAGCACCGTCCGCCCCTTGACCGAGGTCCACGGCGCCATCCGCCAGGAAATCTTACCGCCCTGGGTTTCCGGGCCGTAGCGGGTGGCGTGCAGGTAATCGAAGTCGAGCGGGAAAGCGAGCTTGGGCAACAACTGCCCGCAGAAGATCACGCCGCCAGTCATCACGCACAGAACCAGCGGATTCGTCTCGGCCAGGCGCTCGCGAATCAGGCCGGCAACCTGCTCCAGCGCCGCCTGAACGGTTTCTTCGGAATGGATCAGGTCAGCGTTGGCCAACAACGCACGGGCTTTTTGCAACTCCATTTATTTCTCCAGACTTTTCAGATAAGCATCGAAATCGGCCCCGACTTCCGGGTGGCGCTGGCCGAAGACGACCGTCGCCTGCAGGTAGCCGAGCTTCGAGCCGCAATCGTAACGGGTCCCGGCATAGCGATAGGCCAGCACCTGTTCTTCACTGAGCAGCGAAGCAATGCCGTCGGTCAATTGAATCTCGCCGCCGGAACCCGGCTTGACGGTTTCCAGGTGATGGAAGATGCGCGGCGTCAGAATGTAACGGCCGACCACGGCCAGCGTAGACGGCGCCTCCTCGGGCTTCGGCTTTTCGACGATGGCATTGACCTGTTCCAGACGGTCGGCGACGCGACGGGCATCGACGATGCCGTAGCTGCGGGTGTCGGCGCGCGGCACATCCTGCACGCCGAGGACCGAACAGCGGTAGTAGTCGAAGGTATCGGTCATCTGCTTCATCACCGGCACCTCGCTGTCGAGCAGGTCGTCGGCCAACAGCACGGCGAACGGCTCGTCGCCGATGACCGGCTTGGCGCACAGCACGGCGTGGCCGAGGCCGAGCGCTTCGGCCTGGCGGATATAGATGCAGTTGATGTTTTTCGGAATCATGTTGCGGACGAATTCGAGCAGTTCGCTCTTGCCGCGCGCTTCGAGTTCGCTTTCCAGTTCGTAGGCCTTGTCGAAGTGGTCCTCGATCGAGCGCTTGGAACGACCGGTAACGAAGACCATGTCGGTAATGCCTGCAGCGACCGCTTCCTCGACAGCAAACTGGATCAGCGGCTTATCGACGATCGGCAGCATTTCCTTCGGACTGGCCTTGGTGGCCGGCAGAAAACGGGTGCCCATACCGGCCACCGGAAAGACAGCTTTGCGAACTTTTTTCATTCTTCGACTCCCTTTTCGAGCAATTTCAACAACTCTGTTTCATCGATCACCGACACGCCCAACTCCAACGCTTTTTCCAGCTTGGAGCCGGCTTCCTCGCCGGCCACTACGAAATCGGTTTTCTTCGATACCGAACCGGCCACCTTGCCGCCGGCGGCTTCAATCATCGCCTTTGCCTCATCGCGTTTCAGCGTCGGCAGCGTGCCGGTGAGAACGCAGGTCTTGCCGGCCAGCGGCGCCTCTGCGCCATCCTGCCCAGTTGCGGCCGGCAGAGCGGCCAGCAGTTCGTCGCGGCGGGTCGCCACGGCCGCCAGCAAACCACGATTGCCGCGTGCTTGCATCCAGTCGCCAAGTGCCGTGATGACCTCGCCGGGAATGCCGGCGCCCGACAGCGCAGCACCGTTGATACCCTGCGTGGCCAGCGTCGCCCCGTCGATCACGACCGCCAGTTGCCTCGCCCGCACCGGCGTCAGCCGGGGTACGCCGAGCACCGCGTACAACTCGCTCCAAGTCAGCCGCTCGGCCAGGCCGTGCCGCGGCGCATGCTCGTCGGCCGGCGCAACGCCGATTTCCGGGCAAAGAAGCTCGTCGACCGCCTGGACATTGCGCTCTTCGGCAAAGAAGTCGGCAATCGCCGTCGCCACCGTAGCGCCGATATCGGGCAGCACGGCGAGCAGCGGTGCCGGCGCCCGGCGTACGCGCTCGATGCTACCCAGCCAGTCGGCCAGCGTCTTGGCGGTCGACTCGCCGACATGGCGGATACCCAGCGCAAACAGCAGGCGGGCGAGACTGGGCCGTCGGCTGGCGGCGATACCGTCGAGCAGATTCTCGGCCCAGCGCGTCGGTGTCTGGCCGGCCTTGGCCGTTTCCGCCACGTTGCCGTCGCGCTCGTCGGCACGCCGCTTCATTTCGAGCAGGTCATTGAGCTTGAGGCGATAAAGGTCGGCAACGCCATGCACGTAGCCGAACTCGACCAGGCGCTCGACATAACGCTCGCCCAGCCCCTCGATATCCATCATGCGGCGCCCGGCGAAATGCAGGATGGCCTGGATGCGCTGCGCACTGCAGGAAAAACCGCCGGAACAGCGCGTTACCGCCTCGCCCGGCTCGCGCACGACGTGGGCACCGCATACCGGGCAGGCGTCGGGCATGGCGAAGGGCTGTGCGGCAGCGGGCCGGCGTTCGGCGACGACGCCGACCACCTCGGGGATGACGTCACCGGCGCGACGCACGATCACCGTGTCGCCAACACAGATGCCGCCCTTGCGCTCGACTTCGTCGGCATTGTGCAAGGTCGCATTGGTCACCGTAACGCCGCCGACAAAGACCGGCGCCAAGCGCGCCACCGGCGTCAGGGCACCGGTACGGCCGACCTGAATGTCGATCGCCTCGACTACGGTCAACGCTTCCTGCGGCGGGTATTTGTGCGCCACCGCCCAGCGCGGCTCGCGCGAGCGGAAACCGAGGCGGGCCTGCAGCGCCAAGCTATTAACCTTGTACACGACGCCGTCGATATCGAAAGGCAGGCTGTCGCGCAATTCGGCGACCTGCCGATGGAAACCGGCCAGCGCCTCGCCACCGGCCAGCACCGCGCGGTGTTCGCAGACCGGCAGGCCAAAGGCCGCCAGTGCGTCGAGCACGCCAGCGTGGGTTTCCGGCATGTTCCAACCGTCGACCGCACCGAGGCCGTAGGCGAAGAAACACAGCGGCCGGCTCGCGGCAATCGCCGGATCGAGCTGGCGAATACTGCCGGCGGCGGCATTGCGTGGATTAACCAGGGTCTTATCGCCCCGCGCCGCAGCGGCCGCGTTGTATTTCTCGAGGTCGTCACGCCGCATGTACACCTCGCCGCGCACTTCCAGCAACGGCGGCGCAGCGCCAAGGAGGCGCAGGGGAATCTGGCGCAGCGTGCGCAGGTTCTGCGTCACGTCTTCGCCGGTGACGCCGTCGCCACGCGTCGCACCACGCACCAGCACACCGTGCTCGTAGCGCAGGCTGATCGCCAGACCATCGAATTTCAATTCGGCCGCATACTCGATGAAAGGTGCGGTGGCCGGCAATTCCAGCTCACGCCGGAGGCGCGCGTCGAAATTCAGGGCGCCGGAAGACTCGGTATCGGTCTCGGTCTGGATCGACAACATCGGCACGTCGTGGCGTACCGGGGCAAACTGAGTCAGCGGCTGGCCGCCCACCCGCAAGGTCGGCGAATCGGCCGTCAGCAGATCGGGATACTGCGCTTCCAGTCCCTGCAGTTCGCGGAACAGCTTGTCGTATTCGGCATCCGGAATGGTCGGCGCATCGCGCACGTAATAAGCGACATTGTGACGTTCCAGTTCGCTGCGCAGCCAAGCCGCGCGCTCGGCCTCCGCAACCGGCACCGCCATCAGGAAAACAGCCGCAGGGCCTGGGCCGAGCCAGCCGGCAAGCCGAAACTGGCCATCGTAGCCTGCGGCTTGCCGACGAATTCGCGACGGATATGGTCGAGCTGGGCATCGGACAGCGGCTGACGATTGTCATCGACCAGCGCACCTTGCAGGGTATCGGCGAACCGTTTGGCCAGTTCGGTCATCTGCATGAAGACGCGCTCGCCGTGGTCGACGCGCGGCACGTCGAGGACGAAGGTCAGGCCGTGCGTCGTCAGCGTGCGCACCGACTCGGCGGTGAAAGGCGTGCTTTCGTAATTCTGCAGGCTGAACTGGGCGCGACCGGCCTCATCGTAGCGGGTGAACAGGCCGTCGATGCCGAGCACCAGACCGGCCGCTTCGGCCAGCGCGCGAATCTTGGTGCCGGAAAAGGCATTGCCGCGACTGATCAGATTGACCCCGATTTCAAGGTCAACCGCGGCACAGAAACGATCAATCTCGGCGGCCTGGTCGAAGACGCGCGACGAGGGCATGTCGGCCACCGCCATCAATTCGTCGGCCAGCGCCTGCATGGCGTTGGCAAATATCGCGACATCGCCTTCGGAAACCGGCCCCATGCGGTTGACCAGTTGCAGCCCGACGCGCAGGCGGCGCAGGTGCAGATTGCTGTCGGAAGCCAGCCGCTCCCACTCGCGGCTGCGCTCGTTGAAGCCGAGCCAGTGCACCGGCTTGTTCAGGCGATACAGGACATCGCGTTGCGACTGCAGAATCTCGATCGCCGAAACCGGTTCGACCAATTCCATGGCGACGATGAATTCCAGACGCGGATCAAGCAATTCGGCCGGCAGCGCGCTGGCCGGCAGGTCGCTCGATTCATCCTCCAGGCGCTTGCCGAGCAAGCGTTCGGGTGCAGGAGCAGGGGCCGGAACGGCCGGTGCGGCTTGGGCGACGGCAGCGGGGGCTGGCGACGGCTCGGCGGCGAGCGGTGCGCTGACCGGCGGTGGCGTGTATTCCGGAGCGGGAACATACGCGTCCTCCGCGTCGACCTCCGGCTCGACATCGGCAAACATCGGTTCGACCCGCTCGCTCGATGCGGCCGATTCTTCCTCGCCAAGACCGGGTTCGTTGCGTTCGGTCGGCACCGGCTTGACTGTCACCTTCGGCCCGTCACCGAGCAGCACGTCTTCGTGTTGCGGCTTGAAGACCGCTTCGGCCAGTTTGCGATGGCGATATTCCTGCCACTTGTTGTAAGCGAAAACGCCGACCACCGCCGTTGCGCCAAGGCCAATCAATCCGATCTGAAGTTCGGTCACGCCGCATCCCTCATTTTCAAAGCTTCCTCAATATCCACTTCCACAACGCGCGAAACGCCGGACTCCTGCATCGTTACGCCGACCAGTTGTTCGGCCATTTCCATGGCGATTTTATTATGGGAGATGAATAGAAACTGCGTGTTTGCCGACATTTTCTTCACCATGCCGCAAAAACGCTCCGTATTGGTGTCGTCGAGCGGCGCATCGACCTCGTCGAGCAGGCAGAACGGCGCCGGATTCAACTGGAACATCGAGAAGACCAGCGCGATCGCCGTCAGCGCCTTTTCGCCGCCGGACAGCAGATGGATGGTCGAATTCTTCTTGCCCGGCGGCTGGGCGATGACCTGGACGCCGGCATCGAGGATTTCCTCGCCGGTCATCACCAGTTCGGCCCGGCCGCCGCCGAACAGTTCGGGGAAAAGCTGTCCGAAATGGCCGTTGACCGTATCGAAAGTCGATTGCAGCAGGTCACGCGTTTCGCGGTCGATGCGGCGGATGGCGTTTTCCAGCGTTTCCATCGCCTCGGTCAGGTCGGCCGCCTGCATGTCGAGATAGCCCTTGCGCTCGGTCGCCGTGTCCAGTTCTTCAAGCGCCGCCAGGTTGACCGCGCCGAGTTCACCGATGGCATTGCCGAGCCGGGTGATTTCACCCTGCAGGGAAGCCGGCCGGAGATTGCTGCCGTTGGTCGTCAATTCCTGTTGCAGCGCGGCTTCGTCGGCCCCGGCCTCGAGCAGTTGCTGGGCATACTGCTCGGTATTGAGCGTCGCCGCCTGTTCCTTCAGCTTGAGATCGCCGATCCGTTCGCGCAGCGGCTCCAGGCCCTGCTCGATCTTCATCCGCTGCTCTTCCAACGCCCGCAGCGCATTGGTCGCCGATTCCAGCGCATCGCGACAGCGGGCCAGGGCCTGCTCCTTTTCCTGGCGGGCCTCCAGAGCGCCCTGCAGGTTGTCTTCCATGACATCGGCTGGCGCGGCCTCGACCTGCTCGGCGCACTGGGCGCGATCCTTCTTGATACGGTTCAGTTCCCGCTGGGCCGTCGCCTGCTGGGCAAAAATATCCTGCAACTTGCCTTCGCTTTCGCGCAGCGAGAACTGGGCTTCGCGCAAGGCGCGGTCGAAATCGGAGTTGCGCTCGCGTTCGGCCCGCACCGCCCGCTCGGCGTCGTCAAGCCGGGCCTGGGCACCGGCCACCAGCACGCGGATGCGGGACAGGCCGTCGCGCACCTCGGCGATCTTCTCGTCCGCCGCCATGTCGCGCTCGCGCTCGGTTTCTTCCTCTTCGGCCAGTTCGGCCATTTGCTCCTGCAGGCGCTCCTTCTGTTCGCGGTAGCGCTCGATGGCCTGGCCGAGTTTCAGCACCTCAAGCTGCACGGCATGCACGCGCTGCTGGCGGTCGGTGACGTATTGCCGGGTTTCGCCGATCTCTTCCTGCTTGTCCCCGAACTGTTCGTCGAGCACCAACAGTTGTTCGCGCAGCGCTTCGGCCTGTTCTTCGTAGGCGGCAACCCCTTCGCCCAGCGCCTCGATTTCGCGCTGACGTTCGAGCAAGCCGTGCTCGCTCTTGTCCGGCGCGAAAAAGGTGACGCTAGCCCGGCTCAGCAGGTCGCCGCCGGCCGTTACCAGTACCGCCCCCGGCGGCAGTTCGGCCCGCCGTGCCAGCGCGGCATCGAGCGTCGCAGCGGTAAATACAGAACCCAGCCAGTCGGCCAGCACGGCGGCTATCGCCGGGTTATCGCTACGCACATGCTCGCTCAGCCGCCCGGCCGGTTCGCCGGCCACCGTATCAGATGGGAGGACAACGGAAAGCCGGGCATCGGGCCGGTCATGCAACCATTCGTCGAGCTTGGCCGGATCGTCGCAGGCGATGGCATTGAGCCGCTCGCGCAACACCGCCTCGACCGCTGATTCCCAGCCGGCTGCGACATGGATCTGCTGCCACAGCGGCGGCGCTTCTTCCAGCCCGTGACGGCGCAGCCATTCCGGCAACTTGCCGCTCTGCCGGGCACTGGCCTGCATCTGCTCGAGCGCGGCGCGGCGGGCCTGACCAGCGGCCAGTTCGCGCTCGATGCGCTGTAGCTCGCCCTGCATCTGCTTGCGGGCGGCCTCCAGTTGCGGCAATTCCTGCTGCAGCTGTTGCAGATGATCCTGATCGCCGGCCAGTTCCTCGCGCAACAGCGAGAGTTCTTCTTCCTTTTCGGCCAGGTCGAGGGCATCCGGCGCATCCTGCCCGCCCCCCTCCTCGCGCAGCCGCTCGCGACGCTGGGTGATGGCCTGCAAGGCGCGCTGGGCGTGTGCCTTATTGGTCAGCTCGACCTCCAGGCGCTGCTCGCCGTTGGTCGTCCGGGCCCGCAGCCGTTGCAGTTCTTCCTGCGCCTGGGCGTGGCTTTCCTCGACCTGCGGCGCGATGTCCATCTGCTGGTGCAGGCGTTCCTCCGCCTCGTCGACGCGCAAGCGGGTGATTTCCTGCAGTTCTTCCCACTTCAGCCGATCGCCGGCCAGCCGCTCGGCCGTCTCGGTCCATTGGGCCAGTTCGCCTTCCAGTTGCACCAGGCGCGCCTCCAATTGGCTGCGCGACTCGCGGCGATGGCGAATTTCGGCTTCCAGCCTGGCCACTTCGGCATTGGCGGTGTACATCTCGCTTTGCGCCAGATGCAGCGCATCGCCGGCGGCGAAATGGGCCTCGCGGGTTTCCTCGGCGCGCGCTTCGGTTTCGCGCAGCGCGGCGCTTTGCGCCTCGAGGTCGGTAACCGCCCGTTCGACTTCGAGCGCTACGCGCTGGCGTTCGCTCTCCGCTTCGCGCTTCCTGAGCAGCCACAATATCTGCTGGCGCTGTACCAGTTGTTCGTTCAGCGCATGGTAGCGGCGGGCCACTTCGGCCTGCGCTTCGAGCTTTTCCATCTGGCTGCCGAGTTCGAGGCGAATGTCCTCGACCCGGGTCAGGTTCTCCCGGGTGTCTTCCAGCCGGCCGTTGGTTTCCTTGCGCCGTTCCTTGTAGCGTGAAACGCCGGCCGCCTCTTCGAGAAAGACCCGCAGGTCGTCCGGCTTGGCTTCGATGATCCGCGAGATCATGCCCTGGCCGATGATGGCGTAGGCGCGCGGCCCGAGTCCGGTGCCGAGAAAGAGATCGGTAATGTCCTTGCGCCGGACCTTCAGGTTGTTGATGAAGTAGTCCGACTGCCCCTGCCGGGTCAGCGTCCGCTTGACCGACAGTTCGGCGTATTGCGACCACTGGCCGAGGGCCCGGCCGAGCAGGTTTTCGAAGATCAACTCAACGGAGGCGCGCGACACCGGCTTGCGGTTCGACGAGCCGTTGAAGATGACGTCCATCATCGACTCGCCGCGCAACTCAGAGGCTTTCGACTCGCCGAGCACCCAGCGCACGGCATCCATGATGTTGGATTTGCCGCAGCCGTTCGGCCCGACGACGCCGACCAGTTGCCCGGGCAGGGCAACGGCCGTCGGATCGACGAAGGACTTGAAGCCGGAGAGTTTGAGTTTGGTCAGGCGCATGCGCGGTACGGCAGACGGGAAGAGCCCTGTCATGACGGGGGCCGTATGATAGCATCGACGCAATTGCGCAGACGCCCAGCCCGCCGAAGTCGCCCGAGAATCAAAGCCAGGCCGGCCAGGCGACGAGGCGCGCCGCCATCGACCCAGCAGGGACCAGCCATGAACGACGATGCATTTTTCCTCCAGCGAGCCATCGAACTGGCCGCCGAAAGCGTCACATCCGGCCAGGGCGGCCCATTTGGCGCGGTGGTGGTACACGCCGGAACAATCATCGGCGAAGGCCGGAATCAGGTCGTCCCGGCCTGCGACCCGACGGCCCACGCCGAACTGGTGGCCATTCGGGCGGCCTGCAGCGCCCTCGGTCGCTTCCATCTGACCGACTGCACGCTGTATGCCTCGAGCGAGCCCTGCCCGATGTGCCTTTCGGCGGCCTACTGGGCGCGCATCAGCCGCATCGTTTTCGCCAATCCACGGGCCGACGCCGCTGCCGCCGGCTTTTGCGACGACGAACTCTACGACGAATTACGCCTGCCGCACGGCGAACGGCGACTGCCCACCATCCACCTGCCCATTCCCGGCGCCGCCGAGCCCCTGCTCCGCTGGCAGAACTTGCCGACCCGCCAGCCGTACTAGGAAGAACCGCCGGGAGGAGCGGATGGCGAAAAACCTTCTTTCGTTCGCCAAGCGGGCGCCGCTGATCCGGATCGATTTTCGGCGATAATTAACGCTTTAGCCGCCGCCCCAATAGCCCCCACGTGAATCCGCACCTCGCCCAACTCCAGCCCTACCCCTTCGAAAAGCTGCGCGCCCTGTTCGCCGGCATCACCCCGAACCCGCAATACAAGGAGATCAAGCTCTCCATTGGCGAACCGCAGCATCCGACGCCGCCGTTCATCATGCAGGCGCTGGCCGATGGCCTGAAGGGGCTGGCCAATTACCCGACGACGCCGGGCGTTCCGGCCCTGCGCCAGGCCATTGCCGCCTGGTGCGGCCGTCGCTACGGTCTGCAACTCGATGCCGAAAGCGAGATCCTGCCGGTCAACGGCTCGCGTGAGGCGCTTTTCTCTTTCGCCCAGACGGTGATCGATCCGAGCCGCGGACATGTGCCGCTGGTCGTCAGTCCGAATCCGTTCTACCAGATCTACGAAGGCGCGGCTTATCTCTCGGGCGCCGAACCGCGCTTTCTCAACAACCTGCCGGGCAACGACTTCGCCTTCGACTATGGCGCGCTGTCCGCCGAGGAATGGGCGCGCGTCCAGTTGTTCTACGTCTGTTCGCCGGGCAACCCGACCGGCAAGGTGCTGTCGCTGGCCGATTGGGAGACGCTGTTCGCCCTCTCCGACAAGTACGGTTTCATCATCGCTTCCGACGAGTGCTATTCCGAGATCTACTTCGACGAAGCCAATCCGCCGATCGGCGGCCTGCAGGCGGCCAAGCTGCTCGGCCGCAGCAACGAACGGCTGGTCATGTTCTCCAGCCTGTCGAAGCGCTCCAACGTCCCGGGCATGCGTTCCGGTTTCGTCGCCGGCGATGCGAAAATCCTCAAGAAATTCCTGCTCTACCGCACCTACCACGGCTGCGCCATGGCCCCCCCGGTGCAAACGGCTTCCATCGCCGCCTGGAACGATGAGGCGCACGTCCTCGACAACCGCAACCAGTACCGCGAGAAATTCGCCGCCGTCACCCCGTTGATCGCCGAGGTGCTCGGCACCGGCATGCCGGATGCCAGCTTCTACCTGTGGGCCAAGACCCCGATCGCCGATACCGAGTTCGCCCGGGGTCTGCTCGAACACTATAATGTTGTGGTCCTGCCCGGCAGCTTCCTCGCCCGCGAGGTAGATGGCCTGAATCCAGGTGCCAATTTTATTCGTATCGCGCTGGTCGCATCGCTCGAGGAATGCCTCGAAGCGGCCAGCCGTATTCGTCAATTTACCCAACAACTTTAAAACAGAGAGAACCTCCATGAGCCATCCGTTGCAAGCCACCATCGACGACCTCTGGGAACGCCGCACCGAGCTGTCTACCCAATCCGCCGACGCCATCAAGATCATCGAATCGGTGATCGGCGACCTCGACAGCGGCAAACTGCGCGTTGCCGAAAAAATAAACGGTGAATGGATCGTCAACCAGTGGGCCAAGAAGGCCGTGCTGCTCTCCTTCCGCACCCGCGACAACCGCGTCCAGGAAGCCGGCGAAATTCGTTTCTATGACAAGGTCGACACCAAGTTCCAGGGGTGGACCGAAGAGCAGTTCAAAGCCGGCGGCTTCCGCGTCGTGCCGGGCGCCTTCGCCCGCAAAGGTGCGTTCATCGCCAAGAACGCCGTGCTCATGCCGTCCTTCGTCAACATCGGCGCCTACGTCGATGAAGGCACCATGGTTGACACCTGGGTCACCGTCGGCAGCTGCGCGCAGATCGGCAAGAACGTCCACCTCTCCGGCGGCGTCGGCATCGGCGGCGTGCTTGAGCCGATCCAGGCCGGCCCGGTCATTATCGAAGACAACTGCTTCATCGGCGCCCGTTCGGAAGTCGTCGAAGGCGTCGTCGTCGGCGAAAACTCGGTGATCTCGATGGGCGTTTATCTCGGCCAGAGCACCCCGATCTACGATCGCGCCACCGGCGAAATCAGCTACGGCAAGATCCCGGCCGGCTCGGTTGTAGTCAGCGGCAACCTGCCCAAGGATGGCGGCAAGTACAGCCTGTACTGCGCCGTCATCGTCAAGAAGGTTGATGCCAAGACCCGTTCGACCACCAGCATCAACGAACTGCTGCGCGCCTAAGTCACCCCCAAAGACCCGGAGGTCTTTTTTATGATCCTCGACAAACTGTTCCAGCTGATGTCGGAAAAGCAGGCGTCGGATATTTTCATATCCGCCGGCGCGCCCATCCACATCAAGATTCAGGGCAACACCCTGCCGGTCAATCAGCAGGTCATGTTGCCCGACATGATCGAAAAGATCGCTTACGAACTGATGTCGCCGGAGCAGATCAAGACCTTCGAGGCGACCTGGGAGATGAACCTCTCCTTCGGCGTGCCGCAGGTCGGCAACTTCCGGGTCAATATTTTCCGCCAGCGCGGTTCGATCAGCATTGTCGTCCGCTTCATTCTCGGCAACATTCCGCCGCTCGACGACCTCGGCCTGCCGCCGGTCCTCGCCGACATGATCATGGAAAAGCGCGGCCTGATCCTGATCGTCGGCGCCACCGGCTCGGGCAAATCGACGACCATCGCTTCGATGCTGGACCACCGCAATGCACACCGTTCCGGCCACATCCTGACCGTCGAAGACCCGATCGAATTCCTCTTCAAGCACAAGAAATCGATCGTCAATCAGCGCGAAATCGGCATGGATACGGCCGACTGGCAATCGGCCTTGAAGAATGCGATGCGCCAGGCGCCCGACTGCATCCTGATCGGCGAAATCCGCGACAAGGAAACCATGCAGGCCGCCATTGCCTATGCGCAGACCGGCCACCTCTGTCTCGCCACGCTGCACGCCAACAACAGCTACCATGCGCTGAACCGCATCATCAGCTTCTTCCCGCT